>CAJGBW010000007.1 GCA_904501835.1 uncultured Bacteroidales bacterium
AGACGACGTACAGAAGTACCAGAACCCTTAGGAGCTACCATAATCACGTCAATATCGGTGGGAGGAACACAACCTGTGCGGTCGTTCCAAGTGATGGCGAAACCGTGAGAGAAATACAAAGTCTTACCAGTAGTCAAGTAAGGTTTGATGGTAGGCCATACAGACATTACGGCTGCATCAGAAAGCAAGCACATGATGATGCTGGCTTTTTCGCAAGCCTCCTCGATACCGAAAAGGTCTTTACCAGGTGTCCAACCATCAGCAACTGCCTTGTCGAAAGTCTTACCGGCACGCTGACCTACGATTACATTAAAACCATTGTCACGGAGATTCAACGACTGACCAGGACCCTGTACGCCATATCCGATAACAGCGATAGTTTCATTTTTAAGAACTTCTTTTGCTTTTGCGAGGGTAAATTCTTCGCGAGTTACTACGGTCTCTTCAACACCGCCAAAATTAATTTTTGCCATAATTTAATAAGTTTTATTTGTTATTTTCTCTTGCTTGCAGGAAGGATGCAACCTCTTCGATTTCATGCATGGAATTTTCATTATCCACATAATAGAAGGCCTTGATTACATCCACTTTTTTCTCCATGTTCAAGACTATGGATTTCACTTTACTTTCTGTAGTACGGGTTTTCACCGTGAATTTGTGTACACCGGGAATGGTGGAAGCCATTACGCGCAGGGTATCAATATTGATGCTGCGACGGGTGAACATACCAGCCACTGTACTGAGCAGACCTACCTGATTTTCCGTGTAGGCCGTAATGATATAGAGTTTTTCCTTTTCCATTTTATTCAAACCATTCCTCGTTGTTCAACATAATTTCGCTGACCGATTTTCCGGGAGGCACCATGGGGAAGACCATATTTTCCTCATTGATATGTACATCCAAGATAAAAGGTTTGTCGTCGGCAAGCATTTTTTCTACAGCCGGACGCAACTGCTCGCGTTCCTCGACCAAAACATGCTCAATGCCATAAGCCTCAGCAATTTTTTCAAAATCAGGATTGATCATGCGCGTCTGTGAGTAGCGTTCTCCGAAGAACAACTCCTGCCATTGACGCACATTGCCCAACCAATTGTTATTGAGCAGAACGATTTTCACACCTACTTGCTCCTGCATGATGGTACCCAACTCCTGAAGGGTCATCTGGAAACCGCCGTCGCCCACAAAGAGACAAACCTTGCGTTCGGGGGCACCAATCTTGGCACCAATGGTCGCAGGAATACCGAATCCCATGGTACCGAGACCACCGGAGGAAATAAAGCTGCGGCTGTTCTTAAAACGAGAATAGCGAGCGCCAATCATCTGATTCTGACCCACATCCGTAAGAATAATGGCATCATTTCCGCTCACCTCGGCGACCATGGCAACCACCTCACCCGGATTGATTTTACCGCAGTTCGGACAAGTCTCAGGAATGATAACTTTTTCCTGCTCCACCTGATTGAAACGCACATCGCGCTGCAACCACTCCGTTCTATCCTGACGGGAGATCAACTCGGTCAGACGGGCGAGCACTTGTTTGGCATCTCCGTGAACACCCAAATCAATGGGCACATTTTTGCCCAACTCGCTAGGGTCGATATCCACATGAATAATGCGTGCATCGCGACAATAATTGGAAAGATTGCCCGTCACACGGTCGTCAAAACGCATACCGACAGCCAAAATAACATCGGCCTCCTGCGACATGATATTGGCCGCGATATTTCCGTGCATGCCCAACATACCCTTGTAGTGAGGGTTGTCCGAAGCAACGGCGCTCAATCCCAATAAGGTAGAACCTACGGGGATGCAACCTTTTTCCAAGAAGGCCGCCAATTCTTTTTCCGCACCGGAAAGAATCACGCCCTGTCCACAAAGCACAAAAGGACGTTTTGACTGGTCAATCATCTTCGCAGCCTGACGCAATTTGGCCTCATCCGCGTTGAATTTCGGCTGATAACTGCGGATAAACTCGCATTTCTCATATTGGAATTCTGCCAATCCGACCTGGGCATCCTTGGTCAAATCCAGCACCACAGGACCCGGACGGCCCGTAGAAGCAATATAATAAGCACGAGACACAGCCCATACAATATCCTCGGGGCGGCGAATCTGGTAGCTCCATTTGGTGATAGGATTGGTAAGACCCATCAAGTCCGTTTCCTGAAAAGCGTCCGTACCCAACAAAGAGGTATTGACCTGGCCGGCAATCACCACAACGGGCGTTGAATCCACCATGGCATCAGCCACACCCGTGATGACATTGGTCGCACCCGGACCGGAAGTCACGATAACCGTACCGGGAAAACCTTTTGCGCGGGCATAACCCTGAGCCGCATGAATGGCACCCTGTTCGTGACGCACCAGAACGTGACGCAATTTGTCACCATACTCGTACATTTTGTCGTACACCGGCATAATCTGTCCGCCGGGATAGCCAAAGAGGGTATCCACGCCCTCGGCTATCAAGGTCTCAAGCAAAATCTGAGAACCACTTATTTTATTTTTCTTCGTCATGTTACTCTTCTACAATTCTAATTCCGCCTTTATCCGCACTACTTACCATGGCAGCATAAGCTTTGAGTGCTTTGGAGACCACTCTCTGACGTGTCGGAGGCGTAAAGGCCTTTTTACCACGCTTCAGTTCCTCCTCACGACGGACATTCAATTCTTCCTCGCTCAGGCGAACGGAGATTTTACGGGAAGGAATATCAATTTCGATGATATCCCCATCACGAACCAAGGCGATATTTCCACCGGCCGCTGCCTCGGGAGAGACGTGACCGATACTCAAACCGGAGGTACCGCCGCTGAAACGACCGTCCGTCAGCAACGCACACTCTTTTCCAAGGTGCATGGATTTGATGTAAGAGGTCGGATATAACATTTCCTGCATACCCGGGCCACCTTTGGGACCTTCATAGTTGATAATCACCACGTCACCACTCTGGATTTTTCCTCCGAGAATACCCTCACAAGCCGCCTCTTGAGAATCAAAGACTTTGGCAGGACCCTCAAAATGCCAGATGCTTTCATCCACACCGGCCGTCTTGATCACGCAGCCGTCCTGGGCGATATTACCGAAAAGAACAGCCAGACCACCGTCTTTGGTGTAGGCACTTTCGAGAGAACGGATACAACCGTTTTCGCGGTCGGTATCCAACTGCTCGCAATAAGTTTCCTGACTGCCAAGTACGTTGGAGAAACGATTGGCGGGAGCGGAACGATAGAATTTCAAAGCCTCTTCGCAAACGGAAGGACTGGTGATGCCCCATTTTTCAATTTCTTCCGCCAAGGTCATACCATCCACACGTTTGAGGGAGGTATTCACCAAGCCGCTTTTGGCTAGTTCTGCCATAATGGAAACGATACCACCGGCACGACCGACATCCTGAATATGAAATTTCTGGGTATTGGGAGCCACCTTGCAAATGCAGGGAACTTTACGGGAAAGCGCATCGATATCACTCATTTTGAAATCCACGCCCCCTTCTCCGGCAATGGCCAAAAGGTGCAAAATCGTATTGGTAGAGCCACCCATGGCAATATCCAAGGTCATGGCATTCATAAAAGCCTCACGGGTCGCAATGCTTTTGGGAAGCACGCTTTCATCTCCGTCACGATAGTATTTGTAGGCATTTTCCACCACCAAGCGAGCGGCCTTGCGCATCAATTCCTTGCGAAGGACATGGGTCGCCAGCACGGTGCCGTTACCGGGAAGAGAAAGACCAATTGCCTCGGTCAGACAGTTCATGGAGTTGGCTGTAAACATACCGGAACAACTTCCACAGGTCGGACAAGCGCTGTTTTCAATCTGCTCCACCTCGTCATCGCAGACCTGGCTGTCCGCCGATTTAATCATGGCGTCAATCAAATCCAATTTGGCTTTGCCCAACACACCGGCCTCCATAGGACCGCCGGACACAAAGACGGTAGGGATATTCAAACGCATGGCTGCGATCATCATACCCGGGGTAATCTTGTCGCAATTGCTGATGCACACCAAAGCGTCTGCCTTGTGGGCATTCACCATATACTCGACGCTATCTGCGATAATATCACGAGAGGGAAGGGAATACAACATACCGTCGTGGCCCATTGCAATTCCGTCATCTACGGCAATGGTATTGAATTCGGCGGCATAACAACCCAAACGCTCCACTTCTTCTTTGACTATCTGACCAGCCTCATGCAAATGAGTATGACCGGGAACGAATTGGGTGAAAGAATTGGCAATGGCAATGACAGGTTTTCCCATCTGCTCTTTTTTCATACCATTGGCAACCCACAATGCTCTTGCACCAGCCATTCTACGACCTTCAAGAGTTATGCTACTTCTTAACTTCATAATCGAATAAATCAAAAAACCCGAATTACAAAGATAAGATTTTTTGTCAAAAAACGCAAGGTTTTCAACCTTAGTTAGCACAAATGAGCTAAAAAGAGCTGTTTTTCTTGTTCGTTAAAACCTCTTTTTGAGGCATATAAGGCAATTTGCTCCGCAGAAACATGACGAATTTCCGGATAACAGGCATCCGGCGACGGCACGACAAAGCCACAGATACTTTCCAAAGGAAGCATCGCACAAGAATCACTGAGACGGATTTCCAACGCATCAGACAGGAGCGCCAAGACATCGCGTTTGAGACTGTGATCCGGACAACAGGCGTAGCCTATTCCCGGCAAAACCCACCGACAGGATGAATCCGCGTATAAATTTTCAAGTTGATTTTGAAGCCAGCGGGAAGCAGCCTGAGCGAGCATGGCTTTTAGCGCATGAGAAAAGAGGGAAGCATCAAAACTTTCAGAAATTTTGACATCCTTCAAGCCGGAATCTTCCTTGACACTCAAGGCAAAAAGCCCCAACAAATGGGTTTTTCCGCTGGATTGAGAGGGATAAAAATCTGCCAACGAAGCCATTTTTTCCGCCTTCTCATCCCGCAGCATGGGAAAGGTAAAAAGCCCGTCTTTTTCACAGATCGAATTTCCGTCTTTATAGCTCGAAAAAAAGCGAGCAGACAGACGTACGGAAAAGGTATTCTCACGCTTTAATAAACGCAGCGCTTCACCTTGATACTCAAATACTTGCCCCTCTCCTTCCGATTCATTTTTCAGACCATAGGCCGCCTTAAAAATCCGCCAGTCAAGATGGGGTTGCAAGTCCTGAAAAGTCAGGGTTTTCAAAGGGATATCCGCCTGCTCCGCCCCCTCTAAAAAGACGCTCGGAACATACGGTTTTGAAGAGTTCGTCAGGGGCTTGTTTTTTGTTTGGGCATGCAACTCCCGAAGACGCTCATGCGCCGCATTTTCCTCTCGCAAAAACTCCTCCGGCGCCGACAGAGAACGCTTGGCCATCACGGCTGTCATGGACGCATCAGCCCCATAATGAACATGCTCATACAAGGGGGCTAATTTCACCGCCGTATGAACCGCACTGGCCGCCGCACCTCCTACAAACAAAGGACAAGTAAAACCACGCTGGGTCATCATACGGCACAACTCCTCCATTCTATACAAAGAAGGAGTAATCAGACCGCTGACTCCTATAATATCCGCATTGAGTTCTTGCGCCTTATCCAAAATATCCGAGCACGGCACCATAACACCCATATCAATCACCTCAAAACCACCACATTGCAAAACAATGGAGGTGATATTTTTTCCTATATCGTGTACGTCACCCTGAATGGTCGCCAATACCACTTTGGGCTTATTTTTACCTTGATTTTCATCTGACAATCCCATATAAGGTTCCAAAACCCGGACTGCCTGACGCATGATTTTCGCCGATTTGACCACTTGCGGCAAAAACATTTTTCCGTCAGCAAAGGCCTCTCCTACCCGCGCCATCGCTTCCATCAAAGGGCCTTCAATCACTGCAACCGCAGAAGCCGATTCATTCATCAACGCCAACACATCTTCCTCCACATGGTTCCCATCACCCCTTAACAATGCGCGTTGAAGACGCTCGGCGGGATTTTCCGTTTGCCCGGCAGCCTCCACCTTTTCTTCTTTGTCTTCGGCGGTAAAAGACGCCGCAAAATCCAGCAAACGTGCCGTTGCCTGGGCATCTGTGTCAAAGATCACATCCTCTATCGCCCGCAGAAGCGCCGCATCAATATCATCATACAACTGAAGCATTTGAGGATTGACTATCGCCATATCCAGGCCCGCCCGGATGGCATGGAAAAGGAAAGCACTGTGCATGGCTTCCCGCACGGCATTATTTCCACGGAAGGCAAACGAAAGATTGGAAATGCCGCCACTAGTCAGCGCAGCGGGAAGATGCTGTTTTATCCAACGTACCGCCTCAATAAAATCCACCGCAAAACGCGCGTGTTCGGCTATGCCTGTACCAATCGATAAAACATTGACATCAAAGATAATATCATAGGGAGCAAAGCCCGCTTTTTCCACCAAAAGACGGTAGGCACGAGCAGCAATTTCAATTTTTCGTTCGTAGGTTTCAGCCTGTCCTTTTTCATCAAAGGCCATCACCACAACGGCCGCTCCGTAGCGTTTAATCAAGCGGGCACGTCGCAAAAATTCCTCTTCCCCATCCTTGAGAGAAATGGAATTGACTATGCTTTTTCCACAGCAATTCTGCAGTCCTTCCAAAAGAGTTTCCCAATGGGAAGAATCCACCATGACCGCCGCCTTTGACACCGCCGGATCGGAAGACAGATAGCGCAAGAAATCACGCATACAGGCCTTGGAATCCAACATTGCATCATCCATATTGACATCGATGATATTGGCCCCACCCGCCACTTGGGCAGACGCGACCTGCAAGGCTTCTTCGTAGGATTTGGACGCAATCAAACGGGCAAATTTACGCGAACCTGTCACATTGGCACGCTCTCCGATGTTGGTAAAATTCTGCGATGCATCCACACGATAAGCCTCCAACCCACTGACAAACAAAACCTTATCCTCAACACAAGGCTTGCGGGGAGGAATATCACAAAGCGTATTTGCCAAGGCACGGATATGGGAAGGAGTTGTTCCGCAACATCCTCCGGCGATATTGATATGCCCCGCCAATGCCAACTCGCGCACGACTTCTGCCATAGACTCGGGCGTATCACGATAGCATCCCATTTCGTCGGGAATACCGGCATTGGGATAAAAAATCAAAGGGAGAGGAGAAAAACGGCTCAATTCCTCAACGAGAGGCTTGAGTTGTGCGGCACCCAAAGCGCAGTTCAGACCGAATGCCGCTAAATGGGGACAGTGCTTGATTGCTTGAAAAAAGGCCTCCAAAGTCTGTCCGGTAAGCATTCGTCCGCTCCTGTCACTGACCGTTGCAGAAATCACCACCGGAAGCGAACAAGAAAGTTCCTCCAAAGCAACAATGACTGCTTTGACATTCAGCGCATCAAAACAGGTTTCCAACTGTATGATATCCACCCCACCCTCTATCAAGGCCGCAATCTGCTCTTTGGCCGCTTCCTTGAACTGATTGAAATCACATTCACGCAGGGTTGGATCAGAAGCATCGTGAGCCATGGTCAGACTGATGCCTGTCGGGCCTACGCTACCTGAAACAAACAAAGGCGAATCATCCCCTTGGGCTCGTCTTTGGGACAAAACTTCATCCGCAACCTTTCGGGCAATTCGGGCGGCCGCAAGGGCCATTTGAGGCGCTTTATCCGCCATACCATGACGCTGCTGCACCAAGGTATTACAACCAAAACTATTGGTTGTCAGGATATGAGCACCAGCCTCGGCATATTGTCTCAATATATCTTCTATCCATTCGGGATGAGTCAGATTCAGCGCATCGGTATTCTGACAATCTTCATTGGGCTTCGTTCCGCAACAAGACTGCACCATGGTTCCCATGGCTCCATCCAAAATCAGGATACGCTCTGACAATTGCCAAACAAAGTCACTCATAAAGCAAGGACTTTCTTTTAGAAACAAGATCGAAGGATTCCGATGATATTATCGGATTTACCCATCGTATAGAAATGCACGGCCGGCACGTCATTTTTCAGCAAATCTGCACATTGCTCTGCACACCAGCGAGCACCGATTTCATAACAAACAGCCTTATCTGCCGCATGCTTTTTCATCTCGCGAACCAATTCAGCCGGAATATCCAAAGAGAAAGTTTCAGGAAGAATCTCCACCTGGCGGGCCGTAGATAAGGGTTTCAAGCCTGGAATGATAGGCACGGTGATACCTGCCTGACGACACTTATCTCGAAATTCGTAGAAAACGGCGTTATCGAAAAACATTTGCGTGATGATATAATCAGCTCCTTTTTCGACCTTTCGCTTGAGATTTTCAATATCCATTTCCAGATTAGGCGCCTCAAAATGCTTTTCCGGATAGGCTCCTACACCGACGCAAAAAGAAGCACCCTGCTCTTTTTCAAAGCTGCGGATATCTTCCACCAACTCACTCGCCCAACGATAGCCGCCCGGCTCCGGGGTAAATCTTTTTTCACCAACCAGACAATCACCGCGCAAAGCCATCACATTCTCAATGCCCATGAAATGCAAATCATGAAGTTGGTTTTCCATTTGCTCCCGTGTCATTCCGGCACCAATCAAATGGGGTACAACCTCGGCCTTGAAATGCGATTGGATCGCTCCGCAGACAGCCGTTTCACTGATTCTGCGACGCACTGCATGACGGGTATAACTTCCGTCCGCCTCGGGCCTGAACTCATATTCATCCCTATGACAGGTAACATTGATATAAGGAGGGCAGAACTCCATAAAAGGCTCTATCGAGGATACGAGTTCCTCTTTACTGATACCTTTTAACGGGGGTACAATCTCAATAGACGGAAAGGGTTTGGGACTTTGAGTCAGTATCTCTGAAATTTTCATTTTCAAAACAGTGAAGGAGGATTTTCATCCAGAGTTTCCAATACCCGAGACATAATCGCATCGCGGAGCAATATCGAGCGATGGCTGACCTGAAAACGGGAACAATAGGCGTCTATCGCTGCCAACTCCCTATCATTCAAATAGATAACCTGTCTATGCTTGCGACGCAAAGACTCCTTATGCCGACTCAAATAATCAGCATCGATTACTTTTGAGGATTTTTTCTTTGATTTTTTGGCTCGAGACATAATGGATTTTATTGGTCCAATCTCTCTCCCGACTTGCTGTATAGCTCGTTTTGAAGGACAGAAAATTGACTATTCTCGTTAAGTGTAATCTTGACTCCGAACTTTTTATTCCATTGTGAAAGAATGGATCCCCTGTTGAACAGACCTTTTCCCTTTTTGAGATAAGCGGCCAAAATCGGGCTCACCTTCACCACGATAGCTTTTCCGGGACGTTGAGAACAGGTCAAAGCTATTTTTCTCTCTATCGCCTCATCAATCACTAAGCTGGAAGAAATTTTCCCACTTCCCTGGCAGACAGGACAAACTTCGGTCGTATTGATTTCCGTCGCGGGACGCACCCTTTGACGGGTAATCTGCATCAAGCCAAATTTAGTCAGAGGCAAGATATTATGACGGGCTCTATCCCCTGCCATTACTTCCCTCATGTGCTTAAACAGGGCATTTTTATGCTCTGCCTTCACCATGTCGATAAAATCGACAATCACAATGCCACCCATATCTCGCAGACGCATCTGACGGGCGATTTCTTCTGCGGCATTGCAGTTGATGTCAAAGGTATTCTGCTCCTGTTCTTTGTTCTTGGCGCGGGTACCGCTGTTGACATCCACCACGTGCAGGGCTTCAGTATGTTCTATCACCAAATAAGCGCCCTGCTTAATCGGAACGATTTTTCCGAAAGAACTTTTTATCTGGCGGGTAATCTCATACTCATCAAAAAGAGGCTTGTTACCCTCATAGTATTTGACAATCTTCTCCATGCCGGGCGCGATATTCGAAATATATATGCGCAAATCTCCGGCTGTCGCCTTGTCATTGACCACTATGTTGGTAAAGCTCTCATCCAAGAGGTCACGCAGCATGGAAGTCACCTTGTTGGATTCGGTGAAAAGCAATTTGACACTCTTATCCTTGGACAACTTCACCCATGAATTCTCCCATTTCTCAATGAGGGACATCAGTTCATTATCCAATACCGAAGCACTCTTCCCCTCTGCGGCCGTACGAATGATGGCACCATAATTTTTAGGAAGAATGTTCTTCACCAGAAGCTCCAGACGCTTTTTTTCCTGCTTGGATTTGATTTTCTGGGAGACACTGACTTTATCGGCAAAAGGAAGAAGTACGATATTACGCCCGGCCAGGGAGATTTCACTCACTAGACGGGAGCCCTTGGTCGAAATCGGCTCTTTGCTAACCTGCACAATAAGAGGTTGTCCCACGGTCAGGACCTCTTCAATACGTCCTTCCTTCTCAAGTATCTTTTCGAACTTGATGTGGGAATACATCCCTTTGTTGTTGCTGTTGCGATTGGTACGTTTGACAAATTCATCAAAGGCGTAGAAATGGGAGCCCAAATCCTGATAATGCAGAAAGGCTTCTTTTTCGTCACCAATATCTACAAAAGCAGCATTCAGGGCGGGTAAAAGCTTCTTTACTCTGCCAAGGAACACATCCCCAACAGAGCAAGTGCGGCTTTCACACGCCTCCTGATTAAATTCGACAAGGCGGTGATCCTCTAATAGAGCGATCGATACCTTATCTTTTTGAATGTCGACAATTAAGTCTTTCTCACCTTCCATTAACTGCCAGTGTCAAGACAAAAAGAAGAGAAAACTACTTTCTCTTCTTATGTCTATTCTTACGCAGGCGTTTTTTACGCTTGTGCGTTGCCATTTTATGGCGTTTGTGTTTTTTTCCGTTAGGCATAACTGATAACTATATATAATGTATTATTTCTTTACAGACTCCATAAAAGTCTTTGCAGGCTTAAACGCGGGGATATCGTGTGCCTGAATTGTAATCGTTGTATTCTTCGTGATATTTCTAGCGGTCTTCTCTGCTCTATGTTTGATGATAAAACTACCAAATCCGCGAAGATAAACAGGCTCCCCTTTTGCAAGCGACCCCTTCACTACATCCATAAAAGACTCGATAACCGCGAGGGCTTCAACTTTTTCAACACCAGTCGCCTTAGCAACCTCATTTACAACATCTGCTTTAGTCATTTCTCGAAGTATTTAGAAGTATTAATTACTGAAAAAACGTGCAAAAGTAAGTCTTTTTTCTCAAACAACAAAAAACAATCTGCATTTTTTGTAAAGATATTTTTGGCACAACAATTGACAATTGTTATTAAATTTGTAATCTCTGCCAATTTGGCAGACTGGAAAAGATAAAATATGGAGAAAGATTTATTTTCAAATTTAGGTGCCGAGGTGAATATCATCCCCATGGATGCCCATGAGACAGACGACTCTATCATTTCAGAGAACATTCCTGAAATCATGCCTGTACTTGCGTTGAGAAACGCCACTTTGTTCCCTCATTGCATCTACCCCGTTGTCATCGGCCGTGAAAAATCCTTGGCTTTGATTCAAGATGCGGAGAAGCATCATTTGCTCTTTGCGTCGATAACACAGAAAGATTATGCGGTAGAGGACCCTGGAATGGAGGATTTGGCAGAATATGGCAGTCTTACGCGCGTAGTGAAGACCATTACGATGCCGGATGATACGGTGACAGCCATCCTTCAAAGCGTAGGAAGAGTTCGTTTGAACAGCATTGTCGGACACGAGCCCTATCTGACAGGACATATCGCCGTAGTGGATGACAAAATGGCAGACAATTCCGACACGAAGATTCAAGCCATTGCGGACAGCATCAAAGAAAAAGCGATGCATATCATGCGTCAAAATTCTATGAGCGGCAAAGAGAATATCTCCGCGCTCAAAAGCATTGAGGACTTCAACTTCCTGGTGAACTTCCTGTCGACGACCATCGATTTGGATAACAACGCGGCTAAAATCGAACTTATCTCGATAGGCGATATGAAGAAAAGAGGCATGAAACTGTTGTCATTGCTTCAAATTCAGGCCAACTACAGCGACATCAAACAGGAAATCAATGCCAAGGTCAAAGAGGAAATCGACCAGCAGCAGAGAGAGTACTTCCTCAACAACCAGCTCAGAACCATTCGTGAAGAGTTGGGCATTGACGAAGAAGAAGACTTCGACCGTTTCCGCAAGCGTGCGATGGAAAAAATCTGGCCACCCCAGATTCAGGAGGTTTTCGAAAAGGAAATGGCCAAATTGGAACGCTACAACCCCTCTTCTCCGGACTATAGCACCCAGTATAATTATGTAAACTTCATGCTGGACCTTCCTTGGGGCCATATCAGCGAGGACAATCTTGACTTGAAAAACGCCCAAAAAGTCTTGGATGAAGATCATTATGGTCTGGATAAAATCAAGGAAAGAATCATTGAATACCTGGCCGTTCTGAAACTCAAGGGCAATATGAAATCCCCCATTCTTTGTCTCTACGGCCCTCCGGGTGTGGGTAAGACCAGTTTAGGAAAGAGCATTGCCCGCTCATTGGGACGCAAATATATCCGCATTGCCCTGGGAGGTATTCATGACGAAAGCGAAATCCGCGGACACCGGAAAACCTATATCGGAGCCTTGCCCGGACGTATTTTGAACGGAATTTGCCGCGCCGGCACCTCCAACCCCGTCATTGTTCTGGATGAGATTGATAAAATCGGCAGCGATATCAAAGGCGACCCTTCTTCAGCTCTGCTGGAAGCCTTGGACCCCGAGCAGAACACGGCTTTCCACGATAATTATCTGGATCTTGACTACGACCTTTCCAATGTTCTTTTCATCACCACGGCCAACAACATTTCCTCCATCCAGCCGGCCCTGCGCGACCGAATGGAAATGATTAATGTGAGCGGTTACTTGGCGGAAGAAAAGATGGAAATTGCACGAGGATACCTCATTCCCAAGCAGACCGAAGAGCACGGCTTGAAGAAGAACGAGTTGAAAATCGACAAGACCGCATTGGCCACCATCATTGATGAATACACCCACGAATCGGGCGTACGCGGCCTCGAAAAGCAAATCGCAAAAATCGCACGTGTGACTGCCAAGAAAATCGCATTGGAAGAAGAACGTCCCGCAAGCATCAAAAAACAAATGCTGAAAGACTACCTGGGACTTCCTGTCAGTTCGCACGACAAAATCAAAGGCAATGAGGGCGTCGGTATCGTGACCGGATTGGCCTGGACCTCAATGGGTGGAGAAATTCTCTTTGTAGAAAGCAGCATCAGCAAGGGTAAAGGCGAATTGAGTATGACGGGCAACATGGGAGATGTGATGAAAGAATCCACCACCATTGCCTATAAATATATCAAAGCCCACCCTGATATGGCGAAATTGAGCTCCGAAGAATTTGCCCAAAAGGATATTCATATCCATATTCCTGAGGGAGCCACCCCCAAAGACGGCCCGTCGGCAGGTATTACATTGGTGAGTTCCATGGTTTCCGCTTTGCGTGGAGAAGCCATCAAGAGCGGCATTGCCATGACCGGTGAAATGACTTTGCGTGGAAAAGTATTGCCTGTGGGAGGTATCAAAGAGAAGATTCTGGCGGCCAAACGTGCAGGAGTCCACACCATTGTCATCTGTGAAGATAACCGCAAAGATATCGAGGATATACAGCCTATCTATATTAAAGGATTGAACTTCATTTATGTCAAAACCATTGATGATGTCATCCAAGCCATATTTTAGAAGAGCCGATGGAGGTAAAAATTGAAGACTCTTGGAAAGAAGTACTGAAAGAGGAATTTGACAAGCCCTACTTTCAGGAAATCGTCCGCTTCCTGCATCAGGAAAAAGAAGCAGGAAAGACCATCTATCCCAGGGGCAGCCATATTTTCAAAGCTTTTGAAATGACCCCCTTTCCCAAAGTAAGGGTGGTCATTTTGGGGCAAGACCCCTACCACGGGCCCTCACAGGCTATGGGGCTTTCGTTTTCCGTGCCTGACCACATCGCAGCTCCGCCTTCCCTGAAAAACATCTTCAAGGAAATAGAAAATGATTTGGGTGTGAAGATGCAAGGAGGACATTCGTTGGAAAAATGGGCATCGCAGGGTGTCCTGATGCTGAACGCGATTTTAAGTGTGGAGGCCGGCAAGGCGGCTTCGCACAGTCATATCGGCTGGCAACATTTTACAGACGCCGTCATTTCGCATCTTTCCTCGCAAAGAGAAGGCATTATCTTTTTGTTGTGGGGAAATTTTGCCCGCAGCAAAAAAGATTTGATTGACGCGAGCCGCCACCACATTTTGGAGGCCGCACACCCCTCTCCTCTAGCCAGAGGTGCCTTTTTCGGATGCAAACATTTTTCACAGACCAACCACCTGCTCCGTGAAAGGGGCGAAAAAGAAATCGATTGGATCGTATGAAAAAGACAGCCTTGTTTCCCGGATCCTTTGACCCTTTTACCGCCGGACATTTAGATATTTTGAAAAGGGCGCTGACTCTTTTTGATCGGGTAATTGTCGGCATAGGCATCAACCCTGACAAAGAAGCCTTTTTGGACAATCAGAAGAAAATACAGCTCATCCAACAAGCGACTGTCTCTTGGGGAGATAGGGTACAAGTATTGGAATATGAGGGACTTACCGTAGAACTCTGCCGCCGTTACGGCATACGACACATGGTGCGTGGGGTGCGCAATGCCCAGGATTTTGAGATGGAAAAAAAGTTGGCGGAGACCAATCGGGAATTGGCTCCGGAGATTGAAACGCTCCTAATGCTGACAAATCCGCAATACGCCCACATATCCTCCACAGCGGCCCGAGAACTGATTAAAAACAACGGCGACGCAAGCGCTTATCTACCCGAAGGAGTCCGGCTATGAAAAAAATCTGCTACCTCCTTTGCTGCTTTGTGAGTTTGCTCTTTGGCACACTCCGACTGTCTGCTGCGCAACTTGATTCACTCAAGTTCATCTTGGAAGAATATACCCAAACGCTTGAAAGCAGTCCCGCGTCCATCAAAATCCAGGAATGTGATTTTCTGATTTCTTCCTGTCAGGATTCGGCTATTCGCAGCTACACGGCACAGACGCTTTTTGATTATTATAGTCACTCCAAAGTGATGAATGACGAAGCGGTCTGTGTGCATCTTTTTGACCGCTGGTTTGCCTCAGGACTTGCCCGCTTCAGACAAGAGGACGCCTTTACCTCCGCCAAGCTTTATGCGGATATTCACCGGAACACCCTACTGGGCATGAAAGCCCCAACTTTGACATTGACAACTCCGGAGGGCGAACATTACAACGTCACGGATTCATCGGCAATCTCGGGCGCATTGCCCCTGCTCTATTTTTATGATAGCGACTGCGCTGTCTGCAAGCTTTATAGCAAACAAGTGGAAATTGTCTTGAAGCACTGTTCTCTTCCCATAAATGTCTATGCCATTTACTGTGGTACAGACTTGGAAAAATGGGAAAACTACCGCAGGGAAAGACTGAACTGGGCGGAGAGAAAGCCGGGAAAAGGCCGTCTGATACACTTGTGGGACCCCGAAGGAGAAAGCCGCTTTGCCATACAATATGGAGTGGTTTCTACACCACGACTTTTCCTCTGTGATGAAGATGGAATCATCATCGGAAGACAATTGGATCCGTCTGCCTTGGAGAACTTACTGCAACAGATTCAGACCGACAGGGAATACCCTTATGGAGACGAGCAGAGTTTCCGATTATTTGATGAATTGCTGCCTCCTGGTCAAAGAAGTATCAGCGAACTTGAGCAAACGCTCCAATACTTCAAATGGGTTGCAGCGGAACGCAACACCCCCTCTCTCTATCGTCATCTATCCGGTGACTTGATGTATTATCTCAGCCGCCAGAATGATGAGGAAAGCATATCGGCCTGTGATTCGTTGATTCACAATCACATCCTCTCGGGCGAAATCGAATGGAAGGGAGAATATGATAGTCTGGCCGTCGTACACCTTGCTCATCTTTTGCTGGATTTACACGCCAAATCCGCACCGGGAACGACCATTCCCGCCGTGTCACTCCATGTGGAAGAATGTAAGGCAAAGGGGACAGGATGGGAAGGGAAATGTCGTCTTGATAAGTTGAAAAAACGCTGTTGTAACGCGGGCAAAGAACTATTGCTGCTATTCTATGACCCTTCCTGTCAAGATTGTAAAGAACTATTGGAAAAAGCCCGACAGGCGCATAATCGTCAGCAGAAAATCTTCTTGGTCAATGTTGAAAAAAATCAGAAGTTGTTGGACGAGTGGGAATGGGAAGAGTGTATGGAGCATTTTGACCTTTCCTCACAACCTTACTTAATCTTGTACGATAAAAAAGGCAAGGTCATACGCCGTTATTTCTTTTTATAATTCTTAAATTCGCCGTCAAATACGCCCACTATGGAAAATTGGAAGAATACCGCAAAATTGATTCGCTCGCTAAAAGACAAAAAAGTCCGTGATGAAACGGGGCTTTTTGTTGTAGAGGGCGAAAAAATGGTTTTGGAAGCTTTAGAGTCTGATTTTCAAGTAGAAAGTGTATTTATCAGCAAAGATGATTGCCTCGCCCGCATCCGTCAGGCAAGCGAAAAAGGCAACCCCGATTGCGCCGTTGAAATGATTAGCACAGCCATGATGGAGAAAATCAGTTTGCTGTCCTCTCCCTCATATTGTCTGGCGCTGGTTCGTAAAAAAACAGGAAACTTTGACTGGAAAGGCTTGTGCAAAAAGGGTGTGCTGGCTTTGGCATTAGATGGAGTTCGCGACCCGGGAAATATCGGAACGATACTGCGCTTGTCCGACTGGTTCGGAGTGGATATACTCTTCGCCTCTGACGAAATGAGCCGTTATCCCACCAGCGATATTTACAATCCGAAAGTGGTACAGGCTACCATGGGAGCGATTTTTCGCAAAAAACTCATCTACGCCAATCTGCCGGAGGTGGCTGCCTTTTTTCAAGAAAATGGCATGAAAGTGTATGGCACTTTTTTGGACGGAAGCAATATCTACCAAACGGTTTTGGAAGATAAAGGCCTGATTGTGATGGGGAATGAATCAATGGGTATCAGCCCCGAAATAGAAGAATGTGGTCCCGAACGCTTGCTGATTCCGCCCTACCCTTTGGATGCCATCAGTAGCGAATCCCTCAACGTCGCTACCGCGACCGCCATTACCCTCTCGGAATTCAGACGCCGTCAGGGATAAACAGATTCTGCGGATTCAACCCTGAAAGATATTTTTGACGACAGCTGCGGAAGAAACGAGAGACGCGGCGAGAGAAATTATGTCCTTTGTAAGTACTTGTATTGGTAATAAAAATCCAGCAATCACCATCGGGGAAATACTGAATAAGGGCCGCCGTACCTGAAAAACTGCCGCTGCGCGTCCATCCTTTTTCCGGGTGGGTATCATTCCACCCCAAAGAATAGGTATCCTTATCAAAATACTGCACCATCCGCGCCACACTTTCCGGACTGATAATATCCGGAACGGCCGGATTGCCATCGATAGAAGCAACAAAACGCATCAGCTCGGGCGCCGAACAACACCAGGCACCGGCACCGCTCAAAGCCGTCACATTATTACCCCCATAACAACGCTCCACCATTCTTCCACTCAAATCATAACAAGACACCTCATCACTATTGCCGTGCATAAAATAACGGACTTCCGAAGGCTTTTTCTCTTCGTAAAAATTTCCTGCAATATGAAAATCATAACAACCAGCCGGCTCCAACACATAATGTCGGACAAAGTCAGCATAGGGAAGACCACTGACACGTTCAATCAAGAGCGACAACAGAAGATATCCGAAATTGGAATAGCTGTGGTGGGTACCGGGACGGGCGCTCAAACGGCGATTCAGTACAATTTGACACATTTCCCAATCGCTCGGAGGCTGCTGCAAACGGTTCATAGCTGCAAAATCAATCGCACGAAACATAGGGTCACCCAAACGGGTGGAAAAACCCGCCTGATGACGCAGCAAATGCTCCACAGTAATCTCGTAGTGACGTTTATCGCGAATTACCGCCATCAAAGAAGAATCCTTGATAATCCCTTGCTCACCCAAGACTTTATCCGACAACGACAGGCGACCTTGCTCGCAAAGCACCATAATTGCAGCCGCCGTTACCAATTTAGAGACAGAAGCCACGCGTAAGGTCATATAGGGTTGCATTTCTGTATCCACATCCGCTTCTCCATAGCCCTTGGCATACAAAAGAGAATCCCCTCTCATTACCGCCAGTTGGGCTCCGTGCAACTCCCAACGTTTCATAAATTTAGTCACCTCCTTATCCAACTGCGAATGATAAGATTGGGCGTTGTTTATAAAACTATTGAGACGAACGGGCTCATTTTCTTCGTTGGAAACAGGCTCCGAATCCTTTGAAAGAAGACCCAACAACAAGGCAATAAATAAAGCAGCCAAAAGTCCCAGACCCCACAAGGTCCGTTTTTGTAAACTGCTTATTTTCTGCCATTTACTCATGGGCAGCCATCATTTTTTCCGCCAATGAAACGATGAGTTCTGCCGTCTGCTCATAGCCGAGCAAAGAAGAATCTATACAGCAATCATAGTCGCTGGCGCGTCCCCACTCACCGAAGGTAAAAAAGTTGTAATACTGCGCCCGCGCTTTATCCTCTTTCTCTATCAAAGCCAGCGCTTTTTCCTCGCTCAAATTATGTTTCTTCATAATTCGCTCCACCCTTTTTTCCATAGGAGCCGTGATAAAGATATTGAGCACCATTTCACGATCCCGTAGAATATAGTTGGCACAGCGTCCGACAATTACCGCCGATTCACGGGAGGCGATATTACGTATGGTATCACATTGAATGGTAAAGACTTGTTCACGTCCTATACCGCCGCCAAAGACGGAAGAAAAAGAAAACAAGGCTCTTTTTTCATCGGCCTGCATAAAAACAGACTCATCAATACCGCTTTCTACCGCCGCCTGACGAAGCAGGGCATCGTCATACAAAGGAATCTGCAAGCGTTCTGCAACACGGGTAGCAATATCCTTCCCGCCGCTGCCAAATTGTCTTCCTATACTGATGATTAATTTTTCCATACCTTATATGTTACTGCCCAAGAGAGCGGGGTCATCGCCATCTTTCATGGTGTTGATTTTTTTAAGCAGGGAGGCGCGCATGAGCATCGCTGTCAGAAAGGACAGACAATCCGATACGGGCAGACTCAACCACACGCCCATTCCGCCGAAGAATTGAGGAAGAATATACAGCAGCGGAATCAAATACAAAATCTGTCGAATCAAGGACAGGAAAATGGATTTTTTCACCATTCCCAGACATTGGAAAAAATTAGCTGTAATCATGTGGAAACCCACAATGAAAATCATACAATTCATAATCACCAAATCGTGGGAAGCCATCGCAATTAAGTCCGCATCCGAAGTAAAAAGACTGACCAAAAATTTAGGGCAACCCACGCTTAAAAGGCAGGCGATACTCACCACCACGGTTGCCAAGAAGACCGTCTTGTTGTAAACCGATTTTACCCGACTATATAATTTTGCCCCATAATTATAACCGGCAATGGGTTGCATACCTTGATTGAGGCCGACACAAATCATCACAAAAAAGAAGGTGATACGGTTGTTGATACCGTAAGAACCGATTCCTAAATCACCGTAATAATGTCCGAGTTGTTGGTTGATTACCATGGTAACCACACAGGCCGCACTGTGCATCAAGAAAGGGCCGAAGCCGATAGAAAGGCTGGATTTTGCCACGCGCCAATCCAATCGCAAGGAAGAGAGAGTAAAATGCAAGATGCGTCTGGGGTCTGAAAATTCCCACATAACAATCACAAATGCCACTGCCTGCGAAATCACGGTTGCCCAGGCCGCCCCTTTGATGCCCCAATCCAAGACAAAAATAAAGATGGGGTCTAAAACAGAATTAATCACAACGGTCAGCAGGGTCAGATACATGGCAGAACGGGGATGTCCGCTCGAACGCATCATTCCATTCAGACCAAAATAGAGATGAGTGATGATATTGCCGTAGAGGATGATGGTCATATATTCTGCGGCATAGGGAAGGGTGGCATCACTCGCACCGAAAAAACGGAGAATAGGATCCAGCCAATACAGACAGACCAACATAAAAGCCAAGCCCATAATGGCATTCAAGGTAAAAGTGTTGCCTAGCACCTTGTTGGCTGCCTTGTAATTCTTCTGCCCCAAAAAGATGGAAAGCATGGTCGCACCACCGATACCGACCAGCGTACCGAAAGCGGTGGAAAGATTCATCAAGGGGAAAGTGACCGCCAGACCGGAAATCGCCAGAGGGCCTACGCCTTGTCCGATAAAAATACTATCAACTATATTATATACAGAAGAAGCGGTCATCGCAATGATGGCCGGCAAAGCATACTTCTTCAATAAGGCTGAAATGCTCTCTGTCCCCAATTCCAAAGGTACGGATGCAGAAGGAGTCGCGCTCATCAGGGCTCGGGTACCAGTTGGAGTTCAAACATTAGAGGACAATACGAGGGAATTCTCTCGGTCGCCGTATAGGAATATCCCATTCCTGAATAGAAAAGAGCTACACCATGCTCACCCGGCATCATGTGTTTAAGGGCATAGGTAAAACCATTGATGAGAGAAGACTCCGTGCCATCGGAGGTGGATATGGATTTAATGTCAAAGAAATTCGTAGCCATTCTTATCTTCATAGGACCATAAGTCGCTGAAGATGAATACAAATGATGCACTATGGCAGTGTCTTGGATATTGGTATCAAATACGCGTCCATCCAAGAGACGACCGATATAATTTACATAGACGGTCGTATCGATGGGGAGTTTCTTTTCCTTATCCGCCTTTTTAAGTTGCTGATAGTAGTATCCGCCGCCGGTCGTATCCTTGGAGGCATCGCTACAACGCACGAAACGAGCCTTGTCAAGTGGAACATTGGCATCGCTCTTGCGATATTTATAGACAGGATTGGAAGTCGTATAAGCCTGCAAGGAATCCAGTTCCCAACGGCTGATATTGTTCGTCGCCTCGACAATTTCAATTTCATAAACAGACGACTTGCCGCCAATGGTAGAAGAGTTAAAATAGGCATCCCCATTATCGTGGTCTTCATAAATCATCAACCAGGAAGGGATGATGGCGGTACGCTTGCCTCCTACATTCATGGTAGAAAGCACACTGCGTATGCCTGCAGGAACGACTGTTACATCAGCTTTGTTCCAAATGGTAGGACCATAATAATAGGTAGTGTCATAATCGCCGAGTTGACGATGCTTGTCCGGATTGCTGGACACCAAGATATTACCCTCCAAGTCATAGGCGGTATATTTCACACGCACAAACGCGCTGTCTTTCACAGACGCACCGCTGCCCGTCACCTCTTGGGCAGGATCCAAATAAAATCCTAAGCCCTGCAAACCTTGTCCATAAGCTTCACCATAGTGCAACTGCACCCAAGAATCAAAATAAACTTTTTCCTTTTGATTGGTAGAAAGAGTCTGCGGCTTTGCACAAGCAAAAACACAGAGCGCGAAAGTCAAGTATAGAATTTTCTTCATCATATCCATTATTAGGAGTCGGGGCTAATTATTCGTAACAGCCTCCACCCAAATTTCATATATCAATGCAGAGTTGGCCGGAACGATACCATGCGCCAACCCGCCAAAACCATATTTTCCCGAAAAGAGGACATACGCGCGTTCACCGGCTTGTACGCCTTCTAAACCTTTGGACAACCCTTTTACAAAGCCCGCCTCATCCAATTTGACGGTCAAAACCTGAAAGCGTTCCGCATCCTCCACGGACCAACCGGCTTTTTTGGCTGTTTCCGCATGATTGGTTGCGAACAGATTGGAAATGCTGACAGATCCATTAAAGGTATATCCAGCATAATAAAAGGAAAGATTGCCATTGGGAGACAATGCATCCCCTTCCCCTTTTTTCATAATGACGCGATAGACACCCTCATTATTGACAAAAGTCACATTGGTATCCGCAGCGGTCTTGCTATTGATAAAATTGCTGATACGGGTTTCCTGATTCACAAAAATAGTCTCCCGATTGGCCTTGGTGCAGGAAAAGGTCAAACACAACAATATCAATAGGTAGAACAAACGTCTCATGAGGCAAAGAATTGGGCTATCGCTGATTTGACATATTCTTCCACCTGTGAGGCATCCGCAAAGAGCGTCCTATCCAAATTGCCACCGGAGGCATTTTCATGACCACCCCCATTGAAACACATTCGTGCCCACATATTGGCCGACGTTCCTTTTTTAGAACGGATGGAAACTCGGTAACGGTCCGGATATTCACGGATCAAAATGCTCATACACACCTTATCAAGACTCAAAGGAATATTGACAAAACCCTCTGTCTCCCCCTCTTGTAAATCAAACTTTTCCATTTCCGCCCTGGAAAGAACGACATAAGCCACCCCCTCAGGACTGATTTTCAGTTTCTCATTGAGAATGTACCCTTGGGCGCGCAAACGATTTTCGCGATAACGGAAATAGATTTTCTGAATGATATCGTCTCTATCCACCCCGGCCTCCAACAAAGCCGAAGCCATACGAAGCGTAGAGGGATAGACAGAGTTGGCGAAATTATTGGTGTCGGTCGTCATACCGGTCATCAAGGCATAAGCCGTGCGGGCGGGCAGCAACTCGGCTTGATTTGAGATTTGAGGCAAAGCCATCAGAGCCTGATAGACACATTCGCAAGCCGAAGATATCTGCGTTTGGGACAAGACTATATCAAAATTCTCGCGTTCCGGATCCAAATGATGGTCAATCAACAGTTTGGGACAAGTCGCCTTCCGAATGAATTCACCACATTTTGTACGATGTAAACCATTGAAATCCAGACAAACCAAAGCACCGGCCGATAAAATTGTCTGTTCTGCCTCAAGAGCTTTGTCGGTCAATGAAAAATACGAAAAAGGCTCATCCCCATAAAACAAAAAGGACAAGGATTCCGGTGGAGCATCCGGCAAGACCAAGGTACAGGTTTTACCCATCTGATGCAGAAAGTAGCAAAAAGCCGTACTGCTTCCCAAAGCATCCCCATCTGGATTGTTATGCGTCGTTACAACAAAATGGTCATTTTGCTGCAAGAAAAGCTCCAACTTTGAGATATTTTTCTGACAAAAATCGCTCATAACATCCTTTTTTCGCTTGCAAATTTACAAAAAGATATTGCATTTACCTTATCAATTTTTAATAAAGTGTTTTAATTTTCCAAACAGTTTCTTATCTTTGCGTGATTTTGGAAATATAATACTACACACAATAATGAAACCTCAAGTTTACAAAGCCCTGACTTATGCAGTTCTTCCTATCTGCATCGTCGTATTAGCATTCTTCTGCATCAACAGTATTTTGCGCCCTTTGAAGTTCAACGAAGAAAAAGCAGCCCGCGAGCAAGTTGCCATCCAGATTCTCAAAGACATCCGTACCCTTCAGGTTGGATTCAAGAGTTCTTATGGCCACTATTCTCCTACCGCTGACTCTTTGATTATGTTCTACAAGGAAGGTAACGTTGAAGTGGTTAAACAGATTGGTTCCAAAGATGACTCATTGGCACTTCTCAACACCACCAAACTTAAAAAGAAACATCAGAGAGGAAGAAAGACTATCAGCGACGAGGAACTTTTCCAGAAATACTACAACGAGGATGGTACTCCCAAGGATCCCAAATTCACTTTGGTATTGACTACGACTACCAAAATTCCTGTAAAAGACACTCTTTGCAAACGTCCTGATTTCAAAATCGAAAGCATCAAATACATTCCTTTCAGCAGCAAAAACGACACGATTATCTATGCTGCCGACATCAAGACTGTATCCGGTGTAAAGGTGCCTCTTTTTGAAGCCTGCATCCCTTACGCAGAAAAAATCACCATCAACGAGAAAGAAGGCACCTACTATTATAGAGAGCACCTTCTCAAAGGTATGAACCACCAGTTGATTGTAAACCACTGCGAAGAGCGTCTCGATACCGAACGTTATCCTGGTTTGAAAGTAGGTAGCATTTCAGCACCGAACAACAATGCAGGAAACTGGGAATAATCCTACAAAAATATCCGTTCAGATTGGTCTGAACGGGTTTTCTTATACAACAGACAACTGCGCCCGGTCATCATGGCTGAGCGCAGAGTTTGTTTTCAATACAGACGTATTCCAAAAAAGATACGACAAAATCGAACTATCCTGTTTCACTCCCAAATTCTGTCTGGTGCCATCGGCCTATTTCTCGGAAGAAAAAGCAAGAGAATTGCTCGCAGAAAGTGTCAGTCTGGAAGAAGGAGACGAGGTGGGATGGAGAGAGTTGGAGTCCGCCGGAGCCGTAGAAATTTACAGCCTGCCCAAAAGCCGTTTGACCCATATTATCAGCGGACTCATGGATAAAGAGGGGTGCGAAATGGAGATTCTCCCCGAATTGCACTATCTTCTACGAGACGCCTACCAGGTGGAGCAATACAATAAAATCGCCGCCTCCTACACAGACGGAAGACTTTATTTAGTGATTTACCAAGGAAAAAATTTAGTTCTTTGTTCCAGCTACCAGGCTCCTGATTTCACTACGGCCCAATACTATATCTTCCTGGCTATCCGTAAGTTACAAATGAACATAGAGGCCTCTGCCATCTATTTCAGGACACCGCTACAAGCAGAAGAAGAGCTCTCCCTCTACAATTATTTCAAAGCAGTCAAATCACTCTGATGAGAATTATTGGTGGCAAATTAAAGGGACGTAGCATCACGCCTCCGGAGAATTATAAGGCAAGACCGACGACGGATTTTGCCAAAGAAGGACTCTTCAATATTTTAGACAACGAGTACGAGTTTGAGGATTTACAGGTACTCGATTTATTTGGTGGCACAGGTTCCATTTCCTTTGAGTTTGCATCCCGAGGAGCCGCGGCTGTGCATTGCATCGAAATGAATGCCGACAACGCTCGTTTTATCAAGAACCAAGCACGCAGTTTAGGACTCAGTGAGATCGTAACGGTAGTGCATCACAACGTATTTGACTTCCTGCCCCTCTGCAAAAAGCGTTTCGACCTCATTTTTGCCGACCCGCCTTACGCCTTGGAAGGGCTGGCGGAGATTCCCGACAAAATAATGAATGCGGGATTGCTCCATCCGGATTGTTATTTCATCCTGGAACATCCCGCAGACTATTCATTTACAGAACATCCCCGTTTTTTCAAGGAAAGAAAATACGGGAATGTGCACTTTAGTTTTTTCCGTTAGGAATCTTTTAACGAGGTTGTTCTACCTCTTATTCCATTTCGCTTAATACGATTTTCATCGTATCCTGAGCAATCACCAATTCTTCGTTGGTACAAATCACGGCCACTTTCACCTTGGAGTCAGGCAAGGTAATCATCACATCCTTACCACGGCAATCGTTGGCTTCGTGGTCAAATTTCACACCCAAGTAAGCCAGATTATCGCAGACACGACGACGCATACGAGGATTGTTTTCGCCGATACCTCCGGTAAACACAATCATGTCCACGCCATTCATTTCTGCCGTATAGGCACCAATATAATGAATAATGCCATGAACGAGTTTCTTCAAGGCCAACTTCGCGCGGTATTCGCCACGACCGGCCGCCTCACTCAAATCACGGGCATCGGATGAGATTCCGGAAACACCCCAGAAACCACTCTCCTTGTTGAGCATCGTCTCCACCTGATCGGCAGAAAGTCCTTCTTTCTTCTGGATATAGGTCACTACAGAAGGGTCCACAGAGCCGGAGCGTGTACCCATAATCAGGCCGTCAAGCGGGGTCTGTCCCATAGACGTATCCACACATTTTCCATTGGCTATCGCAGCGATGGAGCTACCGTTGCCCAAATGGCAGGTAATGATGCGGCTGTTGTTATAATCCAAACCCGCAAACTGGGCACCCTTGGCAGACACATAACGGTGGCTGGTACCATGGAAACCATATTTGCGAATCTCATACTGCTCATAATAACGATAAGGAATGCCGTACAGGTAAGCATAATCGGGCATCGTCTGGTGGAAAGCGGTATCAAAGACCGCCACCTGGGGAATACCGGGCATCACCTCTTTTACAGCAAAAATGCCTTTCAAATTGGCAGGGTTGTGAAGAGGGCTCAAATCAGAACATTTCTCGATCTGGGCAATCACTTCATCCGTCACCATTTTGCTGGCCGACATCGTCGCACCGCCATGCACCACTCTATGTCCCACCGCCTCAATATCGTTCAACGAAGACAGTACTCCGTATTCCTTATCAGTCAAAGCCTCCAAAACAGCACGAATCGCTATGGCATGATCTCCAATTCCCTTTTCCTGCTCCAAGGTCTCTTTTCCTATCGCTTGGTGTTTCAAATGGGACACTTCCATACCGATTCGCTCCACCAGACCCTTGGCTAACATATCGTACACCTCATCATTTTTCATGTCCAGCAGTTGGTATTTCAGAGAAGAACTGCCGCAATTAAGCACGAGAATAATCATAATTCATTATTATAGGTTGTGAAAAAAGAAAAAACTTTTCATTGGGAAAAATTTTTCCGGAATTGTCACAAAGATACGAAATAAATCTTGATCTTCATCAAAGAAATGAGAGAAGGAAGCAGCATATTTCGTTCATTGTGCTTCACCGGAGGCATTGGAGGAGGACTTTTACTTTCAAACGTAGAAAGGTTCCCCGTTGGTCTTCTTATGGCGAGCCTCCTTGCCTATAGTATTTTTTTGTGGAAAAAAGGGACAAAAACGGAAAAATCTTTTCTACTCTGTTTTTTTGTAAGCGGTCTTGTCTGCGCCTTAATGAATGGGGAGCCCGAGCCTGTTTTATCGATGGATTTCCCCCTCACCCATCGAGTAAGAAATTTCATCCGTGCCATTCCGTTTCAAGACAAGCTCCACGCGGAACTGCTCTGCGCCCTGCTGACTGGAGACCGAAGCGGCATTCCGTCCTCGGTTCGACAAATCTTCAGAGACAGCGGCGGATCACATCTGCTTGCACTTTCCGGGATGCACATGGGGATTATATACCTATGTTTCAGCCGCGTCATGGAAATTTTTGGCAACCATCCAACTTGGAAAAAAGTAAGAAGTCTGTTCATTGTTTCCCTCTGTGCTTTCTACACCTTGGCCGTAGGAGCCGGACACTCCATTGTCAGAGCTTTTCTCTTCATTTTGCTGCGGGAAACATCCTGCTGTTTGGAAAGAAAAACAGACAGTCGTGATATTTTATGCAACGGACTGATACTCCAACTGGCCCTGACTCCTCATGCCTTGTTTGACGTTGGTTTTCAACTCTCTTATCTGGCCATGTCCGGCATTACCTTTCTCTTTCCCATTCTCAACAAATGGTATCACGGAAAAATCTGGGAATCCTGCGCGTTATCCATTTCCTGTCAAGTATTTACCGGCCCCCTCGCCTATTTGAAATTTGGCACTCTTCCCTTGTATTTTATGCTGACCAACCTCATCGCCATTCCGCTGACCAGCCTGGTCATGGGAACTTCATTGTTATTACTTGTCAGCCGTACTTTCACTTGGGACATTCCTTTGCTTGTCCGAATCTGCGAAGGAACGTGCCGACTGTTATTATTCTCGTTAGAATTGATTTCAACGCTCTGACAGAAAGCCCTCGGAACACCATTGCTGCATAGCATCCTGCTCACCGTAAATCAGACAAGCCTCGATACCGGGATGAGAGGTGACAAACGCTTTCGCCTTTTCAAAGCCTACCACCATACAATAAGTAGCAAGTGCATCGGCAAGCGTGGCAGGATAATTCTCAAAATCGCCCCCGGGAAGCACCAGAGAACAAGAGGGATTGACAACGAGGGTCGCTGACAACAAAGAATGGCAGACCGGATAGCCGGTTGTAGGGTCAATGGTATGAGAATATTTCACGCCGTCCTTCACATAGAATTTTCGGTAATTTCCAGACGTAACCACGCCACAAGGGCCCTCCCCGACCGAGAAGACGCGAATCAAAGAAGCCCCCGACTGCTGATTTCCGTCATAGGGAGTATCGATACCGAAAGTCCAGGCGCGCCCGGAGGGATTCACTCCACTGCTATACATTTCACCTCCCACATTGACCATCATATTGCAGACACCGATGGAACGAAGATAAGCTGCCAGCACATCGCAACTATAGCCTTGCGCCAAGGCATTGAAATTAAATTCCTGCGGAGTACCATCTGCCGCAGTCAGGGAAAAGGAAGCCCTGCGTGCCATCAAAGGGCGTAATTGCTCGTCTGACGGCAAGGAATCACAACTAAAGCCAAACCCCCAAGCATCAAAAAGACGGGAGGCTGAAGCATCCACTTTCCCCTCGCAAAGCCGGAATGATTTCTCTGAAAGGGATAACATCTGCAAAAACAGACTGTCATAGGGCGGATTTTCTCCCCGTCTGTGACGCGACAGGATAGAATTTTTATTATAACCTGATAAGGACATATCAATCGCTGACAGCAAAGAGTCTAATTGCTGCTGGACATCCTCCTGCGAAACAGGGAGTCCGGATAAATCACATTTAACCTGCCATACGCCCCCCTGGGCAAATCCCGTAAACTGATGATAGGCAGAACGGCGACAGGAAGACAGCCCCGACAAAACGGTAAGCAAAACGACCAGGAAAAGAATAAAACGTTTCATATATGCAAAGATATATTAGATTTTTAACGTGAAAATGAGTATTTTTGCAAAAATATGCTTTATTGAGAATAAAACGATGAAAATTCAAAAAATCATAGCCGCTTTTACTCTGGCGCTCCTTGCTGTCAACGCCTGTAAAAAAGACGAAACCGTTGACACCAAAGGGTATTTGACCGGAACGCTTGAGTTTGCCTATCCCAAATATGTCGCCAAGGGAGACAGCGTTTATTTCAAACCGAGCAAAGTCCCTGCACATCCTGAGAACGGAATGATTTCCTATTCCTGGAAAGTCACTCCGGGCATGGAAAAAGACACGACCAGCCTTTCGGCTGATTTGGGTTTTGGTTATCGTTTCCGCCACGATACGACCGGCACCTTCACAATTGCGTGCACGGCTTCTCCCGCCGGAGATTACTACTCCACGACCACCAGCAACTACGTAACCATCGTTGAGAAAGGTTACAAAGGCACCCTTCCTTTGGAGACCAACGCCCAGGACAGCCTTTGGGTCTATGAAGGAAATACGTACGCCGCTACCAAGATAGGGGGAAAATACTGGATGCGAAGCAATTTGGCAGCACACAAAAGCAATGACGGCAGCCAAGATATCGGTGTGGGTTACCTGAACTACGAGGTTATGAAAGACGTCTTTGGTTGCTACTACACTTGGGAAGAAGCCATCAAGGCTTGCCCGAGCGGATGGCACCTGCCCACCGACGAAGAATGGACAGAAATGGCGGCAAGCATAAAGCCCCAGCAGGTAAGCGAAATCCCCACCGCCTTTAAGACTTGGAAAAAGGTGGCCGGAGAAATGACTTGTTATTACAAGCTCAATTCCATTGATATGATTCCTTTGCAGGCAGATGTAAAGATTACCGACAACTCCCGACTCTCAGTCAAGATGTTGGGCTATGCCAACAACGGAAAATATTTCAAAATGTTCAACCAGCAGGCTTTTTTCTGGACGGCCTCCGAGGATAGCGACAATAACCAGATGGCCTGGTGTCGTTATTTCATTTTCAACAAAGCGGATGTTTACGCAGAGCCTATGAACAAGAAGGATTTCTGCGCACAGGTCAGATGCGTAAAGGATTAAGACTATGAAGCGAATCGGAAAAAACCTCCTTATCGTCATCGGTATTTACATCGCCGTTCTGTTGCTTGCAACGCTGGCCTTGCATATTGTCACCAAACACGGACGAGAAATCAAAGTTCCAGATTTCACCAATATGTCCGTAGAACAGGCCCAGCTTTTGGCTAAAAAAGAAAAGATACAAGTCCTTGTAAGTGATTCTGTCTATGTACGTAGAATGCACCCCGGGGCTATTTACCGCCAAAGCCCCGCCGCAGGGACTGGAGTAAAGATGGGAAGAAAAATCCGTTTGGTCATCAACGCGGTAAGTCCCAAAATGGTCTCTATGCCCAACGTAATCGGTTACTCTCTCCGTCAAGCCACCTCTGAAATCATAGGCCATGGTCTGAAAGTGGGCCGACTAAAATACGAAGATGATTTTGCTACCAACAACGTATTGAAACAGCTGCATAAGGGAGCAGACATTGAGGCCGGCACAGCAATCGAGAGCGACGCGACCATTGACCTTGTATTGGGAGTCAATAAAAAGGAAAACGCGACAGCCATACCCGATTTGCTTGGAATGCGTATGATGATGGCTGTGGATGTCTTGCACGACAACTCTTTGAATGTCGGCAGAATGATTTTTGACCCCGACATCAAAGACTATACGGATTCCTTGAATGCAGTGGTATATCGCCAAAGTCCCGACATTGGTCCCGACCCCGTAAGAATGGGCGGTAACATTTCACTCTATTTTACCTTGGATACCAGCAAGGTGCCGGAGCGTATCGTTGAAAGCGAAGAAGAAGTAAAAGAATGACAGTTTTTGAAGAAGACATAGATTTCGAAGAGCAGAACGACCAACTTGAGGACAACGAAGGTGCGAGTTTCGAACATTTCCGTTTTGAAATAGACAAAGGCCAAGCCCCGATTCGTGTGGACAAGTTTTTGGCGACGCACATGGAGCATTGCTCCCGCCATCGTATCCAATTGGCTATCAAAAACTCCTATGTCAAAGTCGGAGAAAAGACGATCAAGGCCAATTACGTCATCCGCCCCGGTGACGTGGTCAGTTTTGTCATGCCCTATCAACGCAGGGGCCTGGAAATCCTACCGGAGAACATCCCCTTGAACATTGTTTACGAAGACGATGATGTGCTGGTGCTCAACAAGGAAGCCGGCATGGTCGTTCATCCCGGACACGGACATTACAGCGGCACCTTGGTCAACGCCCTCGCTCACCATCTTGGACTCACGCAAGGAGCGGATGCAGAAGATGAAAGAATGGGCGTGCTGGTACACCGCATTGACAAAGACACCTCGGGCTTGCTGGTGGTGGCAAAAAACGAAGCCGCCCAACTCAATCTCGCCCGACAGTTTTTTGTACACTCGATTGAGCGTTGTTATGTAGCGGTGGTATGGGGCAATATCAAAGAAGACGAAGGAACGATTGAAGGGAATATCGGAAGGGATCCATCTGACCGTCTGCGCTTCAAGGTCTTCCCCGATGGCGAATATGGAAAAACCGCCATTACGCACTACAAAGTGCTGGAACGTTTTGGCTTTGTCACCGTGGTTGAATGCCGTTTGGAAACAGGACGTACCCACCAAATCCGTGTGCATTTCAATCACATCGGCCACCCTCTTTTTAACGACGAACGCTATGATGGCTCCGAGATTCGACAGGGAACCATCTACGCCAAATACAAACAATTTATTGAAAACTGTTTCAAAATCCTGCCTCGACAAGCCCTGCACGCAAAAACCTTGGGCTTCCAACATCCCACAAAAGGAGAATGGATGCGATTTGACTCGCAAATTCCTGCAGAAATGGAGGCATTGATTGAAAAATGGAGAAATTACACCAAAAATTTAATCTTGGAATAATGGCACAAAAACCTTCAATCCCGAAAGGCACACGTGACTTCGGCCCCAACGAGACCGCTGCACGCAACTACATATTTGACACCATCAAATCCGTTTTCAAAACCTACGGATTTTCGCAGATTGAAACCCCTGCGATGGAAAATCTTTCCACCTTGCTGGGAAAATATGGTGAAGAAGGCGACAAATTGTTGTTTCGCATCCTCAACTCCGGCGACGCTTTCGCAAAAGTGGATTTAAGCGAAAATGACAGCAAAAAAATCAGCCTGCAAGTGTGCGAAAAAGGCTTGCGTTATGATTTGACTGTGCCTTTTGCCCGCTACGTGGTGCAACACAGGGACGAGATTACCTTCCCTTTCAAACGCTTCCAGATTCAACCGGTATGGCGTGCTGACCGTCCTCAAAAAGGACGTTACCGCGAGTTCTACCAGTGTGACGCCGACGTGATTGGTTCCAAAAGCCAGCTCAACGAATTGGAATTGGTGCAAATCGTGGACAAGGTTTTCCAACAATTTGGCATCCGTGTCTGCATCAAAATCAACAACCGCAAACTCCTCACCGGTCTGGCAGAAATTGCCGGCGCTCCCGACCAGGTAACGGATATCACCGTCGCCATCGACAAGATTGACAAAATCGGACTGGAGGCTGTCAAGAACGAAATGCGCGAAAAGGGCTTGAGCGAACAAGCCATTACCGTCATCGAGCCGGTATTGACCCTGAGTGGTAGCAACCGCGAGAAAATGGCACAGATGAAAAACATTTTCCAAGGAGAAATCTGCTCCGAAAGCGGTTTGAAAGGTGTGGCCGAAATTGAAGAATTGCTGGATTACATCGAATTGGCGGATATTCAGAACGAAGTGGAAATCGACCTCTCACTGGCACGCGGCCTCAACTACTACACCGGTGCTATTTTTGAGGTTAAAGCCCTTGATTTTGCCATTGGAAGCATCTGCGGTGGTGGACGTTACGACAACCTGACCGGCATTTTCGGTCTTCCTGACACCTCCGGCGTGGGCATTTCCTTTGGTGCGGACCGCATCTACGATGTCTTGGGCGGCTTGAACAAATTCCCCGAACAACTCCGCTCCTGCACCCAGATTCTCTTTGCCGATATGGGAGAAGTTCCTTACCTGATTCCCGTTGTCAGCCAATTGCGCGAAAGAGGCATTGCTTGCGAAATCTATCCCGAAAAGAGCAAGTTGAAAAAGCAGTTTGACTATGCCGACAAAAAGAACATACCCTTCCTCAGCATCTGCGGTAGCAATGAAGCCGAAACGGGTATGATTCAATTGAAAAACCTGGCCAGTGGAGAGCAGCGCTCTTTTGACAAAGGAGATCTTGACGGAATCTGTGCGTTTATCAGCGCATCCTAGGTCCCATTCCCATACCCCCTCTCATACCGCCTCTCATGCCGCGATTGCCGAATTGGGAGGCGTTGTTTTTTCCGAAATTACCGAAACGATAGGTCAGTGATATCATCACATAACGACCCAAGGTATTGTTGTGTGTTTCGCTGTGCACGTTGCCGCTGTCTGAAACAAAGTGATTCTTGGACTGATTCAAGATATCAAATACCTTCAAACTCAAGGTAAACTGCTTCTTGAAGAGCAATTTGCTGATTTCCGCATTGACAATACACTCGTTGTCAGTATTGGCATAACCGATATACCAGATGTAGGAAGCGTCAGCATGAATGCCCACATCGCCAGGAATGGTCCAAATCATCTCACCCTGCACCTGATTGCGGAAACGTAGGTTGTTGGCTGAAGAAGCAATGGTGTACCAACCTTTGTTCATGTTCGTTGCGCCGCTCGCCGACAGCTCCACAAAATCATTGCGATAGGTCAATTTCAAGCGTTCTGACACATTCAAACTGCTGGTGCTGTTGACCGTGAAATAATCCTCCATCTGGTAAATTGCCTCCGGTGTGAAGAATTCCGTATTGAATTTCTCATAATCAAACACTGCGGTCGTCTTGTTATAATACTTGTTGGTGAAGTCATCGCTCTTGCTGCTGATACCCACATAGTTGGTATTGCTGGAGAACGAGATATTCATCATGTTTGAGATAGAGAAATTACTCTTGGCAATGGGCGAATTGAGGAAGCAGCCCAAGTTGATATTGGCACCCAGAGGACCATTGATAGGCATGGAGAACTGCACGCCCTCCTTGCTGTACCAACGTGCCGAAGTGATATTGTCCTTATTGAGGTTCGCATTGACATAACCGCGGAGAGAGAAGAAGGTCTCCCTGTCGGTATAACCGAAATGCCCACGCAGACGATGCGTAAAATAAGGTTTGAGGTAAGGGTTACCAAAACTGATATTCAAAGGGTCGGAGTTGTCCGGAACCGGCATCAACTGCGAGGTGGAAGGCTGGTTTGATTGACCACGGTAGAACAAACGGATATTCGAATTATCCGAGAACTCATAGTTCAACATCGCTTGCGGGGCCCAATTGTGTACCACACTGTGGTAGGTCTCGCCGTTGGTAAAGTTGTCCGTAATGGTCGGACGATAAGACGCACCCGCCTGCACGCGGAACTTATCCTTCTGGTATTGAAGGTTCATGCCCGCACTGAAATTATGGTAACGGTTTTCGATCACTTTGGAATAGGTCTCGTTGAGCGTCTTGTCATCAAAATTGGTCGACGCCATCAAATCCGACAAGGTCGTAGGCACACCCGTATAGGCCAAGTCGTAAGTATTGCGCGTGCTTTCGTTGAAACTCCAATCATAAGAAGCATTCGCCTCCAAGAAAAGATTTTCAACCAAGGGTTCGGTATAGACCAAACGGGTACGAATGGAAGAGGAATTCGATTCGCCATCAAACCATTGATTGGTCGGTGTTCCGCTCCAAGTAGCGCCTCCGTCTTCCGTCGAACGACTCAAAGAGCGATTGAAGCCATCCAATGTATTACCCGAGAATGAGTATCGGACATGGGCGGAAATCGTACGACCGGGCTTATCCAAACGCTGACGCAACAACAGTCGACCACTGGCCGTCCAGTTCTTGTTGCTACCATCGCTGGAAGTAAAACCGGCGTTGCTCAATCCTCCATTGCGGAAAGTGCTGTCTGAAGAATACTCATTATAACGACCGCCTCCAAAATTCACCTGGGGTTCAAACAACAAGGAAGTACGTTCGTTGATTTTATAATCCAGACGGACGCCAAAACGATGTCCCTGCGTCAAGGTATTGTTCAAACCATAACCACCGTCACCTACATCACGACCCAACAAATTATAAGGACCGCCGTTTTTGTAAACCAAAGTCTCGCCATTATCCAAATAGGTCGTCTTTTCACTTTTTTCAGCCACGATGGTATTGTTGCCGTTGTAGAGGTAGTTGCCACCCAAATCCATGCCGCCGTCCAACAGCGTCCACGCGCCATTCAAACCCGCCATCCAAGAGGTTGAGATACCGTTTCCGCTACCACCCATACCGCCACGGTTGCCACGCATACCGCGCATCATGGAGCCGGCCACATCGTTGAAACCTCGGTTGTTGGTGTTGTTACCATTGAGAATTACGCTGATTTGACTCTTGTCGGTAAAGTTTCCGACCATGGCAGCAGCCTGCCAACGCGCATCCTCCCAGCCATTATACGGGGGCTGCAAATCGTGACCGCCCCCCAACTGCATGTTTCCAAACCAGCCGTTCATCATGCCTTTCTTCAAAGACAAGTCGATGATGGTCTCTTCCTCGCCATCGTCAATACCCGTAAAGGCTGCCTGATCAGACTTCTTCTCCACCACTTTGACTTTCTCTACAATCTTGGCGGGAATATTTTTGGTCGCAAGCTGCGGATCATCCAAGAAAAAGGTCTTGCCATCAATAGTTATCTTGTTGATTGTCTGACCATTGGCCGTAACCGTACCATCTGAAGCGACTTCCACGCCCGGTAATTTCTTCAAGAGGTTTTCCAACATATCGTTTTCCGTCGTACGGAACGAAGTGGCATTGTATTCAATAGTGTCTTTCTTGATACTGATGGGATTGCCGACGGCAGAAACATTGGCTGCATCCAACACCTGCGTGTCCACCTCCATCAAAATTTTGCCCAGATTCTTGTCGCCCTCTACCTTGATGGTTTTACTATAAGGCTTATATCCCAAAAGTTCTGCTTTCAGCACATACTCGCCTTTACGAACTTTTTCCAACACCGCTACACCCTGGTCATTGGACAGGACATATTTGTTGGCACGTTCGGAATCTTTTAAATGCAAAGAAACCGTCGCAAACTGGACAGGAGCATTATCCTCCTTGCCCAACAAGGTCATTTCAAGAGTAAAAGATTGCGCAAAAACGGGCGCCGAAAAAAGAACAAAAAGTAAGAATATCAGAGTTTTTTTCATAATCGTCACAAAAAATCTGGTATTAGACGGATGTGAGGGGCAAAGGTTAATTTTTACGAACGCGATCCGGGTTTTCTTTTATAAATTTTTCCCAAGATGAATGCCCGGACAATTGCGCCATCGGAGAAATATGTTGGTAATGATGGCACAACGCAATGGCAAGGGCATCCGTTGCATCCAAGTGTTTGGGCGACAACACCACCCCCAAACTTTTTTGTATCATCGTACTCACCTGCTCCTTGCTGGCTGAACCATTGCCACAAATGGCAATTTTCGCTTTACGGGGAGCATATTCGGTCACAGGGATTCCTTGACGGACGGCTGCAATGATGGCTGCTCCCTGGGCGCGGCCCAATTTCAAAATCACTTGTGCGTTCTTTCCGTAAAAAGGAGATTCAATCGCCACTTCGTCGGGCTGATATGTGGCAATCAATTCTTCAATACCGGCATTGATATTTGCCAATTTCTCATAAGGATCTTTGATCTTTCGCAAATCAAATACCCCCATATCGACAAAATGGGGACCTTGGCTATCTACGGAAATGACCCCGTAGCCAAGCAAATTGGTTCCGGGGTCTATTCCTAATATCGTTTTTTTTAGATTAGATTTCATCAAATCCGGTATAGGGTCTTAACACTTCAGGAATGATGATATGTCCATCCTTCTGACAGTTTTCCAACAAGGTTGCCACCACACGGGGAAGAGCCAAAGAACTTCCGTTCAAGGTGTGGCAAAGCTGACTCTTACCTTCGGCATCTTTATAACGCAGACGAAGACGGTTGGCCTGATAACTTTCAAAATTGGAAACGGAAGAAATCTCCAACCAACGCTGCTGTGCCGCACTATACAATTCAAAGTCATAGGTCAGCGCTGAAGTAAAGCTCATATCGCCACCACAAAGACGCAAAATACGATAAGGCAAGCCCAGTTTATTGACAATAGACTCTACGTGTGCAACCATCTCTTCCAAAGCTTTGTAGGAATCCTCCGGTTTCTCAACGCGCACAATCTCCACCTTATCAAACTGATGCAAACGGTTCAGGCCACGTACGTCCTTACCATAAGAACCTGCCTCACGACGGAAACAAGGGGTATAAGCGGTGAGTTTCTGGGGGAAATCCTTCTCGGACAAAATCACGTCACGGAAGATATTGGTCACAGGCACCTCGGCTGTGGGTACCATGTAGAAATTATCCAAGGTAGCATGATACATCTGACCTTCTTTGTCCGGCAACTGACCGGTACCAAAACCGGAAGCCTCGTTCACCATCACAGGAGGCTCTACCTCCAAATAACCCGCTTTCTCATTGCAATCCAAGAAGAAGTTGATGAGGGCACGCTGCAATTTGGC
>CAJGBW010000008.1 GCA_904501835.1 uncultured Bacteroidales bacterium
CATGGCACCATCCGCTTTGGAGGCTATGATATGCAGACAGTCATCATCAATCTCCGCACCTTCCTGGGCTGCCACCATACGCAGATTCGCCACAATATCAGGGACTGAAATTCGTTTGAAATCATACGTCTGACAACGACTCAAAATCGTCGGAAGAATCTTATGCTTCTCGGTGGTCGCCAAAATAAAAATGGCATGCGCGGGCGGCTCCTCCAAAGTTTTCAAAAAGGCATTGAAAGCCGCTTGGGAAAGCATGTGTACCTCGTCGATGATATAGACACTGTACTTACCTATCTGAGGCGGGACACGCACCTGATCAATGAGGACTTTGATATCCTCTACGCCGTTATTGGAGGCTGCATCCAATTCATGAATACAGAAAGAACGACCTTCTGCAAAAGATTGACAAGACTCACACACCCCACATGGACTCATATTTTCCCCAGGGTTGGAGCAGTTGATCATCTTCGCAAAAATACGAGCAGTCGTCGTTTTACCCACACCGCGAGGTCCACAAAAGAGATAGGCGTGGGCAAGTTGCCCCCTCAGAATGGAGTTTCTGAGGGTTTTGGCGATATTGTCCTGCCCGATGAGACTTTCAAAATCTTTCGGTCTGTATTTTCGGGCAGAGACTTCGTATTGTTTTTCTTCCTGTATCATAAAGAATACTAGTATGTTGACATATCCGTTATCTTGTAAGGATCGCTCACGGCAAACAGGGCTGCCTGTTGGGCAATCGGCGCATTGGTGTTGGTAATCGCTGTCTGCAACTGTCCTGTGGTCGTACTGGTCGTTGCATCACGGAAAGTATTGGTGCTCAATTCTTTCTTATAGATAGGATACAACATCACCTGATACATCACACAACCGGCCGCATAACGGGCGATACCTTTATCCATGTGATAACCATCGCGGGTCAAGCCCAATGAGTGTGCCTTGCAGACAGAAGTCGTTCTCAAGTTTTCAAGAGCGGTTCCCGTTGCCACCAAGCCCTCAAAGTCAGTAATTTCCTCCATGACTTTCTGGGCCTGGGTACAGGTCACTGCATGCTGTCCCTGACGGTTGGCAAAGAGTTGTTCTTCACCGCCGGGCGCATACTTCTTGGAGGCAGCCGGAATCTTACCCATATCCCAATAAGACTGACTCATAATATAATAGAACTTCGGAACACCGGCCTGGGTCTTCTTCACCTTGTCAATCAAGCCCTGAATAGCTGCTTTTTCTGCTGCCGTCCAGAACCATGAGTGATAACTACCGGTATGCTCCATAATGGTCACCATATCCCATTCTTCTGAAGCCGCCATAACGGCAAGGTTCTGATTATTCTGCACCTTCTGCACGGTACTACCGGCCTCATAGATATAAGCGGTGTAGTCGCTGGAACTGCTCCAACCATTGTTATAAGCCTCCAAAACACGACCGCCATAATACATTTGACAGAACTTGACATCCTTGATACCAAAGCCGGCACAAATATTCGGAACCTGCCACATGGCATCCTGGGTGAAGGAGTTACCGATGCACAAAATCTTAAGACCGGCGCTGCTGCCACCGCTGGGAGAAGTCACGCCGATTTTGTACACGACATCGGTCAGTTTCATGGTCTCGACCTTGTAGTCATAGCCCAGATAACGTGCCTTATTGGCTTCCTCCAACACGTCATAGGTATAGGTACCACCATTGTATTTACCCAAATTTCCTGCAGCAACACAGTTCTCATAGGTAATGGTACGGGCCGCTGTTTTTCCATTGTACGCCCAGAACACACCACGATAGTCGCTGTCGGTAATAATCACACCGTAGTTGCTACACAAAGACATCTTGCGGCCGCCGGAAGGCACAGAACCCAAGAGACCACCCGCATAGGCACGGTTGGTACAGATGATATTACCCATATTGCGACAACCGGTCAAGTTGCAATATGAGAAGAGCAAAGAACTGATACCGCCGACATGGGCACCGGCAGAGGCTGTTACACGGATATTTCCGTCGTTGATACAGTTGCTGGCCGTAGACTGACGACAGATGGTACCGATAATACCGCCCGTACGGAAAATAGCCGACTCAATATCGCCCTTATTGGAACTATCGGAAAGCATATTGGTCTTGTAGTCAGTAGATGAACCAAAATAACCATCCATCAAACCGACCAAACCACCGACCATATAGCCTTTCACAAGACTCGGATTCGGCGGCAAGGGACTATAGACTTCCGTCACATTGTTCTTGTTCAGCGCGGTGATTTTACCATAGTTGTGGCAAGAATCCATCACACAACCGCCGGTCTGTGAAGACCAAAGAGCACCCACCAAAGGAGCAGCCACCACCGTCTCAGTCGTCTGTGCCTGGAAGGTCGTCGGACCAAAGACGGAGATATCGCGAACCTGGGAAGCGATCACCATACCGGCCGCCATTCCGACCGCACAGCCCTTCGTCGAGTTGATGGTCAATGAACAATCCTCATCAAATTGGAAATTCTGAATAACAGAACCCTCTGCCACAACTCCGAACAAGCCGTAAGGACGGATGGCCGTCTCATCGGCAGGAGCCACCATTTTCAGACCTTTGATAACATGCGCATCGCCGTCAAAAGTACCCTTAAACGCATATCCGGCGCTCACCGTGAGGGCTTTTCCAGTCGTCATGGCACTCAAAGTTGCGTAACCGATGGGCGTCCAATTCTTCACGGAAGACATATCAATATCCTTCAAAAGAACAATGGCACCACTTTCGTTGACGAACTTGCTATAGTCTTTTCCGCTATTGACCAAAGTAGCCAATTCAACCAATTCTTCTGCGGTGCGAATACCGACCTTCTCTCCATCGTAAATCAAATCGGTAATTTTGGCTGCATTGGTAGAAGAAATGCCCGTATTATAAGAATAGGATACATAGTTAGCCTTGGTCAATTCCTGCTCTACTCCATTGCAGAACAAAGAACCGCCCACCACAACACCGGTCATGGAAGAAAGTTGGGTAACTTTCGCACAAAGCACACCGCGGTTATCTGTTTTCTTGGTCGTGATGACACCATAGTTACCACCACCGGAAACGGTGATGCTGGTATGAGCCAAATTCGCCACCAAACCGGCACACTCGCCACTCGCCTGGGTGGTTGTCACATTACCTTCATTGACGCAATTAGCCATGGACGACTGCTGCGCCATCACGGCAACGATACCGGCGGCACGCGCATTCACCTGCGTATTGTTGATATCAGCATAATTGGTATTCTTGCTCACCTCGGTGGCAATGGCTGTAGCAACGATACCACCGACACGACCACCTTGTGCCGTAATTTCACCATAGTTGTTGCTATTGAGCAAGGTATTCACCTCATCGCTGTCAGCATGAGCAGAAGCAAAACCAACGATACCTCCAATCTGAACAGATGTATTCATACCGTTGCTGCTATTGCCGCTCTGACCGCTAATGGAAGCATTGTTTCTTAAAGCATCCAAGGACGAAAGGGCTTCACCAGAGTTGGTTACAAAGCCGGCAATACCACCAATGGTCATCTTCTCTTGAGAAGCGATTCCCGTCGTCTTGATAGGAACATTGTTGGTAATGTCTAACAATTTGGAGTCAATCACACAACCGGCCAAAACACCCGCATCCATCGCGCCCTCGGAGCCGACATTGAAGATGGAAGCATCAGCGCCTGTTCCCAACACCAAATTCTTGATGGTCGCACCGCGCACAACACCAAACAGACCATATACAGCGGAATCGCCATTGGCAGAGAGTTTCAAATTCTTGATAGTGTGGCCATTACCATTGAATTTTCCTTTGAAGGAAGCGCCGGTATAAGACGGGAAATAGATATCAGGCGTATAGTTGGCAGGCATACCGATGGGCGTCCAATTGCTTACGCTTGCCATATCGATATCCGCCTTCAAATTGACATAACCCTGCTCATCCTCGTATTTCCAAGTACTTTCGCCATTGTTTACCAAATTGGCAAAATCCTGGAACTCTGCCAAGGTTGAAATACCGCCGACAGAAGCACCTTCGTACTTGATATTGGTGACATTGGTAGCCGTTGCAATCGCATAGGTCATGTAATTGGAAGAAGTGATATTATAATATTGTATCTCATTATTAATATTATAGTATCCCACACGACCACCGGCCACCACATTGTCCACCTTGTTGAAGTTGCCTGTCGTAAAGACAGAAACAAGCTGGTGAACATCCGTTGTCTGACGCAGTTTCTGGGGATATACAACGGCACCACGGTTACCACCGCCGGTAATCTGCGCCTTGTGCGTGCCGCTGGTAATTTGATCGTTCAAATTGGCAACCATACCGGCGCCATAAGAGCCATCACCCTGCATCAAGACTGAACCATAGTTCCAACAATCCGTCATCACGGCATTGTAGGTCTGGAAAGACACCAAACCCGCCACCAACGCAGAGGTCAAGGTGCTGGTAATCGCGCCATAGTTGATACAATTTTTGGCATCACAGTACATCAACACCGGCGTCAAACCGCTGACGCGGCCACAGTTGGCATTGATTTCACCATAGTTTTTACAGCCATCCAGGATTGCATTGGTGGTTGCCGTGGTGGCAGAAGCGGAGAATCCGGAAATACCACCTACCTGCACACCGGCTGAACCATTGGCCTGGTTGGTACCGCAACTTACGTTGATTGAGCCGTAGTTTTCACAGTTTTTCACGGCGTACGCAGCCGTGCCGCTACCGGAATGATAGCCCGTGATACCACCGATGGCGAACATGGTCGACGAACTGGTTCCGCCAATGGTGATGGTCGCGTAATTCTTACAGTTTTCAATATAAGAGTTGGAAGAGATACCGCAAATCGCACCTACATTGTTGCGTGCTGTTGTCTTGACATAAATGGAACTATTGTCGCTCGGGGTACCCAAATTGACATTTTTCACCGTGGCACCGCTGAGCAGACCAAAGAGTCCGCAAGGCTTGGTCGCAGCAGCATTCTTCATAACCAAGTTGGTGATGGAATACCCGTTGCCATTGAATTTACCCGTAAAAGCATATCCGCTGGCGACGGAAACCGTCGTATAACCATTGTAGGTAATTGCAGCGTTTCCAATCGGCGTCCAACTCGTCACGTCGGACATATCGATATTGTTCAACAAGACAACCTCACCATTGGTCTGCCAAGCCGTCGTGCTTTTGCCGCTATTGACTGCCGCCGCAAAATCCACCAAATCCTGTGCACAAGAAATACCGGTACCGAAATCACCCAATACACAAATTCTGTTGCGATACAACATAAAACCCGGGTCAAACTTCTTGGAAGTCACCTCCGCGCCGGACGAATTTTGAAGCGAAAGTGTCAAATCTGACAATTTGCTGGTCGTATAAGGAACGGGGATATAGTACAAACCTGCCGCCAAATTTCCGCTCGCGGCAGAAATTGTCACCGTTTTTCCAATGTTGGAAGCCGTAATTTCCGTCACTTTCGGCGTCAAGGTATAAGTACCGCTGACAGGTACGGAACCACTGGTAGAAATCACAATTTTCGCAACGTCGGAACGTTTGACATTGACCTTGAGCAAAGTCGTCGCATTCTTGAACTGGAAATCTTTTTGGCTCGGTGCTGCAATAGCCACATTGCTTCCATTGCCAAAACCGCCCGTTACTGCTGTCTGCACTGAGGGGGTAGTAAAGGTAATGCGTGAACCATCATAGGAATCTGCCGCAGAATAGGGATAGACCGCTACATACTCGGCGGCATCTTTAATGGTACCGACAAAACGCGCACTCTGTCCATCAATGGATTGTTCATCGATGGTAAATTTTGCTTTGGTACCGTCGGGAGCGAAAACCGCAATCGCATCTCCTTTGGACCAATATACATCGTAACCGTCCAAAGTTGTTTTGCTGGCATTCGATTCAAATTTGGCCGTAAATTCTTTAAGATTACCGCCATTCGTTGAGGGCTCCAGATTCTCCTTCATACAAGCCGACAACACAAAAAGTACGGAAAGAACCGTTAAAATATACTTTCTCATAAGCTAACTATTCAGGAAAATACTCACCACCAAATGATTCATTATCAGAGTTTGTGCTACCTATTAAAATAGCATTTTCCACTTGGACAGGGATAATCTGAACAAGTGGAACTTCATAAGGATATAAATGCTGCTTCATAAACTATTGAAAACAAGAACATAAACATTGATACCAGCCCGTAAAATAAAGAACTGCCACCGCCGCAATCAACAATACGGAAAAAGCGATCAAGGCTTTCTTCCAGTTTGCCATTTTCTTTTTGGCAAAAGGATCCTTTACATCCAATTTAGGCAATTTCGCTTGGGAGGTAAGGGTCTCTCCAAAACGGATATTGATTTTCACATTGGCATTCATCGCCCAACCGTTGGCATTCAAAATCGGAGAAAGATTGCGCTTGCGAAGTTTTCTCCAAGCCAGGAACATCGAAGGGCCTGAAATCAGCAGAACGACAGCCACCAGTGACAGAGGCATCTGCCACCATTTCAAGGCCATAAATCCTGTAGCCAAAGACACCAAGAAACTACCGATATATCCTACTGCCATACCGATGGCGGCAAAAATACCGCAATACTTGGCAATATCAAAAGACTGAGCTTTGGCTGCATCTTTATTTTCAACCGGTTTGTTGAGATTTTCTCCCACCTTCGCGGTCATTTCACCGATTACTTTATTGTTTTTCTCGGTAGCAGCCTTATTGATTTGATTATCAACAAAGGCACCCAACTTACGATAAGGCGACCAGAATGCTTCTGCTATACTGATAGGATTCTCAATGATTTTGGTAATCACGGCATCCCAAGACTGACCGTCGCGGTCATAGAAAATACAGTTTTTACCGACTTTGATATCTCCCGTCTCACCGACCGTCATGGCTGCCACAATGGTAAACTTCTCATTGAGCACCTTGTGGCTGCAATCACAGTAAATCAAAAACATTTCACTCAAGAATGCGGTCTTGTTCTGCGCGCCCATATCGGTCACCTTGATACACAAATCGCAGGCACGTTGATCAATATACAGTCTTCCCGCCTGGAAAACCGCCCATTTGTCCTTCATGTAAAAATCGGAGAAATTGACATAGTTCTTGAGGAAGGTGAAGAAATCTCTGTACAGACGCAGGAACTTTGCCAAGGAGCCCAAAATCTGGAATTGGGCATCATATTTAAGGTCCTCGGCAACCAAATCCAACAAAGCTTGCTTGAGTGCAGGGTCTTGATAAGCAACCAAATCCTCTTCAGCGATTGAATCCACGGAAGATGCAGGCTTGGAGGCCACCCATGCACGATAAGCGGCAAACGAAGCCTGTATATCAGCCCACTGCTGTTCGCTCAAACTCTCCTGATTGTGAACCAAGGTCTTGAACTGAAGCACCTTGTCTTTCCACACTGGATTAATTTCCCCTTCTGACAAAGGCAGAAGAGCATCCACACGTACTTTAGAGATAGGATAAGAGGCTATCTGCGCTACAGCGGTCGTCAGATTTTCAACCCCCAACGTCTCAATGGCATTTTGAGAGGCATCCAATTTGGAAGGATCATCCAAGCCAAAAGAAGCAAGACGGCAACGGATAAACCAATCATCAAATTTTGCCTTCAACTCATCACACAAAGCCAACGCACGCGCCGTATCATCACCATAAGGGAAAAGACTCTCCTTTTCCTCTTCTGCCCTTTTCTTCCAAGTTTGGAAATCAGCACAGGCACTTACAAAAGCCTCGATTTTTTCTGCATTGACGCCCTCCTGCCCCGAACGATCGGTCAGCGAGCCTTGACAACGCATGATTTCACGGATAAACGCAAGCCACTGCGCATTATCCCCTGCCGATTTTTCTGTAATGATGCCGTCTCCGTTGAAAGAGGTAGCAGCCAAAATTTTGCTGCTGTCTTCCACCTCTGCCAAAGTAATGAGCGAGGATGCATCCTTTCCCAAGGCTTTCAAAACCTCGTTGGCACAAGTCTGCAAAGCGAGCGCTTCGCTATTTTCCGTATTGAAATCGGACAAGTCGAAACTATCCTGACCCAAAGTCAATTTATCTGCATCCTTCAACAAAGAAACCAACCACGAAGAAGCAGCAATCACCTCGTCCACCTTGATACGTCCGTCACCATCTGTATCAATAAGGCGTAGCGTCTGCTTGTCCATCTCCAGACCATCCACAGGGCAACTGAGGACCGTCCACAACTTTTTATCCAATTCGGGGAGGTGCTTGATATCCTCCCCGTTTGCTATTCTCACACGGGTTATTCCACCAATACGGCAGAACTTCCAATCATAACCAGTCTTCGCCAATTTTAATATCTATTGAGGGGCATTCCTGCCGTTTTTGCATTTACTTTCTTACGAACGGCTGCAATGATTGCATCGTATTCTGCTCTCTCGCTTTCGCTTGCCACATAAGGAGTTCCGTCGGCGTTCTTTCCGCTTACCAAACCAATGTGCTCGCTAGCTGCTTTCAATACTGCGTCAATGAAATCTACAATGTCTTTCATATCCTTGGTTACGAAACCACGAGAGGTAATAGCGGGAGTACCTACACGCAAACCAGAAGTCTGGAAGGCAGAACGGCTGTCGAAAGGCACCATGTTTTTATTCACGGTAATTTCTGCTTTCTGCAACTCTTTCTCTGCGATACGACCGGTTACATCGGGATACTTGGTACGCAAGTCAATCAACATCAAGTGGTTGTCAGTACCACCAGATACCACCTTGTAACCTCTGTTTACAAACTCCTCGGCCATAGCAGCAGCATTCTCTTTCACCTGAGTCTGATACTCAACATATTCAGGTTGAAGAGCCTCATAGAAAGCAACGGCTTTGGCGGCAATACAATGCTCGAGCGGACCGCCCTGGATACCGGGGAATACGGCAGAGTTCAACAACTGTGACATTTTCTTCACAACGCCTTTCGGAGTAGTCAAACCCCAAGGATTGTCGAAATCTTTGCCCAACAAAATCACACCACCACGAGGACCTCTGAGGGTTTTGTGGGTAGTAGAAGTTACGATATCGGCGTATTTTACAGGGTTGTCCAACAAACCAGCGGCGATCAAACCAGCGGTGTGGGCCATATCCACCATAAAGAGAGCACCTACCTTGTCAGCGATAGCACGCATTCTAGCATAATCCCACTCACGAGAATAAGCAGAAGCACCACCGATAAGCAATTTGGGTTTGCATTCAAGGGCAATTCTTTCCATTGCGTCATAGTCAACCAAACCGGTGTTCTCATCCAAACCGTAAGAAACGGCGTTGTACATAAGACCAGACATATTCACGGGAGAACCGTGAGAAAGGTGACCACCGTGAGCCAAATCAAGTCCCATAAAGGTATCGCCCGGTTTCAAACAAGCCACAAAAACGGCCATATTTGCCTGAGCACCACTGTGGGGCTGTACATTGGCATATTCAGCACCATAAATTTCTTTCAAACGATCAATGGCCAACTGCTCAATTTTATCAACCACTTCGCAGCCACCATAGTAACGAGCACCCGGATAACCCTCTGCGTATTTGTTGGTACAAACACTGCCCAAGGCTTCCAACACCTGCTCACTTACATAATTCTCGGAGGCAATAAGCTCCAAACCCGCACCCTGGCGGTTGTTCTCTTCTTTGATAAGGTCAAAGATTTCAATGTCTTGCTTCATAATCTTTATAATAGTTTTATTTGTTTTCTTCAATCATAAATATGGCACTGTCGTAAAGTTTCAACAAGGCCGGATTAATACCATGATTCATCAGGTACTTGCCGCTGAACACTTTCCCGTTGCCCCAGAATGAGGAGTTTTCTGTATTGAGTTCATAAATCTTATACTCCTTATCCGGATCCAACCCCTGAAGGCGGAAATAAGGTTTGAGGGTACGCGCCTGGTAACGGATACAATAAGCCATCACCACCGCACGGGATTTATCCTTCGAAGCGTACATAATCGCATAGTGATTTCCGTCGTAAGGCGAACACAAACGATATAGGTCGCCAGAGAAAACCAAATCGCGATAAGTTTTATAGCTGCTGATAGCCTGACGGGCAAACACTTTCTCTTCGGCAGTCAAATCCTTGGGTTGCAATTCCATTCCGATACGACCGGCCGCCGCAATATCAAAACGGAATTTCAGCGGCGTCATATTTCCCGTCTGATGGCTGGGAACAGCTGACACATGAGAACCTGTGACACAAGCCGGGTAAATCAAGTTGGTTCCGTATTGGATAAACACACGGGAAAGAGCCTCGGTATTATCGCTGGTCCACACCTCATCGAAGTATGCCAACGCCCCATAATCCACACGGCCACCGCCGGAAGAACAAGATTGGATGATAACCTCAGGATATTTGGCACGAATTCTACGCATAATCTTATACAAGGCCTGGGTATAATCTACATAGAAACGCTCCTGGTCTTTAAGATAGGTAGAGCCGAAACTTTCTACATGGCGATTGCAATCCCATTTGATATAATCAATGTGGTCAGAAAGCTGCATCGTGCGGTCAAATACGCCAAAAACAAAATCCTGCACCTGAGGATTTGTCAAATCCAACACCCATTGGCCGCGAGTGGTCGTAAGTTCTCTATCCTTGGACTGCACTATCCATTCGGGATGCTCCTGCGCCAAGCGGCTTGCCTTATTCACCATTTCGGGTTCAATCCAAATTCCGAATTTCAAACCTTTTTGGTGAGCATAATCCGCGATATAGTCTATTCCCTCGGGTAATTTTTCAGCATTGACTTCCCAATCCCCCAATCCGTGACGAGAATCGTTACGAGCAAATTCTCCACTTGCAAACCAGCCATCGTCCAGCACAAACATTTCCAAGCCCATATCTGCTGCGTCGTCAATCATATCCGTCAGGGTACGGGTTGTGAAATCAAAATAGGCACCCTCCCAACTGTTGAGCAAGGTCGGCACCACTTCTGCTTGAGAATAACACTGATAGCGACGTGACCAATCGTGCAAATTGCGAGAAGCGCGACCGGCACCCTCTCCACTCCAAGTCCAAATCATATTGGGCGTCTCAAATTCCGCTCCTTTATCAAGAGGGTAACGAGCCGCTTCGGGATTGATACCGGCAATCACCACCAATTTCTGACTCTCATCCATCTGGAAATCCAACTTGTAATTTCCACTCCAAGCCAACGCACCAGCCACAACTTCTCCCTGAGTCTCACTCCAAGAGTCGGAATGAAGACTCAACAGAAACGAAGGGTTTTCCGTATGGGTGGTACGAATACCCATACGATTCTGAATGGTTTTCACACCGGGTGTCAAAATCTCTCTGGCCACCTGCATTTCGCGCGCCCAAGAGCCGTAAAAGTGTGTCAAAAGATGCTTGCCGGCAGGAAACGCCATGGAACTGCTGGCATAAGAATCCAAATAGACACGCTTCTTTCCGCCATTTTTAATCACACTATGGGATACAATCACATCTTCTTTCTGATACGCTTCATAAATCAGAGTGACCTCCAGCAAAGTCTTCACATCCCTCAACAGAATTTCCGTCTTAACGACCGACGGACTTTGAGTGATGGTGTGGGAAACATAGGTCAATTCTGTATTACAATCGCCGTCAGCATAACAAACAGCCAATGCGGGTTGATTGTAATAGCGACCACCACGGGCCGGATAGGCAAAATCATCGGTACCATAATCAACACGACGACCTGTCTGGTATCCCTCAAACTGTGATTCACAGCCTACAGGAGCACCATAATGTTGAATATACAACTTTCCATCCTGCCCCACGCCCAACACCAGCGATGAGTTGTCAGTCGCAACATTCAAAAACAAGGGCTCCACCTGATTGGCAGAGAGTCCCAAAACCATCAAAAGACAAGAAAATGCGGCAATTATTTTTTTCATCTGCATCCCTGATTTAACAAAAATACGTAACTTGCAAATATAAGCATTTTATTTTATCCTGTAAGGATAATTTTCATAGAGCGTAAACTTGCGCGCCTTACGAATCCACTTTTGCTCTTCCGTTTTCAGATAATCCTGAATTTCCGGCCAGGATTGTCCTCCAAGTACATAATCGTACAAAGTATCATCTCCGAGTTCCGCAGCAAAATCATCCGCCAAGGCAAACTGAGGATAGTTCTGCTTGAAATAGCGCATAAGTTGGAGCGTATGTGAGAGCGCATGATATTCATAGCCCGGCAACAAAAGAATTTGATAACCTCGGCAGACCTGACCGGCATACATACCCGCAGAAGCCATAAAGGTACAAGGGCGCAACAGAACACCCTCCGGCACCGGAATAGGTTCTGAATTGGTGTTTTGAATAAAAGGCGCCCCGAAATACTCATAGGGTCTGGGCGTGCCCAAAGCCGGCGAGATATTGGTCTTTTGCCACAGATAAGCCCCGCTATACACATCACAGGTAAACAAGCCCGGAATATCGACAGAAGGCGGAATCGCCCAAGGAAGGAGCTGCACGGAACCTTGCGCCAAAGCCGAAATAATATGCAAAGGGCTCTTGAACGAAATCTCATTTTGGTACAAATGGCACAGCTCGCCCAAAGAAAGTCCATGTCTATGGCAAGTCTTCGGAAATTCGCCGCCTTTGCTTCCTGCCGGCATGGTTCCCTCTACGCATCTTCCGGCCGGATTGAGATGATCCACCACATACAGCGAGGGTGCTTCATCTCCCATCTGGTGAAGGGCGCGCATCAAAGAAAAGACCGAACGTGTACAGGAAAAATAGCGCGAACCACTATCCTGAATATCCACCACAACGGCACTCACCCCCTCAAAATCCTGGGGCGAAAAAGTCACTTCCGAATGATTTTGAGCGGTCTCAAACTCTGCTTCAAAAGGCATGACCAACTTGTGAAGATTCCCTCTGGCGGAAAAAATCTGCCAGGTATAACGCCCCTGCTCCGCATCATAACAAGAGGGGGTACAAAAACACACGACAAGTCCCTGAGTGAGAGACTTGTCAAGTTGTTGGTCTATAGAAGTTGTTCTAAATGAAAACACTGAATCTATCCAATGATTTTTTGAGCCACCGCAATCACCTCTTGCGCCAACGCCTCTGCTGTCGCCTGATCCTGCGCCTCAGCATAAATACGGATAATAGGCTCGGTATTTGATTTACGCAAATGTACCCATTGTTTCTTGGCCTCGAAAGAAATCTTCACACCATCAAGGGTATTGACATTTTCGTCTTTATAAATCACCTGCAACTCGGAAAGAATCTTATCAATCAAAGCTGCATCGGAAAGCTGAATCTTATTCTTGGCAATAAAATACTGCGGGTAAGTCTTTTTAAGTTCGCTGACACTCATTTTCTTGTGAGCCAAATTTCTCAAAAAGAGAGCAACACCCACCATGGCGTCACGACCGGCATGGATAGCAGGATAAATCACGCCGCCATTGCCTTCACCACCAATCAGCGCACCAACTTTGTGCATCAAAGTCGTCACATTTACCTCACCCACGGCTGACGCGTAATAAGTACCACCATGTTTTTCGGTCACATCACGCAACGCACGGGAAGAAGACAAGTTGGAAACGGTTGCCAAATTGGTTTTACCCTCCTTCACCGCACATTCCAAAAGATAATCTGCTATGCTCACCAAAGTATATTCCTCTACGAAAGCCTCGCCATTTTCACAAATGAAAGCCAGACGATCCACATCGGGATCCACAGAAATACCAAAATCGGCTTTCTCTTTCACTACGGTCTCGCACAAATCTACAAGATTGGAAGGAAGAGGCTCGGGATTGTGGGCGAAATTACCATCAGGGTTACAGTTAAGTTCAATACACTTCACGCCCATTCTCTTCAACAAAAGCGGCATGATGATACCGCCGACAGAGTTCACCGCATCCAACACCACGGTAAATCCGGCGGCCTTCACAGCCTCGACATCCACCTGGGGCAATGCCAGAACAGCGTCCAAATGACGATCTGTAAAATCTTCCTCTACGATACATCCCAACTGATCCACCTCGGCAAAATTGAAATCTTCTTTCTCCGCACAAGCCAAAATGGCGCCGCCTTCTTCTGCGGTCAAGAACTCTCCTTTTTCATTGAGGAGTTTCAAGGCGTTCCACTGCTTGGGATTGTGAGAAGCGGTCAAGATAATACCGCCATCCGCCTCGCTGAACACAACGGCCATCTCGGTGGTCGGCGTACTGGCAAAACCAGCCTTTACCACATCCACACCGCAGGCAATCAAAGTACCGCAAACCAGATTTTCTACCATTTCACCACTCAAGCGAGCATCTTTACCTACAACTACTTTGTATCTTTCACCCTCTTTCTTGGGTCTTCTTACTTTTAATTGCTCACAATATGCATAGGTAAATTTTACCACATCGATGGGGGTCAAGCCCTCGCCTACGGGACCTCCGATAGTACCGCGGATTCCTGAGATAGATTTGATTAGTGTCATTTTAATCTGTTTTTTGTTTCTTCTGCAAAAATATGAAATTTATGCTAAATTTGCACACATTTTTTAAGATACTTATGACTGCAGTCTGGACTATTCTATTGTTGGTTGCTTCCAACATCTTCATGACCTTCGCCTGGTATGGACAACTTAAGCTTGCCGAAATGAAAATCAGCGATGGTTGGCCTCTGATTATCATTATTTTAATGTCATGGGGCATTGCCTTGTTCGAATATATCTTCATGGTCCCCGCCAACCGTATCGGATCCGATATCAATGGAGGTCCGTTCAACATCATGCAACTTAAAGTGCTGCAAGAAGTCATTTCGCTTTCGGTATTCACGGTCATCATATCCATTCTTTTCAAAGGACAGGAGATACATTGGAATCACATTGCCGCATTTTTATGCTTGGTAATGGCTGTATATTTTGTTTTTTTGAAATAAAAGTGTACCTTTGCGGTCCGATTGTACGGCGTAGAGCCGTTATAAACAGAATAACAACTTATAAATTAGAGCAATATGAAAAAAGGAATCCATCCCGAAACCTACCGTCTTGTAGCTTTCAAGGATATGTCCAATGACACAGTATTCATCACTCGTTCATGTGCCAACACCAAAGAGACCATCGTTTACGAGGGCGTTGAGTATCCTGTTGTCAAGGTTGAGATCTCCAACACTTCTCACCCTTTCTACACCGGAAAGATGAAACTCGTCGATACCGCCGGTCGTGTGGACAAATTCTACTCAAGATACGGTCAGAAGAAGAAATAATTTTCTCTTCTCAAAAGCACAAACGAGCAGCCGATATGGTTGCTCGTTTTTTTATTCCCCTCCTCTACATGTCATACAGATAGAAACGCTCTCCTGACACATAGCTGCATTGTGAACGGATTTGAAGAAGCAGGCCATCCTGCTCGTGATAAAATTGACTATCCAAGTTGGACTCATAACGAGGAACCACCAGCCCGACATCCCCTTTCAAAGACAACTCCACCCGATATTCGCTTTCTTCTGGACGCAAATGGTGGTTGTACTCGTTCGTTCCCAAAATGGTATTATCATCCTGGGGAGCAATGGCATACAAGGCATCCATTTTCTCCCAATAATTCCCGGGCAAAAGGTAAGCTTGTCCATCGGCAGACATCGCATCGGCCTGATGCTGAAAATCCTCTTGGGACACCCACCAATAACCATTCCACATCGTTCCATCGGGATAGAGGAACAAACGGGCTGTCACGGTCCCTTTCACACGCAAATCAAAAGTCATAGACGAATCGCTACATTGACAAGATGCCCACATCCTCCTGTCCTGACACGAAAGCGAAAGAGTCAAATTGTGAATATCATCATAGTGAGAATAACGCAGCCACGAAGGATTGGGAAGGCTATTTTTAGAAATCCACTGCACCTTATCCGATGCAAACTGATAGAGATTGACACTTCCGTCCGACGCATTATAAAAAACTTCCACCTTCCCATCGAGCTGATGACTCCCGGGCAAAGCATAATACAAGGAAGTCTCTATGCCCATATACTTTGTGGCAGTCTTCCCGGCATGGGCGCACAAATGCCTTTCCAAACTTTTCTGTCCGAGATACAAGGGAAGTACGAGGGTCGAATCACTGACATATTGGTAAACACGGCCACTGCGACGTAAATAATTCTTATCCAAAGCCAAAAACTCTCTATCTACCACCTTAAAACATTGATTTTCATACATCAACGCATTGATTTCCTTGGGAACAAGTCCATCATGGGAGGGTTGGGCCGTTTGCGTTTCATGGGAGGGAGCAGCCATAACCAATCCTACATTGACCGGAAGCAAAGAGGGATTATGCAAGGCCATGACCCAATCATCCCCTTCCTGGGAAAGATAGCCATCCAAGGGAGCAATTTTAGGAAAATAGCGCCCCACGCTGGAACGCGAAGCCACATCTGCCTGGGACAAGCGCTGCACATAATCATTGGGCACCCCACTTTCAAAAAACAGAAGATAGAGAGGACGCAACTCGGTTTTGAAGTAATGACAGAGAGGAGCGACGGAGTTTGAAGAAGAATCCGCCTCGGCGACATGGGGTGTAGAAGTCATTTGGGCCTGCACATAAAATTCATTCTCTTTCCCCAGACTTTCTGTCAGAAAACGATTGAGAGAATCATCCGTTCCGTCATGGAGAATCTGCAAAGACAAAGCCCCAGCCAAACAGTCCGAAGCAGGAGGGATTATCGAACAGGAAAATGCTGAAGGACAAGATTTTAGACTTTCTGAAGACAAGGTATATTGGAAATCATATACAGAGGGATCAAAGCCATAAGCCTCTGTCAGAGAGCGGCCTTGTTCATCCCAGAATCCGACACGAAAGACAGAAGGAGCAACAGCATTGATCAGACATTCGGAGGGTCCTTCCAATTTCATCTGTGGCAAACACACGCTCACATTCTGCGCCAAAACCGACATGGAACGCCCATTCATAAACAAGTGGATTTCAGCATTCTCCACACAGTCCATACAATGGCCCTCCACATACCAGGTCCCCGTCCCGTCGGTTTGGAAATAACGGAGCGGCGAAAAACGAATGGGCGCAGATACAGAAGCACAGGGAGAAGCAGACTGCATAGAAGCAGAGGAGGGTACGGAAGTAGGAGATACACAGAGAATGGAACACTTTTCTATATGTTCTTCCATCAAGGCTTGCAATGAACCCACGGGGCGAATGGCATATTTGAAGATTTCCCCCTTACAGAGTTCATCGGTGGCATGCATCCCCTCTTCCACCCACGCCAACATAGCGCCCGGTTCAAAACTTGCCGAACTTTCAATCTTCCAGCCTACCTCACTCAACAGACGTTCTGACAGGCAAAGTGTCAGGTCTAACGTGCTGTTGCGAGGAATTGAAAAATCATCCGCAGCATTCTGCCCTAAATATATACGTAAAGAAGAAGTTCCCACAATGCCTGAATCCTGCTCAAAAGCGCCCTCCACTTGCAAATAGGTACAAAGAGAAGCCCGCTCTCCGAGATTCTCCGGCACCCTGGAAAAAGGTCCGGCATGAGGTGGCAGCAAAGCGCCTTGCACATTTTCAGGCACATAAAACACCATTTCTCCTCCTTGATTCAATAAAAGCAAATCCTCCTCTGAAGCTCCATCTCCCTCGCAGACCCTATCGGCTGCACGTGAAGATGAAAAAGGATAGACGTAGGATGACACTTGACACAAACGCGCATGTTGCACAGTCCATTGTGACAACAATCCTTTATCTACTTTGAGATGCAAGCGAGCAAAAAGACGCTCAAAGCGAAGGTAGAGCGTCGAGGATTTTTGTTGCACAGAAAAATCGGTGCAAGACCAGGCCATGGGCAAACCATCCTGAAAATCACCCGCCGGCAAAGCATAAGAGAAAAGTTCCTTTTCATCGTGGGGAGGCACAAAGTCCGGGAAATTTGCCACCGCATATAATTGGTAGGAACGTGCCGCCACCAAAGATAGCTGAACACTTTGGGAAGAGGAAGAATGTACCACAGTTTCTAAACGACCTTGATAATAGGCCATCAAGAAGTAAGACTCGATTTTATCGTCCTGGTATGGGACACTGCTACGGGTGTGTATCGAAGAACTGGCAGGACAAACCCTGAGATTGACAGTGAGAGTATCTCCCTGAGAAAGATGCACATCACTTTCCGAGAGACGCACACAGGAGCTCGTAAACAAGACAAACAGGCAAAACAAAAAAGGGGCAACAGAACGCATCATGACATCAAATTTTATGACGCCAAAAGTAACGAGCCCCTCATTAAAAAAGCAAAAAGTCAAAAAAAGTTTTTCCTTTTTTTGACTTTTTATCGATTATTTGTGATAATAGGAACTTGGCAGGGCGTGAAGGTTATATTGTGACGCCATCGCTTCCCCATACGCGCCGGCACTTCGTATCGCGATGAAGTCGCCCCTGTGGCATTTGTCCATTGAATAAGATTTGGCGAACACATCGGAACTTTCACAAACAGGTCCCACCACATCATATACCTCCTCCGGCTCATGGGACGAAAGGTTTTCTACACGGTGGTATGCTTTATACAAGGCCGGACGTATGAGTTCTGTCATACTTCCGTCTATAATGGCAAACTGGCGATAACTTCCTTCTTTCACATAGAGAACACGACAAATCAAGGACCCACAAGGAGCCACGATGCTACGTCCCAACTCAAAATGGACCGGAGTGCCGTTTTTCACCATCAAATGCTTTCTAAACGTAGCGAAATAGGAAGCAAAGTCTGCCATATCCAAATGATTGGGATGGTGATAATCAATACCCAAACCACCGCCGACATTGATATCGCCGACAGGCAGGGAATGACGTTCCAGACGGGCTGTAATTTCATTGATACGATTGCACAGGGCGGCAAAATCGGACATATCTAGGATTTGAGAGCCGATATGGAAATGCAAACCTTTGTAAGCCACATGATTGAGCGTCAGACAATGGCGAATGATATCCTCTAGCACATCGTGATTGATTCCGAATTTATTTTCCGCCAATCCCGTCGTGATATTGGCGTGAGTATGGGCCCCAATATCCGGATTGACGCGCAAACTGACAGGCGCCACCTTTCCCATGGATGCCGCAATTTCGTCAATCACATTCAATTCCGCCAAAGACTCCACATTGAAACGACCTATACCGACTCCCAGGGCATAACGGATTTCTTCATCACTTTTTCCCACACCGGCAAAAAAGATATCCGACGGAGCGAAACCGGCTTTCACGGCGGCTTCCACCTCACCCCCGCTGACACAATCGGCTCCCATTCCACTGGCAGCAATCATTTCCAGCAATCGAGGATTAAAATTGGCCTTAACGGCATAATGCATGTGGTAATCAGGGTGTTGCGAAAGTTGGCGGCGCACCTCGTCCAGGGTACGGGAAAGCAAACCCAAATCATAATAATAGAAAGGGGTTCGCAAATCCTTGAAATTTTCAATAGGGAAATTACCTTTGAGCATGGGGTATTAATTGAAAAGTTTGGCACTGAGAGACTTCAAAGCACGCACTTTGTCGTCGTTTTTAATCAGGAATGAAATATTGTAACTGCTTCCGCCAAAAGAAATCATTCGCACGGGAATATCGCGCATAGCATCCATGGCACGCGCTTCGAAACCCACATTTTCCCAATCCATATCTCCGACCACGCTGACAATACACATATCCTTATCTACGGATACGGTACCATAACTTTTCAAGTCGTTCAAAATGCCCGGAAGATGACGGGTATCATCGATAGACATCGTCACACCCACCTCGGAGGTACAAATCATATCGATAGAGGTCTGATAACTCTCAAAAATCTCAAACACCTTGCGCAAGAAACCATAAGCCAACAACATGCGGGAAGATTTGATGGTAATGGCCGTAATGTTTTCTTTGGCGGCCACCGCCTTAATTTGTCCGGGATCTTCACGATTGTCAATGGTGGTACCGGGAGCATCGGGCTGCATCGTATTAAGCAATTTTACCGGGATATTGGCAAATTTTGCCGGTTGAATACAGGTAGGATGCAGAATTTTAGCACCGAAATAACCCAACTCTGCCGCCTCTTCAAAATGCAAGTGACGTACAGGAGAGGTATTATCCACGATACGAGGGTCATTGTTGTGCATACCGTCGATATCGGTCCAAATCTGAATTTCATCGGCACCGATGGCTGCACCAATCAAAGAAGCCGTATAATCCGAGCCACCGCGCTGCAAATTATCTACTTCATCCTGACAATTACGACAGATAAAGCCTTGTGTGATATACAAATCGGCACCCGCGTGTTTCTCCAACAAAGCATTTACTTTTTCTTTGATATAATTCTGGTCGGGCTCACCGTATTCATCGATTTTCATAAAATCCAACGCGGGAAGAAGCACCACATTCACCCCTTTCTCTTGAAGATAGAAAGTCACCATGTGGGTGGACATCAACTCGCCCTGCGCCAAAATAATCTTCTCTTCTACGCTGGTAAACAACTGTTTAGCAAAAGAAGCCATGTATTTGAACGTGGAGGTAAGGAAGTCCAAGGCCTTTTTCTTGGCCTCCTCGGTGCTGTAAAGTTCCTCGACGTGTTGTCTGTATTTCTTTTCAAGACGTCCAATCACATCCAAAGCACTATCAGGATTTTTGCTATAGAGATAACCGCATATTTCCACCAAGGTATTGGTAGTTCCGGACATCGCCGACAAAACAACAAGATTGGGTTGGGGACCGCAAATCAATTCGGTCACATTTTTCATTCTCTGGGCGGAACCGACGGAGGTGCCACCAAATTTCATAACCTTCATAATGTATTGAGTTTAGAAGATAATATTTCTGTTAATTGTTCTCCTTCAATCAAAAAGCCGTCGTGGCCATAAATTGAAGTCAATTCATGATAGGAAGCATGTTTGAGCAGACGCGCGGTCTCCTTGGCCTGCTTGGGCGGGAAAAGAATATCGGTATCGATACTGATGACCATACAATGGGCCTTGATGCGTTTGAGTGCATTCGCCACTCCCCCGCGACCACGTCCAATATTCTGGCTGTCAAAGCAATAGGAGAGATACCAATAAGAATAAGCATCAAAACGATTGATGAGTTTGTACCCCTGGTGCTGCTGATAGGTGCAAGCTCGGTTGGAGAACATCACATCCTCATCGGTCTCCTGCTGACGCAGATTATAACAATCGTAATTTCTGTAGGAAATCAAAGCAATGGAACGGGCACAACTCAATCCGGCAGCACCTCCCTTCAAGGATTTCGCCTCACGGAAAGTCGGATCGGCCTCCAAAGCCATACGTTGCGACTCGTTGAATGCCACCAAATACGGCATCGCGCGGGTGGCGGTAGCAAGGAAGATGGCATTCTTCACCACTTCCGGCTCCATAATCACCCATTCAAGGGTCTGGAATCCACCCAAAGAAGGGCCAATCATCAAATCGATGCTTTCAATCCCCAAGTGCTTACGAATCAAGATATTGGCTCTCACCAAATCACGCACGGTCGTCTTGGGAAAATCGAAATAGAAAGGCTGACCGGTCTTGGGATTGATCGACGCCGGGCAACTGGAACCATAAGGCGAACAAAGTATATTCACACATACGATATAGAATTTGTCCGGATCAAACAACTTTCCTTTTCCCACCATTACCGGCCACCACTCTTCCGGGTCGGAATTACCTGTCAAGGCATGGCATACCCAGATAACCTTTTCACCGGGCGTATAAGGACGGGGGGAGGTATGATAAACCAAATCCAGCGAATCCAAAGAGCCACCGGCCTCAAAATCAAATTTCTGATCTATTTTGATATAATGTCGCTGCATAATTATTTTTTTGCTGCATCAATAGCTTGCTGAATATCATCCAAAATATCGTCGGCGTATTCCAAACCGATACTCAAGCGAATCAAATCGGGGTCCACACCGGCAGCACGAAGCTGCTCATCACTTAACTGACGATGGGTATGGGAAGCCGGATGGAGCACACAGGTATGACAGTCAGCAACATGGGTTTCAATGGTAATCAAGCGCAGACTGTCCATGAATTTAATCGCAAAATCACGACCGCCCTTCAAGGCAAAAGCCATCACGCCGCAAGAACCCTTCGGCATATATTTCTGTGCTGCCTCATGCTGAGAATCGCTCTCCAAACCAGGATAAGACACCCATTTCACATCGGGATGTGCCTGAAGGAAACGAGCCACTTTCAACGCACTTTCGCAATGACGCGCCATACGCAAATGCAGGGTCTGCAAGCCCAAATGCAGATAAAAGGCATTTTGAGGAGATTGCACACCACCCAAATCACGCATCAGTTGGGTATTGATTTTGGTAATATAGGCAGCCTTACCGAAACGATCTGTATAAATCAAACCGTGATAAGACTCATCGGGAGTACACAGACCGGGATAGCGCTCTGCATAGTGATTCCAAGGGAAATTACCACTATCCACAATGGCTCCACCAATGGCCACACCATGTCCGTCCATATATTTGGTGGTAGAGTGGGTGACGATATCTGCTCCCCATTCGATAGGACGGCAGTTCACAGGCGTAGGGAAGGTATTATCCACAATCAAAGGAACTCCATGAGCATGGGCCACACGGGCAAATTTCTCAATATCCAATACATCGACCGTCGGATTGGTTACCGTCTCACCGAAAAGCAACTTGGTATTGGGTCGGAAAGCAGCCGCGATTTCTTCCTCGCTGGCATTCTGATCCACGAAAGTTACCTCGATACCCATTTTCGGGAAGGTGGTATTGAAGAGATTGAAGGTACCGCCATACAGACCGATGGCACTGACCATGTGATCTCCTGCCTCGCAGATATTCAGACAAGCCAAAAAGTTGGCATTCTGTCCGCAGGAAAGCAAGAGGGCACCCACACCGCCTTCCAAAATAGCGATTTGCTCTGCCACTCTATCCACGGTCGGATTGGCCAGACGACTGTAAAAATAGCCGGACTCTTCCAAATCAAACAAACTACCCATCTGGGCGCTGGTCTCGTATTTGAAAGTCGTACTTTGCGTAATAGGGGGCTGCATGGGCTCACCCTTACCCGGATCATAGCCGGCCTGAACGCACAAGGTCTCAATATTCATCTTTTTCATTATTCGTTCCAATTAAAACAACACAATCCGCTGGCTTGTAAGATATTACGAGCCTTATCCGCATCGTCGGTACGGAAAATCATAATAGGTCTGTTCTCATACAGGAAAGTATAGAGATAGGCCAGACTCAAACCTTCTTTGGCAAACAAGGCCACCATATCGGCGGCAGCTCCGGGAGTATTATCCAACTCCACGGCACAAACCGGAGAAACGGCCGCAGCAACTCCTTTTACCACCAATGCCTGCAAAGCATCTTCCGGTCTGTCGCAAATCAAACGACAAATACCATAATCCGCTGTATCGGCAACACTGATGGCATATAACTGAATCTGCGCCTCTTTCAAAATCCCCAACACCTCATTGAGCGTGCCGGTGCGATTTTCTATAAAAACGGAAACTTGCTGTATCATTTTATGTTTCTATTATCGATGACTACTTTTGCCTTGCCCTCAAAACGTTCAAGCGAATTGGGCATTTTAATCTGTACGACAGGAGAGATACTCAACACGTTCTTCATACGCTCCGCTACTTTCTTTTCCAAGGCGGTGATAGGAGAAAGGGTATCAAAGCCAACTTGTGAAAGGTAATCCTGACGCACCTCAACCTGTACGGTCAACTTATCCAAATTGTTCACCCTGTCCACAACCAGACGATAGTAAGGGGCACATTCGGGAATTTCAAGCAATACACTTTCCACCTGTGAAGGGAAGACATTGATACCTCGTATAATCAACATATCGTCGCTGCGTCCTTTGATGGCACTCATGCGCACCAAGGTTCTACCACAGGCACACTCGCCTTCCATCAAGGAACAAAGGTCGCGGGTACGATAACGCAAAACCGGCATACCCTCTTTGGTCAAGGTCGTGAAGACCAACTCGCCATCCTGACCACAAGGCAGGGGTTCAAGCGTGACGGGGTCGATAACCTCCGGATAAAAATGGTCTTCATTGATGTGAGAACCGTTCTGACATTCACATTCGAAACTAACGGAAGGACCGACAATCTCGCTTAATCCATAGATATTGTAAGCCTTCAAGCCTAATTTATTTTGAATTTCCTTACGCATCTCCTCGGTCCAGGGCTCTGCACCAAAGGCACCGATGCGCAAATTCAAATCTTCTTTCGTAATGCCCATTTCATCCAAAACTTCCGCCAAATGCAAGGCATAAGAAGGGGTACAGGCAATACCGGACACACCCAAATCTTTCAACAATTTGGCATGCTTGCGTGTACCACCGGTAGAAGCCGGAAGTGCCGTCGCGCCCAGATTTTCCACGCCATAGTGCGCGCCCAAGCCTCCGGTAAACAAGCCATAGCCATAAGAAATGGAGAAAACGTCACCTTTTGTCACGCCATAGGCCGTCAGACAGCGGGACATACACTCACTCCACACATCAATATCCTTGCGGGTATAGCCCACGATGGTGGGATTACCCGTGGTTCCTGTGGAGGCGTGAATACGAATGATTTCACTTTGAGGAGCCGCCTGCAAACCCAAGGGATAATTGTCCCGCAAATCTTGCTTGGTGGTAAAAGGCAGTTTTACAATATCGTCAATTGTTTGTATATCAGCGGGTTCTATATCCATCTCCTGCATTTTCTTTCGATAGAAAGGCACATTGTGATAGACATAGGACACGATTTTATGCAATCTCTTTCCCTGCAACAATCTCTTCTGCTCCAGAGACATACACTCTTTTGAAGGATTCCAAATCATTCCCTTAATTATTTATGATCGTTTTCAAATTCGAACATTCTCTGCTCGAGAACAGGATAAAGTTCTTCGCGCATACGGCTGACACAAGCACGGACACCGGACTTTTTACTGCCCGTCGTAGAAAGACAAATGCTGCTCACTCCATAGTGCATCAATTCCACCATCAACTCCTCTCCACTCATATCCTTATAGCCGAGGGTAAAGAAAAATCCGTCGCCGACCTGCTCATTCACATCTTTGTCATAAACAATATTAAAACCGTGACGCAATAAAATCTCTTTCATTCTGGCAGCTCGTTTCTCATATTCACGGGTATCTTCCACAAAATTGATGACGCCCTCACAAGACAAATCCAACATCTTGGCATAGGCATATTGGGTACTTGCCGTACAACCGCTTGTAATCATATAGAGAATGGAAGCAGTCAGGGTCACACCAAACACACCGGCATCCTTGTAACGCTCCGCCAAAGCCGGGTATTGTTTTTCATACAAGACATCGCTGATACAGGTCAAAGCAATACGCTGACCGGCATAACTGAAAATCTTGGACGCAGAGAGCATCAAAATATAATTGTCTGTATAGCGAGCCACGGTAGCGATATAGGGAGCTTGGAACGGATGGCTCAAATCCTTTCTGTAGTCCATACAGAAATAAGCCAAATCTTCCATCACCACCACATCGTAGCGCGTAGCCAATTCGCCGATGACTTTCAACTCTTCCTCTTCCAAGCAAATCCATGCGGGGTTATTGGGGTTGGAATAGATGATAGCCGCAATATCGCCGACAGCCAATTCTTCTTCCAATTTCGCACGCAATTTTTCTTCACCGCGATATGGATGTATATCAAATTCACGCCATTCGATACCCAAAACGCGAAGTTGGGATTTCTGAATGGGGAAACCCGGGTCTATGAACAAGATCTTGTTTTTACCGGGAATACGCTGGGTGCAGGCGATAAAAGAACCGAATGAACCGGCCACAGAACCGGTTGTAGGCACACAACTGCGGGGGGAAATATCCACATTGATAAAAGCCTTCACAAAACGGGAGGCCGCTGCTTTTAACTCCGGCACACCCGCGGCAGCTGGATATTGAGAACCGATTCCACTACGAAGTGACTCGATTTCCGCTTCTACACCATATTGATTGATAGGAAGTCCGGGAGAGCCCTGGTCCATACGAACAAAAGGAATACCGCTCTCATTTTCAAGGTATTGCGCCACCAACAATGCCTCACCGATGGTCGCTTTGGACAAATCGGCAACGCTATTTACCTCGCAAGCCTTACGGACACGCTCCTGATTAAAAATTTTCATCTTTTAACGTTTTATGGCCAAACCCAAATCAAAACATTTACAGTTCGCTTCGACAATGGCAGCGCCTTTGCGTTCAAATATACGACACAAAGAATCGCGCAAATCGTCAGCTGAAACAATCTCCAGATACGATGCGGCCATACCCAAGAGCACCATATTGGCTCCTTTGGGATTGCCGGCCTCCTTCGCCAATTGCTCGATGTCGGCCATCACGACCTTGGGAAGAGCAGAAAGTTCACCCAAGACCTGGTCCAACTCCGGATAATTCGGAATGTTCACAAAGGGCTTGGAAGAAGTGATGATGACACCGTCTTTGGAAAGGTAAGGCAAATAGCGCAAGGCTTCCATCGGCTCCATGGAGATAATCAAGTCCGCAGAACCTTTGGCAATCAAATCGCTATAAATCACCTGGTCGGAAAGACGGAGATTACTCTGAACATCACCGCCACGCTGACTCATACCATGCACTTCTGCCTGCTTGAGTTGCAAACCTTCACGGGTAGCCGCTTCGCCGATAACTGTAGCAATAGAGAGAATACCTTGTCCTCCTACGCCTGAAAGTATGATATCTTTTTTCATTTCTTTGCCTTATGCCTGCGGAGCGTCTGCATACATTCTCTTCGGGGGATAATTACAGACACGCCTTTATAATTGATTTCTTCACGCAAAATACGGGTGATTTCTTCCATATTGGCAGGGATGGGAACCACCACCCTCACATGTTCCGCCGGCACACCGAGCGCGACACAAATCGCTTCAAACTTGCTCGTTCCGGCTGAATCCTGACCTCCGGTCATCGCCGTAGTCAGATTGTCAGACAATATAACGGTAATCGGCGTATTTTCATTCGCTGCATCCAACAGACCGGTCATACCGGAATGCGTGAAAGTGGAATCGCCAATAACCGCCACAGCCGGGAACACACCGGCATCCGCGGCACCTTTTGCCATCGTGATGGAAGCCCCCATATCCACACAAGAGGCCAGGCTCTTGAAAGGAGGAAGCGCACCCAAAGTATAACAACCGATATCACCAAAAACGCGACCCTCGGGATAATCTTCCATAACCTTATTCAAGGCCGTATAGACATCCCTGTGTCCACAACCCGGACAAAGCTGGGGAGGACGGGCGGCCAACACGGCGCTCGGCGCAAAACCTTCGGGCATTTGCACACCCAAAGCAGCGGCCACATTATCAGGAGTCAATTCGCCGGTTCGAGGCAAATGGCCGGTCAGACGTCCCTGCACCTGACAAGCATCGGACAAAAGGCCCTTCAACTGACGCTCTACAACGGGCTGTCCATCTTCGAACACCATCACCTGACCACCTAACTCATTGATACGAGCCAATTGTTTTTCAGGCAAGGGATATTGAGACAATTTCAAGATATTGGCTTTCTTACCGGAAACAGCCAAAGCCTCCTTGACATAATTGTATGCGATACCACAAGCAACAATCTGCAAAGATGCGCCCTCTGTCTCCGTCCACTCATTATAGGATGAGCTTTCAGACGAAGCCTGCATCTGCTTTTGTTTTTCAATCAATTTGAGATATTGGGCACGTGCAATGGCAGGTAAAAGCACCCATCCGCGTTCGTTAGAGGGGCACAAAGAATTGGGTTCATGTCTTCCTCCGCTGACATCAACAGACGCACGGGAATGAGCCAAACGGGTCACCATACGCATAACTACGGGCAGACCGACCTTTTCTGAAAAAGCAAAGGCGTCTTCCATCATATCGTACACCTCCTGCTGATTGGATGGTTCAAACACGGGAACCATGGCAAAATCAGCATAGAAACGCGAATCTTGTTCATTTTGGGAAGAGTGCATAGACGGGTCATCGGCCGCTACGACCACCAAACCGCCATTCACCCCTGTCATAGCCGCATTGACAAAAGCATCGGCACAGACATTCATTCCCACGTGTTTCATACAAACCAAGGCTCTCTTTCCGGCATAAGACATGCCCAGAGCGGCTTCCATCGCGGTTTTTTCGTTGGTACACCAACGACTGTGAATACCTCTTTCCTGGGTGAGAGGATGAGCTTGTATAAACTCCGTTATCTCTGTGGAGGGCGTGCCGGGATAGGCATAAACTCCGGAAAGACCGGCATGGATGGCACCCAAGGCCAACGCTTCATCACCCAATAACAGTTTCTTATCCATATTAATTCTTCAAACTAAACGCATCAGCATCATTTAAGACGGGGAATTTCTCTGCCGCCGCACGAAGCGTTTCCGCATCGATTTCTCCGCATATCCATTCCTCCTTGTCATCACTTGCCACAGCCAACTCGGCACCCCAGGGGTCCAGCAATACGCTACCCCCATTGTAATGCAAAGCCGGGTCATCACCTACGCGATTGACCGCCACGACATAAGCCTGATTTTCTATGGCACGGGCACGCAAAAGCGTATCCCAAGGATACCTTCTTACCTGGGGCCACGATGCCACACACAGGATGGCGTCATAGTCTTTTTGATTGCGGCACCAAAGCGGGAAACGCAAATCATAACAGACAATCAACATAAAACGCAATCCACGCCACTCCACAACACAACGGCTCTCGCCGGCTGAAAAAGTCTTATGTTCACCGCTGTAAGTAAAAAGGTGATGTTTGTCATAGGAGGCCAATTCGCCCGCTGCGCTGACAAAGGCGAAATGGTTATAAAATTTGCCGTCCTTTTCCAAGGCCAACGAACCCGCTACGGCACAATCGTATTTTTCCGCCATCGCCTGCATCCATCGGATACTTTCATCGCTGGTCTCCGCAATGCCTGCAGGAGCCGTTGCAAACCCGGTGGTAAACATTTCCGGCAATACGAACAAATCCGCTTCGGGAGCCGTTGCAAACAACTGCTCAAGCCGTGCCCTGTTGGCAGCAGGGTCAGCCCACACGATATTCTGTTGAAAAAGAACGACTTTCATTTTGAGTTAGTATCTTTTCTGATTCTACAGCAATACACACCAATTGTGAATATCCTCTTCCGTTCCATCCTGAATACCACGGATGCGGTTATAGAGTTTCTCACTCACCGCGCCGCAACGAGTCGGATCCCCGAAACGATAGGTCTTGGTAACAACGGTATCCTCCAAGGCGGCTTTGTCATCGATGGAGCAGATCGGCGTAATCACAACCGCTGTACCACAAGCATTTACCTCCTCAAACTCCGCCAATTCCTCAACAAGCACCGCTCTTTTCTCCACTTTCATACCGAAATCTTCCGCCACGGTCTGCAAGGACTTGTTGGTAATGGAAGGCAATACGGAAGGAGAAAGCGGGGTGATATAGGAATTGCCACGAATCGCCAAGAAATTGGATGAGCCGAACTCATCGATTTTGGTATGGGTAGCAGGGTCAAGGAAAAGAAGTTCTCTATACCCTTGTTTGTGCGCCATATTATAAGGATGCAGCGAGGTTGCATAATTGGCTGCTAATTTATAGCAACCGGTGCCATTGGGCGCAGCGCGGTCGAAATTGCGGGAAAGAACGGCCGTTCCCGGAGAAAGTGATTTTGCACCGGAATAAGTGCCCACAGGAGCACCCAAAACGGCAAAAAGGACCTCTTCAGACGAAGCGATGCCCAACTGCGGATTGCAACCAATCAACACGGGACGCAAATACATGGACGCATTGTAGCCATAAGGCGGAAGGAAATCAATGTTCTCCTTTACGCACATCAGACACATCTCCAAGAATAATTCCTCCGAAGGGGCAGCCATATCCAAATGCGCGCCACTGCGCTGCAAACGTTTGGCATTTTCATCCGGACGGAACAAACGTACTTTGCCGTCTGCACCACGGAAAGCCTTCAATCCCTCAAAGCAGGAATTGGCATAATGGAACACACCGGCAAAAGCGTTGAAATGAAAATCAAAATCTTTAGATGCCACAGGAGCAGACCACTGTCCGTCTTTGTAGCGACTGATAATGATGGCGTTGGTCTTTCTATATTTGAAAGCCAAGTCTGACCAATTCAAATCCACTGACATGATACCTTATATATTATATATTCGCTGCAACCCAATCTCCCACCTCGGAAGTGCTGTAACGTTTGCCGTCTCCAGCCAAATCCTCGGTCACAATGCCTTTTTCAATGGACAAAGCCACGGCGTTGCGGATGGCTTTTCCTTCCTCCATCATGGAGAATGCATATTCAAACATCATCGCGGCTGACAAAATCGTTGCCAAAGGATTGGCAATGTTTTTACCGGCAGCCTGGGGGTAAGAACCGTGAATCGGCTCATATACACCTGTGTGCTCTCCGATGGAAGCCGAAGCCAACAAACCCATAGAGCCACTTACGCAGCTGGCTTCATCGGTCAAAATATCACCAAAGGTATTCTCCGTCACCAACACGTCAAAGAATTTAGGACCGGTAATGAGCTTCATGGCTGCATTGTCCACATACATATAATCGGTCTCCACATCGGGATATTGAGGAGCCATTTCCTGTGCCACCTGTCTCCACAAACGGGAAGACTCCAACACATTGGCCTTATCCACAACGGTCAGGTGTTTTCTGCGAAGACGTGCATACTCGAAAGCCAATTTCAAGATACGCTCTACCTCATAACGATGGTACAAATTGGTGTCATAAGCGGTGTCACCATTGTCGCGACGACCTTTTTCACCGAAATACATACCACCCGTCAACTCACGCAAGCAAAGGAAATCGGCACCATCCACCAACTCTTGTTTCAAAGGGCTCTTGTGTACTAAACTTTTGAATGTCTCTACAGGACGAAGGTTGGCATACAAACCCAATTTCTTGCGCATTGCCAAAAGACCCTGCTCCGGACGCACCTTTGCGGTGGGATCATTGTCATATTTGGGATCGCCCACGGCGCCAAACAACACCGCGTCGCTTTCCATACAAATTTTGTGTGTTTCTTCGGGATAAGCATCACCGAATTTATCAATGGCACACGCACCCACATAACCAAAGCTATATTCAATCTCGTGTCCAAATTTTGCAGCCACAGCATCAATGACTTTGACCGCCTGCTCTACCACTTCGGGACCAATTCCGTCTCCCGGCAATTTTGCAATTTTCAGTTTCATATTATTTCTTGATTACATTATCCATTATATTCAGCATCTTCACGGTCGCTTTGATGGCCGCTTCCGTCTGGTCGGAATCAATGCCTCTTGTCTTAAAATGTCCTTGTTCGGTTTTCCAAGTAATGGTCGTTACAACCAAAGCATCGGTCTTTCCACCCGGAGGAATTGTCACCTGATAGTCAGCCAAAATCGGATGCACCTTGCCCAAAGACTCATAAATTCGCCACAAGGCCTTCATGAAGGCATCATACAAACCATCTCCGGCAGAAGATGCCTCGTACTCCTTACCATGAATTTTAATCTTCACGATGGCAACAGGTTTCATACCACGAGCCAGCTGCAAAGAATAATTGACGATGTGGATATTGTCTTTGGCCGGTCCATGTCCGCTTTTAAGGACATCGGCAATAATAAAGGGTAAATCCTCTGGAGTCATCACCTCTTTTTTATCACCCAACTCGACCACCCTCTTGGTGACCAATTTAATCTGTTCGGGAGAGAGGCTGATGCCCAATTTATCCAAATTACGAATGATATTGGCCTTTCCACTGGTCTTGCCCAAGGCATAACTGCGCTCACGACCGAAACGCTGGGGAAGCAGACGATTGGCATACAAATTGGCCTTGCTATCCCCATCGGCATGCACACCGGCACTCTGGGTAAAGACATTCTCACCGATAACCGGCTCATTGGAGGGTACGCGAATACCGGAAATGCTGGCCACATAATTACATACATGGCTCAATTGTTTCTCATCAATAGCGGTCTGGGCAGGAACCTGGTCGTGCAAAGCGGCGACCACACTGGCCAGCGGGGCATTTCCGCAACGCTCTCCCAAGCCATTGACCGTCGTATGCACGGCATTCATACCGGCTTTCACGGCTGCGATGGTATTGGCTACTGCCAAATCATAGTCGTTATGGGCATGAAAATCAAAATGTAGCGAAGGATAACGCTGACGCATTTTGCCACAAAGTTGCTCGGTCAGCCAAGGATTCAACACACCCAAGGTATCGGGCAGCATAAAACGAACGATGCCGCTATCCTTGAGATTATCGACCATCTGATAGACATAATCCTCCGATTCGACAATACCGTTGGACCAATCCTCCAAATACAGATTACAAGAAACCCCTTTGGACGCGGCGTATTCCACCACCTGACGAATCTCGGAGAAATGCTCCTGAGGGGTCTTTCTTAATTGTTTTTCAAGATGTTTGAGAGAGCCTTTTGCCAACACATTCATAACTTTTCCGCCATTGGAAGCAATCCAATCCACAGAAACGCCGCCATCGACAAAACCCAGGGCCTCCACTCGGTCTATGTACCCGTGCGTCGAAGCCCAGGCACATATTTGAGCAAAAGCCTGCTCTTCTCCTTTGGACACCCGCGCAGACGCCACTTCGATGCGATTGACACGCAACTCCTCCAACAAGAGTTCCGCTATCGCCAACTTTTCGCTGACATTAAACGAAACACCTGCTGTCTGTTCCCCGTCGCGCAGGGTGGTATCCATTATTTCTATCATCGACTCTGTTCGAATTTTTCAATTTTGTCTTTCTGCTCCAAAAGATCATCGATATCATCCAAAGCATTCATCAGACAATACTTCTTGTAGGCGTTGAGTTCAAAATGCTCGCTGCGACCGGTCGCCATATTGGTAACGGTCTGGGCGGGCACATCCACCTTGACTTCCATGGTCGGGTCTGCCTGGATAGAGGCGAACAATTCTGCCAAAAACTCTTCAGATACCACGACAGGAAGCACAAAATTATTGAGCTCGTTGTTTTTGTGAATATCCGCAAAAAAGCTGGAAATCACCACTCTGAATCCATATCCTGCAATCGCCCAAGCAGCGTGCTCGCGAGAAGAACCACTACCGAAATTCTTTCCGGCTACCAAAATGCAACCGCTGTAACGGGGGTCATTGAGCACAAAATCCTCTTTGGGCGTACCATCGGCATTGTAACGCCAATCACGGAAAAGATTGTCGCCAAAAAACTTCTCATCCCTGGTTACGGCCTTCAAAAAACGGGCAGGAATAATCTGGTCAGTATCCACATTTTCAAGGGGAAGGGGGATACAACGACTTACTATAATGTCAAATTTCTGTTTCATAATAACTCTCTTGGATCAGTAATTACTCCTGTGATAGCTGCCGCAGCGGCAGTAAGCGGGCTGGCAAGCAAAGTACGGGAACCCGGTCCCTGACGGCCTTCAAAATTACGGTTGCTGGTGGAAACGGCATATTTTCCGGCAGGAATCTTGTCGTCGTTCATCGCCAAGCAAGCGGAACAACCCGGCTGACGGATTTCAAAACCCGCTTCCTCCAAAATTTTATCCAAGCCTTCATCTTCAACCTGCTGTTTCACTTTCCATGAGCCGGGAACAAGCCAAGCCACGACATTTTCAGCTTTCTTATGCCCTTTTACGATGGACGCAAACGCGCGGAAATCTTCGATACGACCATTGGTGCAGGCACCGAGGAAAACATAATCAATCGGCTGACCGAGCAAAGACTGACCGGCCTGGAAGCCCATATAGTTCATGGATTTCTCAAAACCGGGACGCTGCTCGGCGGGAATGCTTTCCAAAGTAGGGATGTTGGCATCAATGGCCATGCCCATACCCGGATTGGTACCATAGGTAATCATCGGTTTAACATCAGCCGCATCAAAGACAAGTTCTTTGTCAAATACGGCATCGTCGCCACTCTTGAGGGTCTTCCAATAAGCAACGGCCTTGTCCCAAGCCTCACCCACGGGAGCAAACTCACGACCTTTCACATACTCGAAAGTCTTCTCATCGGGAGCGACGAATCCGCCACGCGCGCCCATTTCAATAGAAAGGTTGCACAAGGTCAGACGGCCTTCCATAGAAAGACTACGAACGGCAGAACCGCGATATTCGATAAAATAGCCTGTAGCACCACTGGTGGTCAATTTCATCATGAGATAAAGCGCCAAATCCTTGGCAGTCACACCTTTACCCAACTCGCCTTCCACGCGTATGCTCATAGATTTGGGCTTCTGCTGAAGGATACATTGGCTCGCCAAGACCATTTCCACCTCGCTGGTACCGATACCGAATGCAACAGCACCCATGGCACCATGGGTAGAGGTGTGCGAGTCACCACACACGATGGTCATACCGGGCAATGATAAACCCTTCTCCGGACCTACCACATGAATGATACCATTGCTGGCATCCATCATACCATAATGGGTAAGACCAAATTCTTCGGCATTGCGTTTCAGGGCGTCCACCTGGGATTTGGAAACAGGATCTTCAATTTCCTTGTCCTGGTCGTGGGTGGGCGTATTGTGGTCCGGCATACAGAAAATCTTTTCCGGACGCAAAGGCTTGATATTACGGGCACGAAGTCCGTCGAAAGCCTGCGGACTGGTCACCTCGTGGCAATAGAGTCGGTCGATATACAACTGGGTCGGACCGTCTTCTATCAAGGACACCACGTGTGCGTCCCATATTTTATCGAATAGAGTATTCATCTTTTACTTAAAATTTGTTGATGCAATCTATGTATGCTTCCACAGAGCCAGTTACAATATCCGTATTGGCACCGAAACCATAATAGAGTTTGCCCTCATGTTCTACCTGCAAATGCACCTTGGCAACGTCATCAGAACCTTTGGTGATATTCTGAATGGTAAATTCCTTGATGGTCATCTTGCGTTTGATAATGGATTTCAACGCATTGATGGCAGCATCAACCGGACCGTTACCTTGGGCAGCAGCCTCAAATTTCTCACCGGCGATATCCAGTCCTACACAAGCGGTCGGACGAATACCCTTTCCGCTGGATACTTGGAGATAATCCAATTTAACATGCTCATTTCCAGCACGTTCTGCTCCGGCAAGAAGAAGGATATCATCATCGGTAATCTGTTTCTTCTTGTCGGCAAGTTTCAAGAACTCCTTGTAGATTTCATCGAGTTTGGCGGCATCGGGTTTGAGTCCCAACACTTCCAAACGATATTTCAAGGCAGCATGACCACTGCGGGCAGTCAATACGATGCTGTTGTCATCAATACCCACATCCTTGGGATCAATGATTTCATAGGTAGAAACGTTCTTCAACACACCATCCTGATGAATACCGGATGAGTGCGCAAAAGCATTTCTTCCCACAATCGCCTTGTTGGCCTGAACGGGCATGTTCATCAAACCGGAAACCATACGGCTGGTGGAGTAGATTTTCTTGGTATTGATGTCAGAGTAAATATCCACATCGTTGTGGCTCTTGAGTATCATAGCGATTTCCTCAAGGGCGGTATTACCCGCACGCTCGCCCACACCGTTGATGGTCACCTCGCACTGACGGGCACCATTCAAAAGACCGGACATCGTGTTGGCGGTTGCCATACCGAGGTCATTGTGGCAGTGGGTAGAGAGAATCGCGTGATCCAGACCGTCCACATGTTCGCAAAGATATTTGATTTTGGCACCATATTCCTCAGGCAAGCAATAGCCTGTCGTATCGGGAATGTTCACCACCGTTGCACCGGCTTTGATTACGGCCTCAACCACACGGGCGAGGTATTCGTTATCGGTTCGACCGGCATCCTCGGCATAAAACTCCACGTCATCCACATAACGACGGGCATATTTTACCGCAGCGACAGCACGCTCGATGATTTCCTCACGATTGGAGTTGAACTTATATTTAATATGTGAATCCGAGGTTCCGATTCCCGTGTGGATACGTTTGTGCTTGGCATATTTCAATGCCTCGGCAGCCACATCAATATCCTTCTCAACGGCACGGGTCAGCGCACAGATGGTAGGCCAGGTAACGGCCTTGGAAATCTCTACAACTGAATTGAAATCGCCGGGACTGGAAACGGGGAAACCCGCCTCAATCACATCTACACCCAACTCTTCGAGGGCTTTGGCCACCTGGATTTTCTCAACGGTATTGAGCTGACATCCGGGTACCTGTTCGCCATCTCGAAGGGTCGTGTCAAAAAAGTAAATTTTATTCTTATTGTCCATTCTTATTTTACATTTTCAGGTCTGAGCTGACGAACAACAGCGCCGGTTCTCCACATTTCGCTCTCACGCATAGCCTTCAATTCCTCTTCCAAACCTTGACGATAATCGGGCTTGCTGTTTGCGTCAATAGAAATCTGGGCCTCGTTGCCGCTCTTCACGCTATCATACAATTTCTGAACGACGGGTTTGATGGCATCGTGGAAGGGACCCATCCAATCCAAAGCACCACGCTGTGCAGTAGTAGAAGTGTTGGCATACATCCAATCCATACCTTTCTCACCAAAGAGGGGACCGAGTGACTGAGTCAATTCCTCAACGGTCTCATTGAAAGCCTCTGAAGGAGTGTGACCATTCTCACGAAGTACCTCATACTGAGCCAAAAGAAGACCCTGGATAGCACCCATCAAAGAACCTCTCTCACCGGTAAGGTCTGAAGTAGCCTCACGCTGGAAAGTAGTCTCGAACAAATAACCGGAACCAACGCCGATACCCAAAGCCAAAGTCTTGTTCAATGCGTTACCGGAATAGTCCTGATAAATGGCGTAGGAAGAGTTGATTCCACGGCCCTCCAAGAAAAGACGACGTACAGAAGTACCAGAACC
>CAJGBW010000009.1 GCA_904501835.1 uncultured Bacteroidales bacterium
GAAACAACTTTTGAGGAGATTGCCGATAAATATGTCGAGATGAACATCGCTCATCCGTTCCGAGAGGGCAATGGTCGTGCGACTCGTATCTGGCTCGATTTGATCCTCAAAAAGCAGTTGCAGAAATGCGTTGATTGGAGTAAGATTGACAAGAACGACTACTTGAATGCAATGCAAAAAAGTGTTGCCGATTCATCGGATATCAAGCGACTTTTACAGTCTGCTTTGACCGACAAAATCAACGACCGTGAAACATTCATGAAGGGTATCGACTACTCGTACTATTACGAGCAGGAAGAGTAATAAAATCACTCAAATCCTCGTAGATGCATTCTGCGAGGATTTTGTTTTATGAGTGGAGTTTTTGTGTTATTTTTGCAGAATCAATCTGAAAAATGTCCATCCTATGAAAGAACTGAAAGAACGCATCATGAGGGACGGGAGGTGTTTTCCTGGAGGTATCCTGAAAGTCGATAACTTCATCAATCACCAGATGGACCCTGCGCTTATGCGTGAAATGTCATTAGAACTGGTGAGAAGATTCTCCGGCCATAAAATCAACAAAGTCATAACGGTTGAAGCAAGCGGAATTGCGCCGGCAATTATGGTCGGATTTTATCTGAATGTACCCGTGCTTTTTGCAAAGAAAAAGACTCCGAGCACCATGGAGAATATGCTCGTTACCGAGGTGTTCTCTTTCACAAAAAATCGCAGTTACAGCGTGTGCGTGAGCGGGGATTATCTTACAAAGGAGGATCATGTGCTCTTTATCGATGATTTTCTTGCCAATGGCAATGCGGCGCTTGGTATCATTGATCTTGTAAAACAGGCAGGTGCAACGCTTGAGGGGATGGGATTCTTGATTGAGAAAGGATTCCAGAAAGGTGGAGATGAACTTCGTGGAAGAGGCATACATGTGGAGTCCCTCGCCATTATTGACAGTCTTGATAATTGTACGATAAGTTTGAGAAAGTAATGAAGAACGGATTGATTTACGGTCTTGAGGATAGACCGCCCTTGAAAGATACATTATTTGCTGCCATCCAGCATCTTCTTGCTATTTTTGTTGCCATCATCACGCCGCCGCTCATCATTTCGGGTGCGCTCGGTTTTGATGTTGCGACCACAAGTTATCTGGTGTCGATGTCTCTGTTTGTTTCCGGAATTGCGACTTTTATCCAATGTCGAAAATTCGGCGGTTTGGGTTGCGGCCTTCTTTGTATCCAGGGAACAAGTTTTTCATTCATCAGTCCCATCATCATGGCGGGAAGTCTTGGAGGGCTCCCGGCTATCTTCGGCGCGACAATGGTGGGTGCTTTTGCTGAAATATTTATCAGCCGAATTCTTAAATATGCGATGAAAATCATTACCCCACTGGTGTCAGGTATTGTGGTAACCCTCATTGGTATGAGTCTGATTAAAGTGGGTATCTCATCTTGCGGAGGTGGGGCGGTTGCCATGGAAAACGGCACGTTCGGATCTTTTCAAAATCTTGGTATCGCCGCACTGGTTTTGGTGCTCATTGTCCTGTTTAACAGAAGCAGCAACAGATACTTGCGAATGGGGTCAATCATCATCGGCATCCTTGTCGGCTATGTCGTTTCTTATTTCTGCGGAATGGTCGATTTTAGCAATGTTCCGGAGTATTCCTTGTTCAATCTTCCCATTCCATTTAAGTATGGCGTGTCCTTTAATGTGTCGGCAATTATTGCTTTCGCCATCGTGTATATAATCACCGCGATTGAGGCATATGGTGATATTACAGCCAACTCTCTGATTTCAGGCGAGTCTGTGGAGGGAGAGACCTTTGTGAAAAGGGCGCAAGGTGGTATCTTGGCGGATGGCGTCAACTCCTTTATCGCAGGTGCTTTGAATTCATTTCCGAACTCCGTTTTTGCACAGAACAATGGCATGATACAGCTGACGGGAGTTGCCAGCCGATATGTGGGTTATTTCATCGCTCTTTTCCTTGTCTTGTTGGGTTTCTTCCCGGTCGTGGGAGTCGTGTTCTCGTTTATGCCTGACCCGGTACTTGGTGGCGCAACCCTCCTTATGTTCGGAACGGTCGCTTCTGCCGGAATTAAGATTATTGCCTCTCAGAAATTGGACCGCAAGGCGACGCTGGTGCTGGCCATCAGTTTCAGCATGGGACTTGGTGTCGAACTATATCCGGCCATTCTTTCTCAACTTCCGGAGACGGTCAGGAATATATTTACATCCGGTATCACCACGGGAGGACTCGCCGCGATTATTTCTAATATGGTAATCAGAATAAAGGACTAGCCTCCTGCAGAACAAGATGAAAACCATAGAGGTTGTCGCTGCAATAATTCTCAAGGATGGTGCAATCTTCGCCACCCAAAGAGGGTATGGCGATTTTAAAGGTTGGTGGGAGTTTCCGGGCGGGAAAGTCGAAGCGGGTGAGGGCCCACATGAGGCTCTTATACGTGAAATACGCGAGGAATTAAATGCGGAAATATCAGTTGGTGAGTTGCTTGAAACCGTCGAATGGGATTATCCGAATTTCCACCTTACGATGCACTGTTTTGTGTGCACCATGCTGTCGGCATCCATGCATCTTGTCGAGCATGACGCAGCTGCTTGGCTTACCAAAGACCAACTCTATTCTGTGAAATGGCTTCCAGCCGATGAGGGTATATTGGCAAAGATAGAGCGTTTGCTGACTTGATGCGATGTTGCAGCGAGAGATGCGATTGCAATAAGCGATTTCGTCTGTGATGTCGTGCTTTCGTAGGAAGATTCTTGGGCGAGATGGCTTGTGTATAAATCGAATCCCCGACACGGCTGCTGGGGATTAGGCCGAAGACAGATTGTTCCCAATTCTGTATAAATTTGATACTGTGTTATTACGTCAACAGGCTCAACTTCTCGGATATGATAGCTTTGAATGTTTCTTTCATTTCGTTTGGCAAGAAAGATAGGTCGATTAACTCAAACCATTTCTCTTTTGCCTTTGCGAATTTGGTAAAAATGTTATTGATTACTTTCTCCTCAAACCCCGATGCTTGCATTGAAGCTACGAAATCAGCCTTTTTGATTTTGCGTTTCTTGCCGTTAAGAGTCAGCGCCAACTCCTCGGTATCTTCAGGCATAACCAATGCGGTGGAGAATCTCTTTCAACCAAACCCACTCTCAATATCTATCCATCTTCATTGTAAGCCCAGTAAACACATCACTGTCACAATTCCTCTGATTTGGCTTTTAATTGAGCCAATCGCTCATGCGCCACATTCGCCTCTGGAGGCAAGTGGTCGTTAGACTACGTGGGAAACGTAGCAATAGGCCGCAGTGAGCGAAACGAATAGAGCCCTGTGCATCTGTATCATACTCCCTGGTAAATAAACCAAAAAGAGTGATGAAAGTTAATTAACTTTCATCACTCTCATAGTCACTATACCTCCTTTATGATACTACCTCCTATCCCATGCGGGGTGTGCGGGGTCTTCGGCGGTTAAAGCCTCGGAGAGTGAGAGTCCTAATGCCTTTGCGATACCCTCGCCATACGAAGGATCGGCGCGATGGCAGTTGCGGATATGTCGTTGCTTGATGAAGAGTTCCGTGTTGCCCATGGCCCGTGCCGTGTTCTCGCAAGTGGCTCGTTGGTCTTCTGCGGACATCAGCCGCCAGAGCTTGCCCGGCTGTGTATAGTAGTCGTTGTCTAACTCTCGCTCGTCATGATTATACACCTCGCCCGAAACCGACAATGGCGGTTCTTTGAGCTGCGGCTGGTCATGCCACTCACCATAACTATTGGGCTCGTAACTGATTGTGCGACCCGCATTATCGTCGGTGCGCATCTGCCCGTCACGGTGGTAAGAATGGTAGGGGCAACGAGGCTTATTTATGGGGATTAGGTGGTGATTTACGCCGAGGCGGTGGCGTTGCGCATCACCATAGGAGAATAACCTTCCCTGCAACATCTTGTCGGGAGAAAAACCAATGCCGTCTATTATGTTCATCGGATTAAAGGCCGCCTGCTCAGTCTCGGCAAAGAAGTTCTCGGGGTTGCGATTGAGTTCCAAAATACCCACATCATGCAGCGGAAAATCACCGTGATACCACACCTTCGTAAGATCAAACGGATTGATGTGGTACTCGCGTGCCTGCTGCTCTGTCATCAACTGCACCTGCATCAGCCAACGGGGATATTCGCCTCGCTCAATGGCCTCAAACAAATCGCGCTGGTGTGACTCTCTGTCTTTGGCAATCACGGCTTCCGCCTCCTCGTCAGTCATATTCTTAATACCCTGCAAGGTGCGCAGATGGAACTTTACCCAAGTGCGGCGGTTCTCAGCGTTGATGAAGCTATATGTGTGACTGCCGAAGCCATGCATGTGTCGGTAGGATGCGGGGATGCCTCGGGGAGACATTGTGATTGTTACCTGATGTAGCGCTTCGGGCAGCAGTGTCCAGAAATCCCAATTACTATTTGCCGAGCGCATACCCGAGCGAGGGTCACGCTTAATGGCGTGGTTGAGATCGGGGAATTTCAAGGGGTCGCGCAGGAAGAATACAGGTGTGTTGTTACCCACCAAATCCCAGTTGCCCGTGTCCGTGTAGAACTTCATCGCAAAGCCACGAATATCTCGCTCAGCGTCAGCGGCACCACGTTCGCCCGCAACAGTAGAAAAACGGACAAAACAATCAGTTTTCTTGCCAACCTCGGCAAAGATTGAGGCTCGGGTGTAATCGGTGATGTCGTGCGTGACGGTGAAGGTTCCGTATGCTCCCGACCCTTTGGCGTGCATACGACGTTCGGGGATTACCTCGCGGTCGAAATGTGCTAACTTTTCGATCAATCACGGGTCTTGCATAGTTACAGGACCTCGCACACCAGCGGTCTGCGTGTTCTGATTGTCAGCAATGGGCCTACCATTCTCGGCCGTCAAGTGCTTTTTGTCGTTCTGTTTCATAACGAAGATTTTAAGTGTCTATCATGACATTCCCAAAAATGTGCCATACTTTTGGTGTAATTTCTAAATTGACTTTCCATAAAAATCCCTATCTTTGACAAAATTGAGTTTTCAGATGGACCTTACGCTTGCAATCTGTATGTATAATGCCCGAAATTATATTCGGGAGACGCTTTCCTGCATTATGGCGCAGACTTCGCAGGATTTTAAGTTGCTGATTATCAATGATTGTTCTACGGATGACAGTGCCCAGGTGGTGGAGGATTTCTTTAAGGAAAATCCGCGCCAATATGAGTTGGTGAACCTTCCCGTCAATGGGGGCTTGTGTGCGGGACGACGTTATGTGGAAGAACATGCGGACACCCGCTACATCATGTTCGTGGATGCCGATGATTGCCCCTATCCCGAGTTGGTGGAATCCCTGTATGAGAAAGTATGTTCGGACGAGGATATCATGGCGGTAGGCTGCCATTTGGAATATATGGGCGCCAAGGGGGAGAAACTCACAGGAGGTATTTTTATGGGCTGTCGGAGCAAAGAGGAATTCTACGAAAAGGCCGCAAAAGGCAAATTGATTTTTATGCAGCCGACAGCATTATACGACCGACTGGTGGCATTGCAAGTCGGTGGGCATTGTGTGGATGGCTTCCCGGAGGGTAAGCCTCGCTACCGTGATTTGTGCGAAGATTTGGATTTGTGGTGTCGTATGAGTGATCTCTATACAGAGGGAAAGGCAATCGTGGTTGTTCCTAAAATTCTGTGTCGCTACCGCAAGCACGAGCAGGCAATGTCTACGGATTCTTTCGGCATGCTTCTTCGTATGAAGCACATTAAGAATAATTTGCGCCGTCGCCGTGCGGGGCAGAAGGATCTGACTTTTATTGAATTTCGCAATTCTTTGACAGCCAAACAAGAACAAGCCATTCGCAAAGAAGCGCTTTCGGCAGACAGTTTGCGCAGAGGGTATTTTTCATTGAAGAAAGGTCACATCTTCTCCGCCTTTTTCCTTATCATGCGCTCCATATTCGCAAATCCTTCGTATATTTGGCAGAAAGTCAAATCTAATCTGATTCGCAAATGAGAATATTGGTCGATTGCCACTGCTTTGATTACGTCACGTCAGAAGGAGTAAATACGCATATTCGCGGTTTGTATAGCGCGATGTTGCGCCATGCACCTGAAGATTGGGAGTTTTATTTTGCCTCAAAGTACCCGGAGAAATTAACTTGGGCTGGTTATCGCCAAGATGTGGATTCGGACTATTCCAACGAAGTGATATCTTCCCGTGTCCATTTTGTAAAGTTGTCAGATGGTGGAAAGCTCCAAAGGTTGTTGTTTGAGTATCCGAAGATTATTCGCCGCAACCATATCGATTTTGCGCATTTTCAGTACAACGCCCCGCCATTCAAATCTCTTTTGGGACGTCGTTCTACACAAGGAGGTCGTTGCGCATTGGTGGTGACCTTGCATGATATTTTGTTTAAGGATTTCCCGGAATTATTCCCCAAAAAATACAAATTCTTCAAGGGCTTAACTTTCCGTTTTTCAGCCAAACGGGCAGACCATCTTTTGACGGTGTCAGAGTACTCAAAAAAGCGTATTTCCAAACATTTTGGTATAGGCAAACAGCATATTTTTGTCACGCCCAATGCGGTGCTCAGTGATTTTTATGACATTGATGAACAAAAGGCAAGAGAGTTTACGGCCAGCAAAGGGGTGGGAAAATATTTGCTCTGTGTGAGTCGTTTTGAGCCCCGCAAGAAACAGGATTTACTACTCAAGACGTATTTGGATATGCGTTTGTGGGAGAAAGGCTACGATTTGGTTTTAATTGGTCGCAAAACCCTTGCGATGCCCGAGTTTGATCGTCTTCTCTCCGGACTATCGTCCGAGGTACGTCAGCATGTTAAATTGTTGTATAATACGCCATACCAGGAGTTGAAACTATGGTACAAGGCGGCTTCGCTCTTTGTTTATCCGGCGATTGCCGAGGGTTTTGGTATTCCGCCGATTGAAGCCGGTGCTGCGGGTGTTCCGTGCATATGTTCCAATAAAACCGCAATGGAAGACTTTAGTTTCTTTGGCGAAAATCATATTGATTGCTCCGATGAGGCATTGCTGCAGGCTCGCATTCGTACCACACTTGGACTGGAAGAGACAACGACTTCCACAGGAACTGGTACAGATTTTGATGCAGAAGCAATCAAAGCAAAGATTTTGGATGTTTACAACTGGGATAACGTTGCAAAATCCTTAATCTCTCATTTAACGCAACTTTAATTGTATGGAGTTTTTTATCAAGCCGGGATGGCGCCTCAATCCCAACGAAAAAGTGGTCAATGCCATTGTAAAGCGCATAGAAATAAACAATGGCGAGTGCCCTTGCCACAACGAAGGGTATGATAAGAAATGCCCTTGCTCGGATTACCGAGAGAAAGACATTTGTCACTGTACCTTATATATTAAGGAGTAGGGGCTGCCAAACCTTCTACCCTTTGCGGCCGCCGCGGTAGATAACCAATTTCTGGCCGACACGGATGCGGTCGCTTTTCAGATTATTCCATCGTTTGATTTGAGACACCTTGCAGTGATAGCGCATGGCAATCTTACCCAACACGTCTCCATTTCGTACCTTGTAGATGATGCGCTCTCCATTCATTCCGTCCTGTAATTTTTTCAGTCGGACCGGATTGAACAACGAGTCAGCCTTGTATTGGTAGATTTCTTTTTCGTGGTCAATAAATTGATTGACAGAAGAATAGGGGATGCGAAGAATGAATTCCTTGTCTTTGCCCGGCACGATATCGTGACGGTATTGAGGGTTGAGGGAACGCAAGGTTTTACGGGGGATACCGGCGACTTTTTCAATCTGTTCAAAATGCAGCATTTTATTGACGCGAATCGTGTCGATAGGGCCGATTTCTCCCTCAATTTTGGGGACAATTCCGTGCTCTTTATAATAACGCGTGATATAGAGCGCCGCAATAAAGGCAGGAAAGTAACCTCTTGTCTCGCGGGGCAACCATTCGTATAAATCCCAGAAATTGCGCGAGCCGCTTCTGCGTATGGCTTTTTGAACATTTCCCGGACCGCAGTTGTAGGATGAAATGGCAAGCGCCCAATCCCCGAACACATAATAGGCGTCTCGCAAATATCGGGCAGCGGCATCCGCGGATTTATAAATATCTAGACGCTCATCCACAAAGGAATCGATCTGCAAACCATATCGTTTTCCGGTGCTATACATAAATTGCCATAGCCCCTTTGCACCGGCGTGGGATGTGGCTGTCGGGTTGAGGGCCGATTCAATGATCGCCATTGCCTTTAACTCTTCGGGCAAATCGTAGCGGTTGAAAATTTCTTCAAAAATAGGCATGAAGATATTACAACGCCCCAATACGTCGCCCATAGAACTGCGTCGGCGGTCTGAATAAAGGGCGAGGAAATTATGGACAATATGATTGTAGGACAGGGGAATATAGGAGTTCATAGCGTCCAGGCGCGCTACAAAAACCGAGTCGGGGGTGCGCGTGGGGATATTTTCGCTGATATCGCCCTCTTCTATCATCCATCGCGGCTGGGTCTGTTGCCAACGTGCAATCACCGCGTGGAGGCTATCGATGTCAATGACCTTTTGAGAAGCATCTACCAGCACCATTGAACTGTCCGCTAATACCATAGAGCTGTCTGCGGGGCTTGTCTGCGTACTGTCAGCGGCTTCCGTTGCGACCAAGGTGCTGTCGGTCATTTCCCTCTGTGCTGAAAATATCGTTGCACTCTGCGCGGGGAGGCCAATCGCAAGGCAAAACATTCCAAAAAAAGCGACGCAAATCGCTTTGTATCTGATACTTTTCATCATTAAAATTTCAAGGCTAATTTTAATCCGTATGCGTCATAAGCATTGCCATAGGAGGCAGAGCGTCGTATGGAAGCCCCGGTAAAGTCTCCTGCGTAATGGTCGTAGGGTGTGATGACAGCCGGGGAGACCCGCATACTGATATTGTCATTTACTTCAAAATCCCCCATGTAGGCAAATACATTCGCATCAATGACTTGCAGAAGATAAAATCCGGCCAAAGCAAGCACTGAGTAATCGCGGTACCGTCTATATTCGTCACGATACCATTTGGCAGTTTCTGCTGAAATCGGGGTGCTGGAACTGGTTTCAGGATTGCTTGCCTGATCATAAATCCAGCGATATCGTTCATAATTGGTCTTGTTGGTGACGTAAAAATGCACACTGCCCACCAAGCAAGCCCAATAAATGGGGACTTTCCAGGATTCACCATTATAAATCTGTCCCATTCCGGGGCAAAGCAGGGAGTAAATGGTGGATTTTCCGGGGTCAGGCTTACGGTCGGCATGATAGCAGATGGCGCCATCAAGCAGGGAGGCCCACCAGGTCAATCCGGCCGCGGCAAAAAACCAAGGGTAGGCGTTTTTGCACCATTCATCTCCGGTCTTTTTGTATTTTTCCAGCGTCCATATACCTCCACCGAGTCCTACGGCAAGTCCGCCGTACACAATGGGGAGTTTCCAGTATTGTTTGTTGTAGATTTGGCAGCCGCCCACCAATATGGCAGAACCACCGACCAAAGTGCCGATGCGTGCCGGTCTTTTATGGGCAAGTCCACCGAAATACTCCTCAAAAGAAAAAAGTTTGTCGGAGGTGTCGGCAGGGTTGGCGCCGGTATCTTCATTATAATTTTGAGTAAAAGCTTCAGAACGAAATTGGGCGTGAACCATTTGGCTGGCACACCCCCATATCAAACACACAAGCAGTATATATCTGAATACTTTCAATCTCTATTGGTTTTTCTCAACAATGTGAATAAACTCATCCAGCTGTTTGTCGGAAGCAAAGCTGATGGTGATACGTCCGCTTCCATTGCTGTTTAATTTGACGTTTACCTTACCGTCAAAATACTTTCCGATGGCTTCGGCTGCCTTGAAGCAGAATTCCGGCAATTCCTGGGCTTCAGAGGTTTTGCTTTCCTTGCCGAGTTTGGAAATTCTTTCTTCCAAAGCACGTACAGACAAGCCCTCACGTACGCAAGCATCGCAAAGTTCTTCCTGCAATGCACTGTTTTCTACACCGAGTATCACTTTGGCATGTCCCACACTGAGCAATCCCTCTTTGAGGTCGTGCTGCAATTTAGCGGGCAGTTTGAGCAAACGAAGGTAGTTGGTGATGGAGCTTCTTTTCTTGCCGATGCGCTGTGCCATCTGGTCTTGGGTCAAGTCGCACTCGTCGATGAGTCGCTGATAACTCATGGCGATTTCGATAGGATCTAATTCCTCACGCTGGATATTCTCTACAATCGCCATTTCCAACATGCCCTTGTCATTTGTTTTGATGATATAGGCAGGAATCATATCCATACCGGCCATTTTGCTGGCGCGATATCTTCGTTCACCGCTGACAATCTGATATTTGCCTTCGCTTCGGCTGCGGACGGTAATGGGCTGAATCAAACCCAAGGAACGAATGGACTGGCAGAGTTCCTCCAAAGCCTGCTCGTCAAAAGTCATACGAGGCTGGAAGGGGTTGGGTTCAATCAGGTCGATGTTGATGCGAATGATGTCGGATACATTGGCGGGAGTGGCACCTACCGTTGAAATAATATCTTTATTGACATATCCCACAGGTTTGCGCATCTCGCCGAGATCTTTACCCGTGCCCGGTAGAATCGCTCCGAGACCTTTTCCTAATCCGTATTGTTTCTTGGCCATTTCTATTGTTGGTTTTTATTGATGACCTCCGAGGCAAAATTCATATAATTGGAGGTGCCGTTGCTGATGATATCGTAAAGAATGATGGGTTTGCCATGTGAGGGAGCTTCACTCAAACGGATATTGCGCTGTATGATGGTGTTGAAGACCAATTCTCCGAAATGCTCACGCAAATCTTCCAATACCTGGTTGTGCAACTTGGTGCGTCCGTCAAACATGGTTACCAAAAATCCTTCAATGGTAAGGTTGGGGTTGAGTTCCGACTGAATGATGCGAATGGTCTGGGATAGTTTGCCAAGGCCTTCCAATGCGAAAAATTCCGGCTGTACGGGGATGATGACCGAATCGGAAGCGGTCAGCGCATTCACGGTAATCAGGCCCAATGAGGGCGAACAATCAATGATGATATAGTCGTAGTTGTCCTGAATGGTGGAAAGCGCATTTCTGAGCAGGAACTCCTTACCGTCCTCTTCGATTTTCTCGGTCTCGATACCCACCAGGTTGATATTCGCCGGAATCATGTGCAAGGTGGCGATTTCGGTCTGAATCAGTGCGTCCTGAATATCCAGCGAGCCATACAAGACCTCATACAAAGTCCTGTCTTGATCCTGGTCCGGAAGAAAATTGAGTCCGGAGGTTGTGTTGGCTTGGGGGTCGGCGTCAATGATGAGCACCTTTTTTTCTAAAACCGCCAGCGATGCGGCAAGGTTGATGGCGGTGGTAGTCTTGCCCACGCCACCCTTTTGATTGGCAATTGATATTACTTTTCCCATATTCTGCAAAAGTAGTAAAAATTTCGTTTATTTGGGGGAGTTTCTTATTTTTGCAACTCAAAAATTCTGTAACAACTCATGTCGGAGAATAAAAAGATTTGGAAAGTCATCGTAAATCCTCATTCCGGTAGTGGTAAGACGCTGCCCGTATGGGGGAAGGCTCAGGCTATGTTATTAGAGGCCGGCATTGAGTTCGAGGCGGTTTTTACCCGTGCGCCGCATCACGCCATTGAACTGGTGAAAGAGGCGTCCCGTTGCGGATTCCGTCGTTTTATTGCGGTGGGCGGAGATGGTACGGCCCATGAAGTTCTCAATGGAATTGCGAATAGCGCGGAGCAGTCTCAACTTCCTTTGTCGGATTTTACGTTGGCTGTGATTCCTATCGGTTCGGGCAATGATTGGATAAAGGGTCATCACATTCCTCGCAAGCTGTCGGATATTGTCAAACTTTTACAAGCTGAACATTTTACTTTTCAGGATATTGTAAAAGTGGTGGATCGTCAATCGGTTTCCTATATGCTCAATGTGGGTGGCATCGGTTTTGATGCCCATGTCTGTAAACAGGTGAATAAGCAGAAAGCGCAAGGAAAAAGCGGTCGTTTGCTCTATGTCAATTCGTTGATATATAATATCTTGCATTGTCGTCCTGCGCCCATTCGTATGGTGGCGGATGGTGTGGAAGTGTTCAGCGGTCCTTTTTATTCCATAGCATTCGGTCTGGGACCCTATTCGGGAGGCGGGATGCGTCAATGTCCTTCGGCCGTGCTCAATGACGGAATGTTGGACTATACAGTGATTCCGCGTCTGCCGATTTGGTATTTGTTCAGTAAAATTCCGCGTCTGTTCAATGGAACGCTCGAAAAGGAAAAGGATTTGATTTTCGGGCGATGCAAAAAAGTGGAAATTTCAATGCTGCCCGCAGCGCAAAACGCTGAGACAGAACAGAACGGCGGGGTGGCGCAAAACGGCTGTTCAGTGCAAAATAGCGGAAGTCAGATGGAAGAAATAGTGGAGGCCGATGGTGAAATCGTTGCCCATACCCCCGTTATGCTGGAAGTCTGTTCGTCCGCCCTTCGCGTGCTGACCAACCTTTAATCCCGAAAGTTTCCAGATGACTCCGATGGTATTTGATCCCTTGCGTAAAAAAGAAGTGCCGCTAACGCCCGAAGAGCAAGTGCGTCAGTGGTTTATCTCTTTTTTGCACGAACAGATGCAAGTGCCTCATTCTATGATGAATAGCGAAGTTTCTTTCAATTTGGGTAACAAGCAGATGAGGGCGGATATTCTGGTTTTTGCGCGCGATTTGAAGCCTATGATGGTGATCGAATGTAAGCGTCCCTCCGTGCCGTTGAGCGACAAAGTTCTGCAGCAGATTATTCGCTATAATTGGGTTTTGGATGTACCTTTTATAGTAGCAACCAACGGACAAAATACTTATATTTGCAAAAGAAACGAAAAGGGTTTTGATATGATGGAAAAAGCCCCCTCGTTTGCAGAAATGTTGGAATATTATGAGTGCTACCATCACAGAAGGCTTTCTCGACAGGAAGATATTTGATATTGTATCGGAATGTGCGGCGCGCAAAGGTGTAAGAGCCTTTGTGATAGGCGGTTATGTGCGTGACTGCTTCCTGGGACGTGATTGCAAGGATGTGGATATCGTGGTAGAGGGCAGCGGAATTGAATTGGCTCAAGCGGTCGCGGACAAGGTCGGAGCCAAAGTCAGTGTCTTCAAGAATTTCGGTACCGCCATGTTGCGCTATCGTGGTATGGAGGTGGAATTTGTCGGTGCCCGTAAGGAAAGTTACGACCGCAATTCTCGTAAGCCCATCGTTGAGGACGGGACTTTAGAGGAAGATCAGTTGCGCCGCGATTTTACCATCAATGCGATGGCATTCAGTCTCCAACGTGAAGATTTTGGTGCGTTGGTCGATCCTTTTGGTGGCATCCGTGACTTGGCGCAAGGTATTATACGCACCCCTCTGGATCCCGACACGACTTATAGCGACGACCCTTTGCGTATGCTTCGCGCCATTCGTTTCGCGACCAAACTCTCTACCCCCGAACGTCCGTTCCGTATTGTGGATGAGTCCATGGCGTCCATAACCCGCAATCTTCATCGTATGCAGATTCTGTCCAAGGAACGCATCGCGGAAGAATTGAATAAAATTTTGGTTTCTTCCCGTCCCTCCATCGCTTTTTCTTTGATGGATAAGACCGGAATGTTGGAATACGTACTTCCCGAGCTGGCTCATCTGAAAGGCGTTGAGACACAGGAGGGCAGGGGACACAAAGAGAATTTTTCCCACACCCTGATGGTCTTGGACAATGTCTGCCGTTTGGAAGAGCAGGCGATTGCGGAAGGCCGTTTGTGTAACTATGATATTGTTGATAATCATGAAGTTATAACGGTTCGTACTGAGCCGAATGTGTGGCTTCGTTGGGCGGCGCTTCTGCACGATATCGGCAAGCCGGCCAGCAAGCGCTATGATCCTCATATTGGATGGACTTTTCATTCGCACGAGTTTATCGGTGGCAAGATGATACCCCGTATCTTCAAATCGTTGAAAATGCCGCTCAATGAAAAGATGAAGTATGTGCAGAAATTGGTCTTTTTGCATCTGCGCCCCATTGCGTTGGTGACGGATGAGGTGACGGATTCTGCGGTGCGCCGTCTGATTTTTGAAGCCGGCAATGATATCGATGATTTGATGCTGCTGTGCAATGCGGATATCACGTCCAAAAATCCCCATAAAGTTGCCCGTCTGCACGAAAATTTCAAACTCGTCGAGCAGAAAATGTTGCAGGTGGAAGAAAAGGACAGGGTGCGCAACTTTAAGAATCCCATTACCGGAGATTATATTATGGAATTCTATGGTATTCCTCCCGGACGTGAAATTGCTGTTATCAAAGATTATGTGAAAGAGGCGATTCTGGACGGACTGATTCCCAATGAATTTGAGCCGGCCAAAGAACTGATGCAGCGCAAGGCGGCTGAAATCGGATTGGTACCTGTAGCGGAGCAGACTGCTCAAAATTAAGCTCTCCATTTTATGAAAATTCTCGATGATTACATCGATTATGTGCAATATGTGCGTCGTTATTCTACACGCACCGTGGCGATTTATACCCAAATCCTGCAGCGCTTTATTGCTTATCATCAGGTCGAGTCAGACCGGGAGTTGTTAGACGTCTTGACTCCTGCCCAAATACGAAATTATCAAGTCTATTTGCTGGATGAGTGTAAAATGCAGGCGCGAACCGTGCTGCAGCATCTCTCTGCCCTCAGTGCATTTAGCCGATATCTGATTTCACGTGAAATGCTCTCGGCCAATCCGATTTCTGCGGTTAAACGCCCCAAAACGAAAAAGCGTCTTCCTGTTTTTTATCGCGATGAGGCCTTGGAGCGTTATTTTGATGATACGGCCTGGTGGGCAAGTCGTGAGGCTCTTGAGCAGATGAGTTTAGCTCCTACCGGGACAGATGAGCCTGATTCTGCACAACTCTATCATCAACGGCTTTCTCGTCTGATACTTTCCCTGCTCTATGCGACCGGGATGCGTCGTGCAGAAATGATAGCTCTGAATCGCTCCTCTTTTGACCGTTCCCGACAAACCATGACGGTGAAAGGGAAGGGAGATAAAATGCGAACAATTCCTTTGGTTTTTTCATTATTTGAAGAAATTGTATTATATTTGAATGCAGTTGATAGCTTCATTGATTGTGAAAAGGATGCGGATAGTCCTTTGCTGGTGACGATCAAAGGCAAAAGGCTCTATCCAACCTTTGTGGACCGAGTGGTCAAGACTGAGTTGGCCGGTGTGAAAGGTATTTCGGGGCGCTTGTCTCCCCACGTGCTTCGACACTCTTTGGCGACACAGTTGCTCGGTGAGGGCGGCGATCTCAACTCTATTAAAGAAATGTTGGGGCACAGTTCTCTCGCGGCGACCCAGGTTTACACCCACAATTCAGTGGCTCAACTATCGAAAATTTATCAAACCGCCCACCCAAGGGCTAAAAAACGGAGGTAATTATGAAAATCAATGTCCAGTCCATCAAATTCGATGCTGATGCCAAACTACTTGAATTTACCGAGAAAAAACTAAGCAAACTTGATAAGTTTTTCGATCCCATCATCTCTGTCGACGTAAAATTTTCCTTGTTGAGCGACAATGAAAACAAGAATGTGCGCGTCAATGTGTCCGTTCCGGGCAACAGTGTGGTGGTGGAACGCAATGCCAATTCTTTTGAGACAGCCATCAACGAGTGTGCCGATATCTTGAAAGAGAAATTGACAAGATTGAAAGAAAAACGCAACGACTAATGGCAAAAACAGTCCAACAGGATGCCATTTTGTTGGCAAAAACACTCATTGAAGATGCTCGAAAGGGCATCTTCAAGTCTGTATATCTGTTGATGGGGGAAGAGCCTTATTATATTGATAAGGTAACGGAAGAAATTCTCGCCCACGCTATTCCGGAAGAAGACAGGGATTTTAATCAATATGTTTTCTATGGGGTGGATGTCAAGGCGGATGATGTCATTACGGCGGCGCGGCGCTATCCTATGTTTTCCGAACGGCAGTTGGTGGTTGTCAGGGAAGCCCAGATGATGAAAGATTACGAGGATTTGGCGCTCTATTGCGAAAGGCCTCTTGAAAGTACCGTGCTTGTCATTTGCCTGCGTGGTGCCAAGGCTGACAAACGCCGCGCCTTGTATAAGACGGTGCAGAAAGTCGGTGTGGTGTTGGAGTCTGCTGCCATTCCGGATTATAAAGTCGATACCTGGATATCCTCTTACTTTGCCTCTATGGGGCTGAAAATCGAGCCCAATGCGGCTTCACTTTTTGCGGAATTTACCGGTGCGGATTTGGGTAAAATAGTCGTAGAGACCGAGAAAATGCTCAAAAACCTCCCGGAAGGGACGCAGGAAATAACGGTCAAGGATATAGAAGAGAATATCGGTATCAGCCGCCAGATGAGCATTTTTGAACTTAATAATGCGCTATCGGAGAATCAAACAAGTCGCGCCATGAAGATTGCCGGCAATCTTTCTTCCGTCAAAGGATTTTCTATGGTGCCTTGCGTGAGCTTGCTTTATGCTCATTTTTACAAGTTGCTACGTAATGCGCTCATCTGTGCTGCGCAGCCCTCTTTGCCTTATTCCGAGCGAGCTGCCCGTGTGGGAGTACCTCCTTTTGCTCTCAAAAATTTGGATAGCGCGCAGCGTTATTGGCCGCAAAAAAGATGTATGAGTGCCATTGCCTTGCTGAAAGATTACGATTACAAAAGCAAAGGTGGCGATGGTGGCGATATGAATGAATCGGAGATTTTCCGTGAGTTGGTGATTAAATTGCTGACTTTATAATCCCAATGTGTTATTGATTTTAGGAATCAGCATCGAGTAGATGTATTCATTTTCCATAAAATGGGTGCCCTCGTACAGCGCGTAACTTCCCTTTCCAAATAATTTTTCCCAGCGGCGTATGGATACAATGCCGCTTTTTTTGTAGTGGTCACGGGTGCCGAAAAAGGCAAAACAGGGGAAGTCGGTGTTCTGGGTGGCGATTTGGTAGTGCTTGCGGTATTTTTTGAGAGTCTCGTAGCGAAAGTCGGCCACTTGTCTGTCGCCGCCTTCTGTGGGCTCGTAGAGGCGGTTCAGGTAGCGGCGTACGCATGGGATTTTAGCTAAAAATGCACAGTGTGAAAGCCACAGGGGGGCGCCCAAGGCGGGGGAAACGAAAAAGTGAGGAATCTTGGCTTTGATACGAAGGGTTTGAATGGAGCCCAATGACTCGCCAATCAGCAAATCAGGTTTGTATTGTTCAAACCATTCAGCGATTTGTGCGGCTGCGATTTCCGGATCAAAATCATAGGTGTGACAGTGGACTTGAATTCCTTTGTCTGCATAATGTTCTTTGAGGATGGAGGGAATACGGCTGTCGGATCCGCCACCCAAACCATGTATATATAGAATGCTTTTGTTCATCTTGTCAGCCAATACTATGCAAAGATAATGATATTTCCAGCAAAGCGCTGTTGCATGCGGCAAGTTTTTTGTAAGTTTGCGTGTTAATCAAATGTTGTACCTATGAAAAAATCGGATGGGCTTTTGTTGCTGTGTGTGGCTCTTGTGGCGGCACTCTTTGCCTTTGTTCCTCAAGCGGGCGCTTTTTATAATCAGGCGACGGCCTCTCACCCTGTTGTGATGAGTTTCTTTAAGTTTGCCATTCTTTCCACCTTGGGCGAAATGATTGGTTTGCGCATACGTCGTGGTGTTTATGTACAGAAAGGCTTCGGTGTGCTTCCCCGTATGTTGATATGGGGTGTACTGGGCGTGTTTATCTGGGGCGCCATGGTGGTTTTCAAAGCGGGTACACTCAAATTGTATGAATTGTTAGGCGCTCCGCAGGCGGCTCAATGGTTTGCATTCGAAGGATTCTCGTGGGGGAAGTTGTGTGTGGCTTTTAGCGTAAGTGTCTTGATGAACAGCTTTTTTGCTCCGGTCTTCATGACTTTTCATAAAATTACGGATACGCATATCCAGCAGACCGGCGGCACTTTGTTTGGATTTTTTTCAACGCCTATTCCTGTCGGGAAAATCATCACGGGGCTGGATTGGAAAACGCAATGGGGCTTTGTGTTCAAGAAAACCATTCCTTTGTTCTGGTACCCGGCTCACACCTTGACTTTTATGCTGCCGTCTAATTATCAGGTTTTATTTGCGGCATTTTTGGGTGTTGCCTTGGGCGTAATCTTGGCAATCGCGAATAATAAGCGAGATAATTGATAAAAACTGATAAAATCTTTGTAAATATTAAAAAATACGCTATCTTTGCAGTCCATTTTGGGAACGGGATGTGGCGCAGTTGGTTAGCGCACCACGTTAGGGACGTGGGGGTCGTCTGTTCGAGTCAGATCATCCCGACAGAAATCGGATAAATCGTTAAAAACAATGATTTATCCGATTTTTTTGATACCCCTTAAGCGACTTTTGCCCAAAACTTGCTCAAGGTATATTGATTTTCACATCATAAGGATGATTTTAGCTACTGCTTAGGCCTGAATCGCCCCAAACTCGCATTAAGTGTATAGGGCTGTGGTTCCTAATATCAGAATAAATACGAAAGAAGGTGACTAAAAAATTTTTAGCCACCTTCTTTATTATAAGGAATTCTTGCTTACTTTACAGTTACGGTGCAAGTGTCTGTGAATCCTCCATCTACCGTTGTAACGGTGATAATGGCGGTGCCGGCTTTGATTCCGGTAACTTTGCCGTCAATAATCTGCGCGATGGTAGGGTCGCTGGATTTCCATTTGATTTGTCTGTTGTAGGCATAGGTGGGCTCAACACTTGCGTTAAGCTCTTCTTGTGCGCCTACGCTCAATTCAATGGTTTCTTTGTTTATCTCAACGCCTGTTACTTCGTCGTGATAGTCGTATTCGCAAGCGCTGACTCCCAATAATAGGGCAGCGCTCGCAAAAATGTAAGTAAGAATTTTCTTCATAGCGATTTTGTAATAGTAAAAATTACTCTGCTTTAGGACCAGCTGCTACCAAAGCTTTACCAGCCTCGTTGGTCTCGTACTTCTTGAAGTTCTTGATGAAACGAGAAGCGAGGTCTTTCGCTTTCTCTTCCCACTGTGAAGCCTCTGCGTAGGTGTCGCGAGGATCGAGGATGCCGGTGTCAACACCAGGGAGCTCGGTAGGAACTTCGAAGTTGAAGAAAGGAATGGTCTTGGTGGGTGCTTTGTCGATGCTTCCGTCCAAGATAGCGTCGATAATACCACGGGTGTCACGGATAGAGATACGTTTGCCGGTACCATTCCAACCTGTATTTACGAGGTATGCTTTCGCACCGCTCTTTTCCATTTTCTTAACCAATTCCTCGGCATATTTGGTAGGATGCAACTCGAGGAATGCCTGTCCGAAGCAAGCAGAGAAGGTAGGAGTAGGCTCGGTGATACCGCGCTCGGTACCTGCCAACTTGGCGGTAAATCCAGAGAGGAAGTAGTATTTAGCCTGCTCTGCGTTCAAGATGCTAACCGGAGGAAGTACACCGAATGCGTCAGCTGAAAGGAAGATAACCTGTTTTGCAGCAGGACCTTTTGATTCAGGACGAACAATGTTCTTGATATGGTAAATAGGGTAAGAAACACGGGTGTTCTCTGTGGTGCTCTTGTCGGTGAAGTCGATTTTGCCTTCAGCGTCAACCGTTACGTTCTCCAACAAAGCATCGCGACGGATGGCGTTGTAGATATCGGGTTCAGACTCTTTGTCGAGGTTGATAACTTTGGCATAGCAACCACCTTCGAGGTTGAATACGCCGTTGTCATCCCAGCCGTGCTCGTCGTCACCGATCAACAAACGTTTGGGGTCAGTTGAAAGGGTGGTCTTACCAGTACCGGAGAGACCGAAGAAGAGAGCGGTGTTCTCGCCGTTGAGGTCGGTGTTGGCAGAGCAGTGCATAGAAGCGATGCCGCGCAAAGGAAGGAAGTAGTTCATCATAGAGAACATACCTTTCTTCATCTCACCACCGTACCAAGTGTTCAAGATAACCTGCTCTTTGGTGCTTACGTTGAAAGCAACGGCAGTCTCGCTGTTCAAACCATACTCTTTATATTTCTCAACTTTGGCTTTAGAAGCGCAGTAAACCACGAAATCGGGCTCCTGGTCGAATTCAGCCTGGTTTTTAGGACGGATGAACATATTGGTTACGAAGTGTGCCTGCCATGCAACCTCCATGATGAAACGAACTTTCATACGGGTGTCAGCATTGGTGCCGCAGAATCCATCCACTACGAACAATCTTTTGCCGGAAAGCTCTTTGGTGGCCAATTTCTTCAACTCTTTCCATACTTTCTCAGACATGGGGTGGTTGTCATTCTTATACTCTTCAGAAGTCCACCATACATTGTTCTTGGAGTTTTTATCCATAACAATGTATTTGTCTTTAGGGCTACGTCCGGTGTAGATACCGGTCATTACGTTTACAACGCCGAGCTCAGTCTCCTGTCCTTTGTCAAATCCTTCCAATTCGGGTTTGGTCTCCTCGTTGAAAAGAACCTCATAGCTGGGGTTGTAGAGAATCTCTTTGACATCTTTGATGCCGTACTTGTTCAATTTAATCTTGCTCATAGTTATTTGTAAAAAATGTTAATTATTTCCAAATTTCACCTTGTAAGGCAATTTTATATTTCCGTGCAAATTTACAAAAATTATTTGAAAAATACCATACAATTCGATATATTTGTAAATATATGGATGGAATGAAAAATATGGAGGCAGCAAGGGCTTGTTTGAAGAAATATTGGGGGTATGATGACTTCCGCCTCAAACAGGCTCAAATCGTGGAATCGGCGTTGAATGGCGTGGATACTTTGGCTTTGCTTCCGACCGGCGGAGGTAAGTCGGTTTGTTTTCAGCTTCCGGCACTGATGCGGCCCGGTATCGCGCTGGTAATCACCCCTTTGATTTCTTTGATAAAAGACCAGGTGCAGAATCTGGAGGCGCGGGGAATCAAGGCATTAGCGGTGTATAGCGGGATGAGCAGGCGTGAGGTGGACTTGGCGCTCAACAATGCCTGTTATGGGGATTTTAAGTTTCTCTATCTCTCTCCTGAACGTCTTTCAACCCGTCTTTTTCAGCAGTATGTACGGGCGATGAATGTCTCCTATATTGTTGTGGATGAGGCACATTGCATTTCACAATGGGGTTATGATTTCAGGTCGGATTATCTGTCTATCGGAGAGTTGCGAAACTGGGTGGATGCTCCGGTCTTGGCTTTGACGGCTACCGCGACGCCCGAGGTTTGTCAGGATATCGTCCGTCTGTTGGCTCGCCCGCAGGGCATGGGAGCAGGGCAGAAGGAGGAAAATTCCGGTTTCGCCATCATAAAGTCGGGTTTTGAACGTCCCAATTTATCTTATATTGTTCGGAATTGTGAGGATAAATTCGGCAAATTACTGCAAATTTGTCAAAGTCAGCAGGGGACAGGAATCGTGTATTTACGCAGTCGCAGACGCTGTGAGGAGTTGGCGAAATTTCTGACGGATAACGGTCATTCCGCTTCTTTCTATCATGCCGGACTTTCGGCGCCGCTGCGTGCGCAAAGACAAGAAGATTGGAAGTCGGATAAAATACGTATTATGGTCTGTACCAACGCCTTTGGTATGGGTATAGACAAGCCGGATGTGCGTTTTGTGGTCCATTTCGATATTCCGGACAGCCCCGAGGCGTATTTTCAAGAGGCGGGCCGTGCCGGTCGTGACGGGAAACGTTCGTATGCCGTGCTGCTCTGGAATGGACATGACAAGACCCGTCTGTCTCAAATCAACCGTGTGTCCTATCCGAGTCCGGAATATATAGAGGATGTGTATCAGAAACTCCATAAATTTTATGATATCGCCTATGAAAACGGGGAAGGACGTCAGTTGAAATTTGTGCTGGAAGAGTTCTGCAAGCAGTTTTCGTTGGAGCATGCGATGGCTCGCAATGCTTTGGCATATCTGGAAAAATCGGGGCATATCAGTTACACGCCGGATGCTACGATTACCACCAAGGTCGGAATTATTTGCAGCCGCGAATCTTTATATGGTCGAAAGGATTTTCAGGATGAGAAAATGCCGCTTCTTTTGGATGCGCTCATGCGTCGCTATACGGCCATCTTTTCGTATGTCGAGCCGGTGGAGGAGGATTATCTGGCGGCACAAATTGGAGTGAGTCAGTCGCAATTGCGTCAGTTGCTCTATCAGTTGTCGCTGATGCATCTGATTCGTTATATCCCGGCTGATGAAGCGACGGTGATTTATCTGCACCATGCCCGCTATTATCCCAAAGATTTATATCTGAATCTGCCTTTATACGAGCAGTTGAAAAAGACTTCGGCGCAAAGGAGTGAAACCATGTTGGAATATGTAGAGCAACAAGATAGTTGTCGTAGTCGTTTTCTTCTTCGCTATTTCGGGCAGGAAGAAAGTGAAGATTGCGGCTCTTGCGATTGGTGTAAGGAAAGCGCAAAAATAAAGAAAAAGCCAGACGGAGCGCAAGAGGCGAAAACGGCTTCGACTCTGGGGGAAGAGTTGAAATGTTTTATTTTGGAAGAAATGAAAGGCTGTTACAAGTTGGAAGATGTGAAAAGACGTTTCTTTTCTATCGATACGAGCCAAGAACAGCGCTGCATAAGTTTGCTTCGACGTTGGATAGACGAGGGAGTTGTCCCGCCCGCACAAGAAGAATAGCGCTTATTGATAGATTTTTCTTATTTTTGTAGGATTGCTTCGTATGCAGACGGATTTGGAAATACAATTTCTGCCCGGTGTGGGACCTCGGCGGGCTCGACTTCTGAAAGAGGAGTTGGGGCTTGTTTCGCCGAGTGATTTGATTCGTTTCTATCCGTTTCGCTATGTGGATCGAAGTTCCATTACGCCCATTGCTTCCATTACCTCGGATGTGGCCTATGTGCAGTTTCGTGGACGTGTGATTACCAGACAGTTAATGACGGCGACCGGCCCTTTGCCGCAAGATGGCCAGCCGATACGCTTCAATACCGTTAAGCGTCTGATTGTCGTGGTGACGGATGGGGGTGGACAGATGGAATTGGTCTTTTTCAAAGCCATTAAATGGATGTATGAGAAGATGACTGTTGGCTCGGAGTTCTTGTTTTTTGGTAAGCCCCAGTCTTTCAATGGAAAAATCAATTTCGTGCATCCCGAGGTGGATAATCTGACGCGAGATAATTTTGAGGGAGTCGGGGTGCTGACCGGAGTCTATCCCAGCACGGAAAAGTTGCGCAATGCCGGTCTGACAGACAAGGTGATGCAGAAAATTATGGCAGCCGCTTTGCAGACGGCACTTCCCTCCGTAAAGGAGACTTTACCGGCTTATGTGCTGAAGGAAAAAGGTTTATGTGATTTGCGTTTTGCCTTGAAAAACATTCATTTCCCCAAAGATGCTTATTCTTTGGAAAAGGCTCGTTATCGTCTGAAATTCGAGGAACTTTTTCTCCTGCAACTCTCTCTTCTGAAAGCACGTTATCATCGTTCCCGTGCTGAAAATGGCATTGTGATGCCCTCGGTCGGAGCGGCGTTCAATCGTTGCTATGAGCATCTTCCTTTTGGTCTGACCGGCGCACAAAAGCGAGTCATCAAGGAAATCAGAGAGGATATGCGTAGCGGACGACAGATGAATCGTCTGTTGCAAGGGGATGTGGGCAGCGGAAAGACGATGGTCGCTGTGCTGACGGCTTTGATTGCCGCGGGAAATGGCTATCAGGCTTGTATTATGGCTCCTACCGAGGTGCTGGCCCGTCAGCATTATCGCAATATACAGAAATATCTGGCTCCGACCGGTTTGAAATCAGCGATTCTGACCGGGAGCAGCAAGGCGGCAGAGCGCAGAGAGGTGGATGAGGGGTTGAGAAATGGGGAAATTTCATTGATTGTGGGCACGCATGCATTGTTGGAAGAGCCTGTGGTATTCAAAAATTTAGGTTTGGCTATCATTGACGAGCAACATCGTTTTGGGGTGGAACAGCGAAGCCGTCTGTGGAGTAAGACCACGGATGGACGCCCGCCTCATGTGTTGGTGATGACGGCCACGCCGATTCCCCGTACTTTGGCGATGACCTTTTATGGGGATTTGGACACTTCTGTCATCGATGAAATGCCGCCGGGCAGAAAACCGGTGGATACCCGTTCGGCGGGTGAATCCAAGCGACTGGCTCTGTATAATTTCATGGCCTCCCAGATAGAAAAGGGCCGTCAGGTCTTTGTGGTCTATCCTTTGATTTTTGAGAGCGAGAAGATGGATTACAAGAATTTGGAATTGGGTTATGAAGATATCGTGAAGGCTTTTCCTTTTCCTAAATACAAGACAGCCATTGTACACGGCAAACAATCGTCGGCGGACAAGGATTTCAACATGTCTGCTTTTGTGGAGGGACGTGCACAAATTTTGGTGGCTACCAGCGTGATAGAGGTGGGCGTGGACGTGCCGAATGCCAGCGTGAGGGTGAGTGAAAGTGCCGAACGTGTTGGTTTGAGCCAGTTGCATCAGCTTCGTGGTCGTGTGGGACGCGGTAGTGAAAAATCCTATTGTATCTTGATGACCGGTGATAAGTTATCCAAAGAAAGCCGTCGTCGCATCGAACTGATGTGTGCGACCGAAAATGGCTTTGAATTGGCGGAAGAAGATTTGAAGATGCGCGGTCCGGGAGACTTGGAGGGAACCCAGCAGAGTGGCTTGCCTATCTCATTGAGTATCGCCTCGTTAGCGAAAGACGGAATGATTCTTTCGGATGCCCGTAATTATGCTTCTACGGTGCTTGAAAAGGACCCGAGCCTGTCTTCGCCGGAGAATGAATGTTTGAAGAATGAATTAAGAAAATCGAAATATCAGAGCAAAGATTATAGTAAGATTAGTTAAATAAATATGGATTTTATTTTGAAAAAAAGATTGTCAAAATGCTGTGCCCCTTTGTTGATGGCGGCGCTCTTGTTAAATGCTTGTGCTATGAATGAAAAGGAACAGACGGTCGCACCCGTAAATACACTTGAAAAATTTACCCCTGAAACCCTGCTTTCTTTGGGACGCATTTCAAGTCCTGCGGTTTCTCCCGATGGGAAAACCTTGCTTTTTTCCGTGGCTTATCCCAATGTAAAGGAAAATTCAAGTCTCTCTTCTTTTTATGTGACGGACCTTGAGGGCAAAGCTTGCAACATTTTGCTTCAGGAGAAGAAAAGTGTTTCCAATCCTTGTTTTTATGACGGTGGTAAAAAGTTGCTTTTCTTGCAAGGGGGACAGTTGTATTCTGTCAATCTGAAAGGGGAGGGGGCGCAGATGAGTGCGTCTCGAAAGAAATTGATTGCTTCTCATATTCAATATAAAGGGGGCGAGTCCGCTATTTCTGCGTTTACGCTTTCTCCTGATGAGAAAAAACTCTTGCTGGTGGGGACGGTGAAAGGTCCGACTGATCGTCCGTCAGACCGTTATGCAGATTTGGACAAGGCGGATGCCTATGTGGCAGATGATATGATGTATCGTCACTGGGACCATTGGAAGACGGAATTGCCTCATAGTTTTGTGGCATCCTTTGATGGAAAATCCCTCGGCGAGGCGGTGGATATTTTGGGGGAAGAAGGCCGCGCTTATGAGCTACCTGTAGAGCCTTTCTTTGGAATCGAACAGTTATGTTGGAGTCCCGATAGCGAGAAGTTGGCTTATAGCGTCAAGAGAAAAAGCGGAAAGGACTTTGCTTTTTCTACCAATACAGATATCTATATCTATGATTTGATCAACAATCAATCCTATGCCGTTACCCATGACGGCGGTTATGATACCGACCCTGTATGGAGTCCCGACGGTCAGTATTTGGCTTGGCTCAGTATGGAAAGAGATGGGTATGAGGCTGATAGAGCGCGTATTATGGTGCGTTCTGTGGCTTCTGTTCCCGCTCCGCTTTCTTTGGATGGAGGCGTGGATATCAGCGTGCCGGAGGGTGAAAATGTTGAATTGACACGTGGGTTTGACCGAGATGCTTCAGAGCTTAAATGGACTGCAGATAGCAAGGAAATCCGTTTTTCAAGTCTGACCGATGGAATCAGGGCGGTATTCTCTGTGGATTTGAAGGGAAATATCTGTCGTCTGACTTCTCCCGAAGATTACTATGACTACAATACCCCTTTCTACGAGGCGGACGGCAAGGCTTATTTGATTCGTCAAAGTCTCAATCGCCCCAAGGAATTGTGTGTGCTTTCCTATGCTGACGCGTCTGTACAGGCGGTTAGCCATGTGAATGATGCTATTTTTGACGCCTTGACGGATCCGCGTGTAGAAGAGCGTTGGATTGAAACGGTGGATGGCAAGAAAATGCTGACCTGGGTGATGTATCCGCCGCAGTTTGACCCCACCAAGACCTATCCTGCCATTTTGATTACCTTGGGAGGCCCTCAAGGCACCATCAGTCAAAGTTGGTCATACCGTTGGTGTTATCGTTTGATGGCCGAGCAGGGCTATGTGGTGGTACTTCCCAACCGCCGTGGAACCACCGCTTTCGGTCAGGAGTGGAAAGAACAGATTTCCGGCGACTATCCCGGTATGAATATGCAAGACTATTTGAGTGCGGCAAAAGCTTTGAAATCAGAGCCTTATATCGATAAAATTGCAGCTTGCGGAGCCAGTTACGGCGGATACAGCGTCTATTATTTAAGTGGTATCCATCAGGGTGTTTTTGATTGTTTTATCGCCCATGCTGGTATTTTCAATGAGGAACACATGTATCAGACCACCGAGGAAATGTGGTTCCCGGAGTGGGACAATGGTGGCGGATATCCGTCCAAAGATGTGGTGGGTGAGGCCCGTTCTGAAAAAGCCCGCGAAGCCTATTCGACACAAGGCCCTTCTACCGGTTCTCCTTGGAGCAAAAATCCCAAGGCACAGCGCCATTATCGTCTCTCTCCCCACAAGTTGGTGGAAAATTGGGATACGCCTTTGCTTGTGATTCATGGCGGTCGCGACTATCGTGTGCCTTTTGACCAGGGCTTGGCGGCATTCAACTGCGCGCAGATGATGGGAGTTCCTTCTCGTCTGCTTTTGTTCCCGGAAGAAAATCACTGGATTTTATCTCCCCAGAATGCCCTTTTGTGGCACCGTGAATACTTTAAGTGGTTAGATCAATGGTGCAAATAACAGTAATCATCCCGGTCTATAAGGTCGCTTCCGTCCTACCGCGCTGTCTGGATAGTCTGATTGCGCAGACGTTTTCCGATTGGGAGGCCATCTGTGTCGAGGATGGCAGTCCTGATGCCTGTGGCGAGATTTTAGATGCCTATGCCGCCAAGGACTCGCGTTTTCGCATCTTGCACAAGGAAAATGCCGGGGTGTCTCAAGCACGAAATGATGCTTTGGCTTTGGCGCAGGGTAAATATCTCCTGTTTGTGGATGCCGATGATTTTCTTCATCCCCAGACCATGGAGATTTGCCACTATATGGCCGAGCGCGATGAAAGCGACATGGTGGCCTTTACCTATGACCGCAAGTTTCGTACGCGTTTGACTTTCCGTCATTTTGCCCATTTGCCCGAGCCGTCAAAGTTCTCTTTCAAATCATACGAGTTGGAGAAAATTGAGTCTTGTGCCACCAACGATATTTTCCGTTACGCGACTGAATTTTCGGCTTATGATAAAGAGAGGACGCCCGTGGAGAAGCGTTGGGTGGTCAAGCATTGTCAACCATGGCGTTGTCTGTATAGGACGGAGCGGATTCGGGATATTCGCTTCATTCCCGGCATTATTTATGAGGATTTCCCTTGGTGGAGTCTGGTAATGCTGGCCGTCAGAAAGACCACTATTCTCAATTTACCCCTTTACTACTACTATCCGAATTTTGGGGGTTATATCCACTCGGCTTCCCAACAATTCCGCATCGAGAGCTTGAAAAAGGCGATTGCGCTCATCGAGAAACAATTTGCCGATCAGGCCAGCGCCTATCAGTACGACCGTTGGCGACGCAATTTTCTGCGTCCTTTTGAGGAAAAATTGGAGAAGAAGTTAAGGGCGGCTCGTTAGCGTAGTGCGTCCATCCAAAACGCTATCAATAACGGATGGGGCCGACGTTCTTTTTCATGTGGAAAGGATCCTGAAATCCCTCCAGACTTCGGAACCAGTTTTCCATCTGTCTGTCAGCTTCTTTGTTGCTGTAGCCCGTTCCGCCAGGATGCACAATCGTGACGTCGTTGTCTACCAGTATCAGCAGGCCTTTCGCGTTGGCATAATAAGAAAGTGCCATATCTACACCCCAGCCCAAACGGTTGATATCCAGGTTGATAGGGCAAATTTCATCCAATAAATCCGTGCGGACCATGTGAAACCATCCTTCCTGAAAGTTGGAACGGCGCATGCCCGGCCAAATCCGCGCCTTGCTTTGTCTGTGCGAACGTCCTTTGCGGGAATTTCCCGGTTGGTAAAGTCCGACATTGGTGGCATAAGAGATTTTTTCCATGCGCAGTCGCAGTGCCTTTTCGTTCTTGGCGCTGATTTTCAGGTCAGAGGTAATAATGACCGTCCAAGGATAATTTCCAGCTTTGGCCCGTTGGTGCGCTTCATTCGTGAGTCCGGAATAATAAATGTTATCCAGTGCAACGGCAGTCGGGTGTTCGCAGCGAGGTTGGCTGCCGCTGTCCAAAATCACGGTATCAAAATAGGGGGAGAGTCGTTCGCTCCAGGCAATGGCATTCTGGTTGTCATTGTAGTTGAAAATACAACAGAGCACACGCGGGGAATGGAAGGGTCTTTGGCGTAGCCACTTTTTGACACGTTGTAAGCGAAAAAAGCGCTTGGGAGCCCATCCACAATCTGGCAAACGCAAAAGTTGTTCTCTCAAAAAGGGAAATTCTTCCAACAAACCGTCGTGGAATCGACTGGCAATCCAGCCACAGCGTAGAAAGATATAAGGGAGGGAGTCTGCAAAGGGGATGGCTTTTCTGTCTTTCCAAAACGCATACAATTGCAGGAAATTTCTGGCAGAATCCACATCCCTTGCCGTCTTTTTCTGTTTGGAAATGGAATTTACATTGTCTCTTCTATAATGATAAAGCGCCTCTTTGATGCGTACGCAAGGTCCTTTGTGTCCCAAAACTTGGGCAAGCAGAACCATATCCTCGTGCATTCCCAGCGTGGGGTAGAAGAAGTCTTCTTGAAACAGGCTGCGACGTATCAATTTGTTCCACAAGTATCCGTGCGCTTTGAATTTCAACATATCTCGAGCGTAGTCCAGGCAATTGTCGTAGCGCCCATCCACTGACAGGCGTCTGCGTCCCTTTCCAAATTCATTGACGGCATAACAATACACCATGTCGGCATCGTTGGCCATGGCTGCATTGACCATCTTTTCCACCATATCCGTTTCAACCCAGTCGTCAGAGTCAATGTGTAAGACGTACTCGCCCTGCGCTTGCTGTAATCCGCTGAGGCGAGCTTGGGGGAGTCCTGCGTTTTCCTTGTTGATTATCAGGGTTTTGCGCTCTGGGTATTGGGCGATAACATCAGCGAGAACCTCCATGGATTTGTCTTTGGTTCCGTCGTTTACAAAAATATATTCAATCTCTTTCCAGGTCTGTGACAACAGAGAGTGGGCACATTGAGCAATGTATTTTTCAACGCCGTAAATGGGGATGATGACAGAAACGAGCATATTTACCTTATATTATTCCACAAAATCTTTCGGGAATTTGTACGACAATTTTTAATTCAAACATCGCGGGCTTGTTCCACGCGTAGGGAGGGCGAATCCAAGCTTGGCAGCAACGGGCAAATCCGACGGCCTTTTCCCACGGGCAGGGTTTGCGCTCGCTAACCAAGGTAATGGTCTTTGTCCTTTTGGAAAAATGACGGCCCCATCCTTTGGCGACAAGGTCGGTTTTTTCCATTCTTTGGCGGATGCGATCAAGGTCCAAACTACCAAAATGAAACAAGTACAAGTCTTTGATAATATGGAAGTTGTGTCCTCTTACTCTGTGAAATCCACTGCCCCATTGGGGTGGGGTTTTACCCGAGGCGGGCCGAATGAGGACGCTGGCTTTTGTGTAGCGCGTGGAGAGTTTGGCATAACTGCGTTGGCTGAGCAAAGGACGAGCAAAATCGATGCTTTTCTCGATGCCCAGTTTCTGCCCTATGTCAATGCCCAATCCGGAAAAGCTGGTGTAGGGACAGGCTCGTTTTTGTGACTGCTCCCACGCTTGGGAAAGAAATGCGGCCAGTCCTTTTTGACAATTCGGATCCGGTATGAGGAATTCATCCACATCCGTTCCAATCACCATATCGTAGCCTTGTTCAAAGAGCCCCTTGGCGACCTTGGAAAGATAAGCAATGCGGCCTTTGTCGCCCTCGCGGACGTTGCCTGCAATGCGTTCTACCGCCTTGATATGAATCCCGTCACAAAAGTCCGGAATGCGTTGGTCTGTCCCATCCAGGAATACATACAGGTTGTTACGACCCAATTCCTCTCCGTAATAGCTGACCCATTTGCGGAGAAAATCTTCGTCGTGCCGAAGCATGGTGATGGCTGCAATGCGTTTCATTGTTGGAAGCGTCGGTGTGTCCACAGGTAATTAACGGGGTTGCGGTGTAAGTCTTTGTCCAGCAAGTCGTAGTACTTCTGCATAATCTCCTCTACCGGCATCTTGCTGGCATCTTCACAGATGGCTGTGTATTCCAAATCATAATGCCCTTGTCGGGTGCGGTTGATGTTCAGATAAGCCACTGCCATTCCAAATTTTGCCGCCAATGAGGCCGCTGCCGACATGGTGCGAACTTTTTGGTGCATGAAATTACATTCGATATAGTTCGGCGCAGCAAAATAAGGACGTTGGTCGGTGATAATGTTGTAGAATTTCTTTTCGTCCTTGTGGGTATAGACATAACGGGGAAAATTCTTCGACTCAATGTAGCCCGGAAAGTTTTCTTTGTCAAGCAGAGGGGCAATGCGGTTATCCCGCATGATCTCATCCCACAATTTGCTGGTGAGTTTGCGATAGACGACGCAAACATTGTCCTCCCTCGTATTGATCGGAATGTCTGTGTAATTATAGTTGTTGATGCCGCCAATCATTTCCCAGTTTCCGTTGTGCGAGAGCATCACAACCACGCTGGGGGCCACTTCGTACAGGTGGTTAATGACTTCGGGATTGACCACTTCCATAATTCTGGCGTCCCGCAGGCGTTTGGGGTTGCGGCAGGCACCAAACCAGATGGTCTCGACAATCAGTTCTGCAAGGTGGACATAGAACAACTTTTCGTAGTATTTAATGACTTCGTAATTGTGTTCGGGGAAGCACTTTGTAAAATTCATAATGACTTCCGTACGGCGATAGCGGAATACGTGTTGCAGAAGCCACGCAATCCATTTTGCGTTGAAATAATGAAATTTTAAAGGCAATTTGCCCAGTAAATTCATGAGTCCTTTTACAATGAACTTTTTCATAGTTGTTTGCTTCCGATGTTTCTATAAACAGCCAATCGTTTTTCTATCATTTCGTTCGGATTGTATCGGCTTTTGATTTTTTCTTTGGCATTCTTGCTGATGCTTTCCTGTAATGTCAGGTCTTCGGACAGTTTTACAATTGCATCTGCAAAATCCTTGGCGCTGTCGGCAATCATGCACTCCTGATTGGTGTTAAAATCTTGTCCTTCAATTCCTTTTTGGGTGATGACAATCGGTGACATGGCCTGTACGGATTCCAAAACTTTCATTCTCATCCCGCTGCCGATGCGGATGGGACAGATGGAAATTTTGCCATTCAGGAATTGATTCAAGTCGGGAACGAAACCGACAAATTCCAATTCCGGCGCCAATTTAAACAGTTGTTTTTGGATTTTTTTACTCCATTGTCCCGTCACATATATTTTGAAATTCTTTCCATGCTTTCTCAATTCGGGCAGGACTTCCTGACAAAACCAGGTCATACCGTCCAGATTGGGATAATGGCTTGCGTTGCCTACGAATACCAACTCATTGGCACAGGTGCTGAACGCTCTGTCTTCGGACTGACGAACAATGGCGGGGGAGGCGTGCACCTGCACGGACGCAGGCAACTCTTTATCCAGAATTGCTTTGTCATGCTCGGTTAAAACAACAATATGGTTGAATCGTTTGAGCATGCTTATTTCTCTGTCTTTCAGTCGTTTGAAGAAAACTTCATCTTCGATGGTGCGGTCTTCAAACAGAGCAAGTTCATTTTCCATGCGCACGAATGCCATTTCGTGGTGGACAAAGATTTTCAATATGTCATCCGGAAGATAGTAGGCCAGTGGCAGGGTGTCATAAAACTCACATTGAACCGCGTCAAAGCCCTCCTTTGCCAAGGTGCCAATCGCTTGGAAAAAGGCGCGGTCGGCACTAAAACCATCAATCGGCTTCATGAAAAAAGCATGGCGGCGACCATTGTGAGGGGAGAGGAAATCGGCATCAGCATGGCGATACAGATAACGATGGTATTTGCGGCGGAACGACGATGCAAAATAACGTATCAGACGGAATTGGCAATTGTCAAAGCCGAAACTGTCGTAGGGATTGTTGTCATTGTTATTGGCGTAAGGGTAAAGTTTGAATGTCACAAGTGGCAATAACTTTTTTAGGGCCCTGATGTCACCGGTTTCTTTTCCACGCAAAACGATGGTGAGATTGTGCTCGTGAGACATGGCTTCAACCATGGTAAAGACGGCTTGGTTGCCGCCGCTATCCAATGGGTAAGGAACGTAGGGGAGGATGATTAACAATTTCATATCTTTTTGCAGTATTTTCTGTAAAGGGTCCAAGCGCTGAAATAGCCAAAATAGGCATAGGCTTGGCATAATTCACGCAAGGCTTTTGCTTCGTATATTCCTTCAAATGAGATGGTTAAATTTGTTTTGATGAAGCAGCGCAGGGCTTTGCTGAATTTCCTGTTTTTCTTTCCTGCGTAATGGACTTGCAACCATTTTACAAAACCAATGAGGGCCTCCATTTTTTGTGCTTGCAGGCCACTTGTATTGGAAATGTTGGAGCCGGCCACATTGCGCCATCCGACGGCTTTACCAGCCAGGTTGACAACCCCTTTACCTGCTTGAGCATAGTCGTACCAGGTTGCCGTGTCAGAGCACCATGCCAAAGGGAAATGTACCATTCTGCGGTGTTCGAATATGTTTTTGGAAAAGATGTATTCGCAGGCTGCGGAGGGCCTTTTCCCGGCCAAATAATCGGTTAGCAACGTTTCGGCAGAACTGACGCCCTCCGGGAGAGGCTTGCATTGGTATTCAATTTTGCCATCCCCGTCGATGCGACACAAGGGGAAGCGGAAAAATTCGTTGTCGGGGTATTGCTCGCAGCTTTGGTAAAAACGTGCAACGGCATCTTCCGGCATGATATCGTCGTCTGAAAACAGCCAAATCCAATCCTCGTTTTGGACCATGCCGATGCATCTTTCCCATTGCGCAACCAAATCTTTTCCGCCGAAATTATCGGAAAAACGTTGGTACACAATCGGTATGCGCTCTGAAAAAGCGTTTACAATGGCTTCGAGCTCATAGGGGGAGGCATCATCTCCGATATAGACACAAAAATCAGCAACGCTTTGAGAAGCAATGCTTTCCAAAGTGGCAGACAGGTAATCGGCCTTATAAGCGGGAATGACTATGGCAAGTTTCTTTTTCATACAATCTACAAAGGTAGCAAAAGGATTTCAATTGAGACTTTTAGCCTTTGTATTTTTTGAGTCTCTTCCACTCGCGAATTTTGCGCAGAACTTTTGTGATTTTCTTGCCCCATTTCGTGGCTTCATCGCATGCCAAGTTGGCGGCGTGCTCACGATGAATGCGACGGTAGCGTAAAATCCACTCTTTGTAGATTTCGGGGTGGTTCATCATAATCTGCCACTGCAATTCCTTTTCAGTTTCCGTGGCATTGTCTGTGCGCGTTCCAAACATGCTTCTGTAATAAAAAAGCACCTTTTCAATGCGATGCACCTTGTCGTCAGGACCGATGAGTTTGAGGAAAAAATCCCAATCTTCGAAGCCCGTTCTCATGTTTTCATTGTAGCCGCCCACTCTTTCAAAATCGGCTTTGCGGAAGAGCGAGGTGTTGAAAATCATATTTTCCACCACCAACCATTCGTAACGGTAGTTCGGCAGCAGCCATGGTCCGTTGATGTCGCCAAAACGCTCAGCCAAACAATAGACCAGGCGTGTCTGTGGGTGTTCCCTCATATAATTCACGGCCAGTTCGATATATTGTGGCGCAATCAAATCGTCACCGTCCAAAGGGAGCAAAAATTCACCTTGTGCATGTTCGATAGCTTGGTTTCGTGCACGACAAACCCCAGCATTTTCCTGTTTGTAATAGTGAATGCGCTGGTCTTTTTCGCAATAGGGAAGTATGATGCGTTCAGAATCGTCGCTCGAACCGTCATTCATGATAATGCACTCCCAATCCTGAAAGGTCTGTGCCAAAACACTCTCAATGGTTTCTCCGATGTACTTTGCCTGGTTGTAGCAAGGAATGATGATGGATACGGTCGGTTTCATGCTTTTTGATGATTGGGGTATGGGGATTTGTTATTGAAGGGAATCGTACAATTTCTTTGCAATGGTTTCGGCATCAAATTCTTGGATGAGTTGGGCCCTGTCGTCAATACCTTTGCCAATGGCTTCAATGCTGCGGCACAGTCCGTTATAGGCATCATTTTCTTCGTCGTGGCAATGCAGGATGGAGTCGATGCCGCCCATGATACCGCGGGAAGGGGAGTTGTTGCCGCTGATGGCCAGAATCGGACGATCAATCGGAAGATAAGAAATGATTTTACTGGATAAAAACACATCGTTGTCAAGTTTTGCTGCAATGTCCAGCAGAACATCGGCTTCTTGGTAAAAAGCGCTTAAATCCTGAGTGAAGGGGTGTAGAATGAGGTTTTTGCTTTCAATCAAATCGATTCCATTATCTAAATATGTCGGCGCAACGTCTCCGACAAAAATCAATTGGGAGCCAGGATGTTCCTTGATAAAACGGCGGAATCCGGCAAGCAGTCCGTCAATGCGCCTAAGGCCGTATAGCGCACCTGTATATAAGAAACGATAGCCCTCGTGTGCTGTCTTTTCGTATGTTTGTTTTTGCTTGTGCGGGGTGTAAAGGTAACCCCACTTTCCTTGGAATTCGTGGCAGATTTTCTGTTGGTATCCCATCATATATTCGTTGGACGAAAAGATGTAATCTGCCTTGCGACATGCTTTGTTGAGATAATGCGACAAAAGGCTATGTATCAGCGTGTTTCCATTTAGCCATTCAACAGGAGACGGAATGCCGTCTACGGTATAAATCGCCCATTTTACGCCCAAAAATTTTGCCAGTTTTCTTCCCAGGTCGATGGAGGGAAAATAATTCATGGAGGTAAAAGTGATGACGGCGTCGTATTTTTGCCCGAGAACGGCCCAAATTGCGCGCGGGAGGTTTTTGTAAACCCACTTTTTGTCTTTGGGGTTAAAACGGTATTTTTCCCAATATCTGCAGATTTTATCCCAATCCAAAAAACGATAATGGTGCAGTTTTACTTTTTTGATTCCGTCCAAAGAAAAATTCTCATCAAAAATGGGGGAAATTATGTCTAAATCAGCATATTGGTATAGGGATTTTGCCAAGGTCTTAAACACGGTCCCGGGCGCGCTATCGCCCATTTCCATCGCCACAATAAGGTACTTTTTTCGCGTCATGGTCAGTCGTGTGTATTCGGGACAAATTTAACTAAAAATCGTAAGCCTTGCAAATGCAAAAATATCTTGTCCTTTTAAGTGGGGAGTTTTTTGGTTACTTGCTTAATTTTGATTATATTTGCAAGATTGTCGGAAACGGCTCAAAAGTATGAATTAAGTAAAAATTTACAATATGTCACTGACGAGTTTTTTTGGAAAAATATTTGGAACGAAAGCGGAGCGCGATTACAAGAAATTGCAGCCCATTCTTGCGCAAATTCTCGAAGAATACAAAAGCATAGATGCGTTGTCTAATGATCAGCTTCGTGCTGAAAGTGCCGCTTTGAAGGCCTTGATTCGTGAGCGTATTGCCGAGGATGAAAATCGTATGGCGCAGATTCGCGAACAATTGGAAAACGCCGAGCTGGATGTAAAGGAAAAGGTGGCGCTGGCGACAGAGTCTGAAAAATTGGTGAAGAAAATCGATGAGGAAATCGAAGTGGTACTCAATGAGATTCTTCCCAAGGCTTTTGCCATTATGAAATCTACCGCCCGTCGTTTTGCCCAGGACGGTCAGGTTCGGGTGAAAGCCAATGATTTTGACCGCAAATTGGCGGCAACGCGCGATTTTGTGGAGATTGAGGGTGACGAGGCAATCTGGCACAACCACTGGAACGCCGGTGGTAATGAAATCACCTGGGATATGGTGCATTATGATGTGCAGCTCATTGGTGGTACCGTGCTTCATCAGGGAAAAATTGCAGAAATGGCTACCGGTGAGGGTAAGACTTTGGTGGCAACGCTTCCTGTATTCCTCAATGCTTTGTCAGGCAAAGGTGTCCATGTCGTAACGGTCAATGATTATCTTTCCAAGCGTGATGCCGA
>CAJGBW010000010.1 GCA_904501835.1 uncultured Bacteroidales bacterium
GGGTTTACGGTAGCGCAAAGGGAACATATTGCACAAGGTCAGTCCGGCAATGGAAGCAATGGCCTTGAAGACCTCCGGCTTTTTCTGCGCCATCAGGTAGCACATTTCTCCGCCGTTGGACATACCTGTCAGGAAGGCGTCCCCAAAGCCATTTTGTCGGCGCAACGCTTGCGTGAGTTTGACCACAAAGTCAATATCATCTGTTTTCATACCCTCTTGCGGCGGGTAGCCGACATTCCAACCACTTTTGCCTTTAGGGTCACGCAGACCTTGTGGAAAGCAAACGGCAAAACCATATTTTTCCGCCGCATCCATCAATCCGGCCTTTCCGCGAATGGCACTTCCGGTGTAACCATGCAAGCAAATGATGAAAGGAGCACCCTTTTCCAGTCCGTCCGGGGTGTAGAGGTAATATTCTCGGAGGTCATTTTTGTGCTTGTAATGGTGATGGGTGCAGCGCTGCTCGACCGCAGTCTGGGCCAAACTGTTCAAGGGGAACAATAGACAGAGTAGCAATAACAAATGTTTTAAGGCTTTCATGGTGAATGGGGTTGAAAATGGTTCTTGTAAAAAACGGAGCCCAAAGTGGACTCCGTCTTTATCATATAAAATAGGTATTCGATTACGCGTTCTTGATAGCAGCCTGAGCAGCAGCCAAACGTGCGATAGGAACACGGAAAGGAGAGCAACTTACATAGTTGAGGCCAAGTTTGTGGCAGAACTCAACAGATGCAGGGTCACCACCGTGCTCACCGCAGATACCGCATTTGAGGGTAGGTTTGGTCTCACGGCCACCTTCTACAGCGTACTGAACCAATTTGCCGACAGCTTTGGTATCCAAGGTCTTGAAAGGATCGGAATCCAAGATCTTGTTGCCGAGGTAGTCACCCATGAAGGTGCTCACGTCATCACGGCTGAAACCGAAGGTCATCTGGGTCAAGTCGTTGGTACCGAATGAGAAGAAGTCTGCAGTGCGGGCCATACGGTCAGCGGTAAGAGCAGCACGAGGAATCTCGATCATGGTACCGAACTTGTAGTCGATGTTCTCTTTGGTAGCAACCTCAACCTCTGCTTTGATTTTCTCGCAGATGGCTTTCTGGAATTTAAGCTCGCGCTCTGAAATGGTAACAGGAACCATGATTTCAGGTTTGGGGTTGTAACCCTCTTTCTTCAATTCGGCAGCCGCAGTAAAGATGGCGCGGAACTGAGTCTCGGAAATCATAGGATAAGTGATGTGGAGACGAACACCACGGTGTCCCATCATAGGGTTCACCTCGTGGAGAGCCTCACCTCTCTTCTCGATATCAGCCTCAGTGATATGGAGTTCCTGTGCCAATTCCTCTTTCTTGTCCTGGGTCTGGGGAACAAACTCGTGGAGAGGGGGGTCAAGCAAACGGAAGGTAACTTCTTTGCCATCCATTACTTTCATGGTGCCTTTTACAGCAGCTTTGATGAACGGCTCAAGCTCTGCCAATGCTTTTCTTCTCTCGTCGTCGGTCTCAGAAAGAATCATCTTGCGGAGTTTGCTGAGGGGAGTCTCGCTATTGCTTCCATAGAACATGTGCTCGATACGGAAAAGTCCGATACCTTCAGCACCGAATGAAAGGGCACGCTCTGCATCTTCGGGAGTATCAGCGTTGGTACGTACACCGAGTTTGCGGAACTTGTCAGCGATAGCCATGAAGCTTACGAAACGAGGGTTGTCGGAAGCATCCATGGTCTCGATGGCGGTAGCATACACAGCACCTTTGGCACCGTTGAGGGAGAACAACTGACCCTCTTTGTACACTTCGTCAGAGCCTTTGAAAGATACACACTTGTTAGCCAAGTCGATCTTCATATCCTCGCAACCTACGATACAGCATTTACCCCAACCACGGGCAACCAATGCAGCGTGAGAGGTCATACCACCTTTCATGGTAAGGATACCGGCAGCGGCACGCATACCTTCTACGTCCTCGGGAGAAGTCTCTTCGCGAACGAGGATGGTCTTGATACCTTTGGCGGCAGCGGCAACAGCGTCAGCGTTGGTGAATACAATCTGACCTACGGCACCACCGGGTGAAGCGGGAAGACCGAGGGCGATAACCTTGGCTTTCTTCTCGGAAGCAGGGTCAAGGATGGGGTGAAGGATTTCATCAAGCTGGGCAGGAGATACGCGCATAACAGCGGTCTTCTCATCGATTCTGCCTTCCTCCAACATATCCATAGCCATGTTAAGGGCAGCCAAACCGGTTCTCTTACCGATACGGCACTGGAGCATCCAAAGTTTGCCTTCCTGGATGGTGAACTCAATATCCTGCATATCGTTGAAGTGGTTCTCAAGGTGGAGACGAATGTCATCCAACTCTTTGTAAACCTCAGGCATAGCCTCTTCCAAAGATTTCAAGTGTGCGTTCTGAGGGCTCTTGGTTGCGTTGTTGAGGGGGTTGGGAGTACGAATACCGGCAACCACGTCCTCACCCTGTGCGTTGATGAGCCACTCACCGTAGAATTTGTTGTCACCATTGGCAGGGTTACGGGAGAATGCCACACCGGTAGCGGAAGTGTCACCCATGTTACCGAATACCATGGACTGAACGTTTACGGCAGTACCCCAATCATCGGGAATACCTTCGATCTGGCGATATTTGATGGCGCGTTTTCCGTTCCAAGATTTGAACACACCACCGATAGAACCCCAAAGCTGTGCCTCAGCAGTATCAGGGAACTCAACGCCCAATACTTCTTTGATGCGAACTTTGAACTGCTCTGACAATTCTTTCAACTCGTCAGCGGTGATGTCGGTATCAGAGGTATAACCTTTGGCCTCTTTGAGGTCTTCCATCATTTTGTCCAACTGCTGACGGATGGCTTTACCATCTTCAGGCTCGATACCTTCTGCTTTTTCCATTACGACGTCAGAATACATCATAATCAAGCGACGGTATGCGTCATATACAAAACGAGGGTTACCTGTTTTTTCAATCATTCCGGGGATGGTAGCGGAGCAGAGACCGATGTTGAGGATGGTATCCATCATACCAGGCATACTGCTGCGTGCACCGCTTCGGCAACTTACCAAAAGAGGATTTTTCGGATCACCGAATTTCATTCCCATGATGGCCTCTGTGGCTTTCAATGCTTCAGCTACTTCCACTTTAAGCTGATCGGTGTAGCCACCGCCCAACTCATAGTATTCGGTACAGCACTCGGTTGTGATGGTGAAACCGGCGGGTACGGGAATGCCCAACGTACACATTTCTGCGAGGTTTGCACCCTTACCACCGAGAAGTTCTCTCATCTTACCGTCTCCTTCGGCGCTTTTACCACCGAACTGATAGACTCTTTTCTTGTTTTTTGTCATAAAAGTATAAGTTTTTTTACAATAATATTTCTATTGTTTTATTTAGTCGGCGAAGTTACGATAAATTCCTTGATTTATAAAATATTTTATTGCATCACTTACTACGTAAGTACTTCCGCCGATGTAAATCAGGTCGTTTTCTAGGGCCGCCGCTCTCGCAAAGTCGATGGCTTGGGCGATTTCCGGGATGATATGACAGTTGTCGCGCGCTCCGATTTTTTCCAAAATCTGCCCGGCTTTCATAGCACGTTGGCTGGATGCTTCGGTCAGGATCAGCGTACAGTTTTTGGGGAGCAGTAAACCGCTGTCTTCCACGTCTTTATCAGAAGCGGAACCGTAGATTAAAAATAGCTTTCTACCCTGCTCTATGAGGCTTTTCAGGCTCTCAAAATTGTGCGCCAATCCGTGTGAATTGTGGCCGATATCGCAGATGATTTCCGGCTTTTCGCACACCCTTTCCCAACGCCCGTGAAAACCGCAGATTTCGGCAGTATGTATGAGGGCGTTTTGAATCTTTTCCTTGCTTTCTTCAAGTGTTTGCCCGTCCTCTTTTACAAGCCCTTCTTTGTCGCAGAAAATTTTGAGAATATCCAGCGCGCAAAGTGCGGTTTGTAAATTCTTTTTCTGGTAGCTTCCACGAAGGTCGCATTGGGCTAAAATGGCCGCCTGTCCAAGTTGCAGCTGTTGAAAAATTTCCGTCTCAGCCCTTTGTTTTTCGGCTCGGTGCAGCAGAGAAAAAATGCGGTTTCTGTCGCCGCCCAAGGAGGGTTCCGGTAAATTGGTATACAACACTTTTCGTTCAAAAACAGCATCAATTTCTTCGCTGCCCTCACCGATGACAACCGGGGTTAAAGGCTTGATGATACCGGCTTTTTCAAAAGCGATTTCGCCCAGACTTTCGCCCAATAAATCGCAGTGGTCCTTACCTATATTTGTAATGACGCTCAAGACGGGTTGGATGATATTGGTGCTGTCCAAACGTCCGCCCAGCCCACATTCGATGATGGCAAAATCAACCTCCATTTTGGCGAACCAGTCCAAGGCCATGGCGGTGGTGATTTCAAAAAACGACATGCCGATATGGTCGAAACTGTCCTGCCATTTTTGGATAAAGGAAAGAACTTCTTCTTTGCTGATTAACAGGTGTTTGCCGTTCTCAATTACCCTCATTCTCTCCCTGAAATCCAAGATGTGTGGCGAGGTGAACAGGCCCACTTTCAGACCTTGTGCATTCAGACCGGCGGCTATCATGTTGCTGACCGAACCTTTTCCGTTGGTTCCGGCAATGTGTACACAGCGATACTTCCGGTGCGGATGCCCCATCAATCCATCCATAATCAACATGTTGTCAAGTCCGGGTTTGTAGGCGCTTTTACCAACGTTTTGAAAGGACGGGTGTCTGGAAAAAAGGGCTTCAATTGTGCTGTCGTATGAATGTTCACAGTCCACCGTGCGGTCGTTTTCGAGGGGAGTCATTTCGTTAATTTTTTGTCAAGTCTGCAAAAATACTTATTTTTGGGTGATTTTTACATGAAATCAAGGGAAAAGAAAGTAGCGCTATGCGAGAGTTTGATGCAAAATATATTATCGATGGGATTGCCCAGGACTTGACTCCACGTCATTTTTTGACAGGAGAATTAGGGGGCGAATCTTGTGCAGATTGCATTACGGACGAGAGCGTGGATCCTCGTTTGTCTCCATGGGAATATAAGGAGCAGGATATTCCCTCTATCTTGGAAAAAATGTCTTCCTATCCCTTTCCCTTTTCTCTTCGTTATCCGGAATTTGCGGCGCGTCTCTCTTTGGCAACAGCCCTGATTGATAGTTTGTGGAATGAGGGGCATTTTTCATATGAGTCTCTCTCTCTTTCTCTGAAATGGCAGTGGAATTCCGATGAAATGGGGGCGATGGCAGCCTTTTACCGAAGCTGCGAAAGTTTGGGGGAATACCTTGAAAATCTGCGTATTGACTCTCCTGAGTTGGTTTTTGAAAAAGCACCTCTCTGTCGAATTGTCGCCACGGTTTCGGGAGGAGGGAAAGCGAGAAAAGTGCCTGAGTATTTTCTTTCCGAGTCGGCTTCCCGTCTGCTCTACATTCCTTTTGATCCCTGTGCTTATTCTTTAGGAGGAAGTGCCCTTTCCAAAGTGTGCGGAAATCCCGGTGATGCCGCTGTGGATATCAGCGATGGTTATTATTTCACCGATTGCTATGAGATTGTGCGAGAAATGGTGGAAGATGGTGTGATAATGAGTGCGGCAACGGTCGGTGCAGGAGGTTTGACGGCGGCTTTGAAACGCTATTATCCGTCTTTGTCTCACCATGTGGATTTGTCAGCGCTTCTTCGGGCGTATGGCATGTCTCAACAGGATGAAACGGATCGCGCCCGTGTTCTTTTCGGTGAGGTGCCGGGAGTGCTTTTGCAGATTCGTGAATCGGATTACGAATATGTCGATGTGCAATGTCTTTTGCAGGATGTTGCCTACTATTCTTTGGCTGTTTCTGCGGCTCCTTTGTCGGCCCTTCTCCAGGCTTTAATGAACCGCTAAAGCGTCTTGTTTCAGCCTCCAAAACACTACATTTTCGGTTTGAATTCCTGGCGGTAATCAATGGAACGACCCAGGGTCAGACTGTCTGCATATTCGAGGTCGGCGCCAAAGCCTAATCCTCGTGCCAACGTGGTGATTTTCAGTAAATTCTTATATTCTGTGCTGACGCAATTTTCTATCTGCCTGTATAGGTAAAATGCGGTCGTTTCACCCTCCACGTCTCCGCTCAAGGCAAAGATAATTTCAAGGGCTTTCCCTTCGGCGGAAAAACTGCGTATTCTGTCCAATAATTCCCGAATGGCAAGGTCGGCAGGACCGACTCCGTTGATGGGGGAAATGATGCCGCCCAGCACATGGTAAAGTCCGTGATATCTACCGGTCGATTCTATGCTCATCACGTCGCGGATATTTTCCACTACACAGATGCAGGCGGCGTTGCGGCTATGGTCTTGACAGATGGGGCAGATGTCCTCGTCTGAAAGCATATTGCAGATGCGACAATGTTTGACTTCGTTCCTGAGTCTGTCTATGGCGGTGGTGAAATGCTTGACGTTTTCCTGTGGTTGATCAAGAAGAAACAGGGCAAGGCGCAGGGCGCTGCGGGACCCAACTCCGGGAAGGGTTCCGATGGCTTCTACCGCTTGGGCTAACAGTTGGGAAGTATAGTTTGTCTTGTCGTTCATGGCTTGCTGGCAAAGGGACTTTTCAACGAAAGTCTCGGCAAAATTAGTAAAAATATATTATTTTTATTACCTTTGCGAGTTATATTGTGTTACCCTGTAAGTCAAAATTAGCGATGATTGAGATTTTCTACAAAGAAGAGGGCCATATTTCAGTGTCCAATACAATTGATTCATTCGCTCAACTGCCTCGTAAAGATGTGGTTTGGATTGACATGGTAAACCCGGAAGGCGAGGAAAAACGTGCGGTGGAGGCTTTTTTGAATACGGCTATCCAGACACGTGCGCAAGCGGAAGAGATTGAGAGTTCTTCTCGTTTTTCTGAAACGGATACCGCCTTGTTTGCCAATACCAATTTCGTGATTCCCGGTCCAGATGAGTATTCTTTGGAGACCGTGTCTTTTATCGTGACCGAGGAGGAAAACATACTCACGACCATTCGTGAGAGTCCGATTCGCAGTTTTACCATCCTGCAGCGTCGTCTACAGGCTTTCCCCAAGAACTATCCGGATGGCTTTGCCGTGTTTGTAAGTATTCTCGAGCAACGTGTGGACCTGGATGCGGATATGATTGAGATTATGAGTCAGGAAATCGCGCAATACAACAAAAAGGTATCTTTGGGAGAGGATGTCAATGAGGAATTCCTATTGGATATCAACCAGTTGCAGGAAAACACCATGTTGGTTCGTGAGAACGTCGTGGATAAGCAACGTATGGTTTCCAGCATACTCAAAAGCGAAATCTGTCCCAAACAAATGGCTGAGAAATTGGAGGTGCTTCTCAAGGACATCGCTTCACTAATCAACCATACCAACTTCTCATTCGAGAGATTGGAATATCTGCAAAATACCGTCATCGGTATCATCAACCTCGACCAGAACAAGATTATGAAAATCTTTACGCTGGTATCCTTGTTGCTGATGCCTCCGACTTTGATTGCCAGTTTCTTCGGAATGAATGTTTATTTCGGAAACTTTATCGCTGATTCCATCTGGGCGGTGATTATCATCGGAGCGCTGATGGTCTTGAGTATCGTGATCATCTTCCTGATTTTCAAAATTAGAAAAATGTTATAAACTAATAATCCTTAATTTTATGAGAAAAATTTACGCTTTTGCTCTTTTCGTGGCAATGACCTTTCTTTCCGTGTCTTGTGACACTTGTTGTAACAACGGTAAAGTGAGACTTCTTTACTGGAACTTTCAGAATGGCATGTGGTCCGGTCAAGCCGACAACTATGATGCTTTTGTGAAGTTTGTAAATGAGCAGAATCCGGATATTTGCGTATGGTGCGAGGCGCAGTCTATCTTCAAGACCGGTACGGCTGAAAAATGTGATACCGCTGACCGTTATTTGGTTGCCAATATGGATAAATTGGCCGCTCGTTATGGCCACAAATATGTCTATATCGGTGGACACCGCGACAACTATCCCCAGGCGATTACCGCCCGTTATCCGATTGAGAATGTAGAGCGCATCGTCGGTGCCATGCCGGACAGCGTCGTTTCACACGGTGCAGGTTGGGCAAAAATCAAGGTTGCCGGTCGTACTTTGAACTTCGTTACCGCACACACTTGGCCGCAGCGTTATACTTTTGGCCTTCCCAAGGATGATGCTGCCAGAGCCGCAAGTGCTGCTGAGAATGGTGGTGACCACTACCGTAGATTGGAGATTGAGTACATTACCAAACACACCATTGCTACAGATCCCAACGCTGCTGAAAACGATTGGATTTTCTTGGGTGACTTGAACTCACGCACCATCGTAGACAACGAGCTCAATGGCCATAATTGGCCGGCTGATGATACCCGCTGGTTGGCACAGAATTATATTCTCGAGAACACTCCCTATGTGGATATCGTTCGTGAAAAACATCCCGGTGTTCCCCTCTCTACGACCTATGGAGCTTCTCGTATCGACTACGTGTATTTGACACCTGCGTTGGTTCCTTTCGTTAAACGTGCGGATATTATCAAGGATGAGTATACAACTCCGGTGAAGGCAGAGGGCGTAAGCAATTTCTACTATCCTTCTGACCATTTGCCTATCGTCGTAGATTTCGACTTTAACAAATAGTCTTCGAGGATAAATCCAAAATGAAACTTCAACCCCTAAACTTTTTAACTATCTTAACTTCACTCCTGCTCGCATCCTGTTCGATGTGGCAGGATGGCGCTACCCCCTTGCCAAAGGAGCCTTGTGAGGTCTCTTTTTGCACAGAAAATGCTTTGGAGGTGCGTAGTGCCATTGCAGACGACGCCCGTTCCGTATTGTGGGAAAACGGGGATGAACTTTCCGTCTGGGCGTACGATGCAGCCGGCTCGCCAACTTTGTCAGCACAAAAATTCAATGTGTATGGCAAAAGTGAGTCTCGAGCCTATTTTTCTTCGATTTTAGATCAACCGATGCAGGAAGCCGTCTATACTTATTGGGCGGCTTCTCCTGCACCGATTCGTCAGGCAGACGGATATGCGTATTTCCCCATAGCCGCAGAGCAAAATGGAAAAGGCGGCGGTGTGATGATTTCCGACAAGGTGGTCGGAACAGCCTTAAAACCGGTCGCTGAGCATACCGACAGTACCAAAATTCAATTCTCTTTTGCTCAATCCCTGCATCTTTTACGTTTTTATCTCCACGACAGAAAGCAGATTTTGGAGGGAGAGAATATTGAGCGGATTGAATTAAGTTTCCCTTCTCCCGTCGTGGGACAGCTACGTCAAAAGGTCGCGGATGTAAGCGCCTCTCCCACCTTGGAACAGGGAGAATCAGATCTTGTTTTGTCTCTGTCTCAACCCTTGGCGGATTCTTATGAGTCGTCACGCACCTATGCCTATGCGACGATTTTTCCGACCCGATGGAGTCAGGACGATGTGATTTCAGCCAAGGTCTATACGGCAAGCAAAGTAGCGTTTCTGGAGGATATCCATCTGGCTGGCCGTAATATGCAGGCAGGACATGCGACTTCCGTTCGTATGGTGCCCAATAAATTGCGTTCTTACAGCCGCATTTTCTTGAATTTCCGTTCCAATCCTCTGGGCGAAAATATAACTTCTATCACCTTACAGGCACCCGCAGGATGCAAGTGGGGCGACAATGGTTCCAATCTCTATTCCTTTGTGGATCCCAATGGCATAGCTCCGGGAAGTGAATTTGTCTTGGAATATGAAGATGAGACCGCTTTCCGTACATTGAGCGGCAAGTTAATCACCGTGGTTTTCGATTCGGAGCATATCCAAAGTACCCAGCAGATACTGATGCCGGATTTATCCTCTTTGCATGCCGTCTCTTTTGATTTGGATATCCAGCCTCTTTTGTTGGAGGATTTTTCATCTGTTCCGGATTTCAGTTCCAACGATGCGTATTCAGGCGGCTTCAATTCCGGCTCGAAAGATGCGACCTCTTTCTTGAATGGTTGGTCCGGCGGCCGTGTGGGAGGTAAAAAAGGTGTGGGTGTGCGTTTGGCATGTCGCCGCGAAACCTCCGCCAATTATGATGCGCGTATGGATTCCGCTCCTCTCAGTGCCAAAATTAAAAAGCAGGTCAATCTGAAAGTGACTTTTGATTATGGTTCCGGCGGAAAAGGAACCGAGGTAGCGGGTATCCAGTTGGGAGGCCCTGTCGGACAGACTTGCTATGTGGGCTATGTCACTTCCGAGTCGAAATTCAACAGTGGAGCTACAGATGGTAGTTTCGAGTATTCATTCTATATAGACAAAAACGAAACATCCGTTGAGGGTAGTTATGACAACCTGGCTCATTCGGCATTCTATGTGCTTCACAATGTCCCTGCCAATCAGTCAGTGGTACGTATCAGTTGGCGTACCGTCATCGACTACAAAGCAGGAACTCACAACAATACGGATTGGCTGTATTTGGATAATGTAAGTGTAACGGTGAATAAATGATGAGAAGGAATCTATTGATATCAGCCCTTTCGTGCCTGTTGTTGTGCGCTTGTTCGGAGAAATTTACTCCTGAGAATGCGTATGGCTATTTGTCTCCGACCCTTCAATTTTCGGAAATCGTGGAGGATGCGACCAAAGCGATGGTGTCGGATTATGCTCCAGTACCCGTTCCTGATGATTTTACTCTAATAATTAAAACGGATAAAGGGCAGGAGTACTGGTCTGGTAAGATTGGCGATTGGTCCGAAAGTATCAAAATGCCGGTTGGACGCTATGTGGTGGCTGCCCGATGGGGCGTAGAGGGAGAAGAAGGTTTTGGAAAGTCATGGTTTGGTGCCTCGGAAGAGGTGGATATTCTGATGGCCGATACCTTGAAACTGTCCCTGAATGCACAATTGGGAAATTGTATAGTGGCGGTTTCATCCACAGAGGCCTTTGACGCCTATTTTGCTGATTATAATTTGACGATGACCACGGGTGGTGGCACCATAGTCGCTTTCCCCAAAAGTGAGACGCGTCCGGTTTTTGTTGAGGCGTTCCGCTTTTCTTTGTCCGGGACCGTTACCACGAAGACGGGAAAGAGCTACGAATTTTCAAAAAATTTTGACGGGAATTTGAAGCCGGCTACCTATTATACCATCCGTCTGGATGCCGATACGATAGGCGGTGTCAAGTTTATAATCCAATTTGATGACCAAGTAGAAAACATTGTAATAGAAGAAGACCTGAATGAATAGAAATACTTTAATATGTATGCTCTTGGGCTGGGTGTTTGCCCTGACCTCCTGCAACGAATTGTTGCATGGAGACCCTGTGAAAAACGGCACACTGTCGTTTTCGGAATTTTCTATCGAATTGTCCGAGGATTTGACGGTAAAATCAGCCCTGGATGCAGAAACGGACTCTATCGCCTTGCCAACCCTTGAAGATTATACCCTCTTTATTTATGATTTGGAGGAAAATCTTATCCAGAAAATATCCTATGAGCAGATCAGGCAGTCCGGCAACGCTCTGACGCTTTTGGCGGGAAATTACCTGTTGCAGGTGCTCTCTTCACAAAATCCCGTGCCTGAGGCTGCGTTTGAACAACCCGTTTATGGCGCCAATGTCCCCATTACCATTGTGGCGGGGCAGACCACTACTTTAGGGACGGTTACCTGTGCCTTGATGCAATGTAAGGTAACGATAGAGTATGATGAGGAGTTGCTGACGAGTGTAACGGGAAATGGCCGTGCCACGGTAGAGGTGATTTCCGGCTATCCTTTGGAATATGCCCTGAATTATAATGGTGGCTTGGTTGAACGCGAAGAGCGCGCTGGTTATTTCTATGTGCCGACGCAATCTTCTTCTATGGTCGTTACCTTTCTGGTTGTGATGAATGGACGAAATGAAAAGATGACCAAAACTTTCTCAGGTATTCAGGCGGCACAATATCGCAAAATCAAATTGATTAAAAAGGTTAATCCGGAGGGAACGGCCAGTATCGATGTGGTGGTGAATGGATATGTGGAAGATGAGGAGTTGCTCAGTAGCGTACCCGTCTTTTCGGAGGAAGTGATTGGCGAAGATCCCAATGCACCGAAAGGAGATGGAGGAATTACCCTTGATTTTGCTTCGGATTGTGTCATGTATGATGATTTGAGCAATATCGTGGTGCCCAAACCCTCGCAGGGTAAAATGGATTTGCGACTTGTGGCACAAGTGCCGGGTGGGGTGAAGAAATTTACGGTGTTGATTGAATCGACCTCTGCCTCCTTTAAGGCTGCGCTTGCTACGGCGGGTGGTGCCGAATTGGATTTGATAAATCCTGCCGAGGCGGCGTCTATCGTCTTTGAGGTGGTGCCTTTCCCTCACGGTAGCGAACTGCTCGGGCAGACTGTGATTGATTTTGATCTCTGTGCTGCGCAGGATCCGATTTCTAATTTTGCAGGAGAACATATCTTCCACATGAATGTGACCGATAACAACGGCTGCAAAAACACGATTTCTGTGAAAATGATAGTTGGGGAATAGCCATGAGGAAGTTGATTGGGGTATTTGCTTTGATGTTTTTCTGTCTTTCTTGTGCGCGAGAGGGACAGCCTTCTGATAACGAGGGGTACGGCATTCTGTCTCTGAATGTATGGTGCGAAGATACCAAAGCGGGACTCTCTTCAGAGGAATTGCTCTCCGAGGCCTGGGTGGGAATTTATTATGCCGATTTCTCGGGATTGATTCGTCAATACAAATACAGCGAAATGCCCGAGACGATTTATCTTCCTGCCAATCAGTATCGAGTGGATGTGGTTGCCGGTGAAAAAAACAAGCCGCAGCCCGAAAACCCTTCTTGGGAGCAGAAAAGTTATTGCGGCAGTACAGAATTTACCATTACTCCCGGCAAACCCCAGACGGTGGTGGTCAATGCGACTTGTTGCAATGCCATAGCCAAAGTCAATTTCGCGCAAACCGTCGCAGAAAATTTTGAGCCGGGATATAAACTGACCGTGCAGGTAGATAGTCTTTCCGTGCAATACCAGGAGGCACAAAACGGTGCCGAAGTCTATTTTTTGGTCGATGATTTTGATGAGCCGCAGCTTCATTGGAGTTTTGAAGGCGTCTTGACGAAAGGGCACCAAGCATTCAGCAAGCAGGGTAGTATTCCGCTTGTAGAAAAGGGGAAACGTTATGAACTCAATCTGAAATATATAATCAAACACGGGGATGTGAATTTGGACTTGGAGGTGGATTATACGGAGACTTTGTTTGATGATATGGTGGTGTTTGAGCCTGTTTCCACCGGTATTTCTCCCTCTGAACCTTATGAAATCTGGGCTACCCGTGCGTGGGTGCATGCGGATGTGGATCAAGGAGAATATACAGACCCCTCAGAAGTAGGTTTTGAATATAGTCGTGATGGAAAGACCTGGACAGCTGCTACCGCCCAAAAAAGAGAAGACGGCTCCTTCCAGGCCCAATTGGGTGCATTGACTCCTTCGACGGATTATTCCTATCGTCTGGTGATCAAGTCGCAGGTAGTGGGAGAGCCGGTCTCCTTTAGAACGGCAGATGCACCGTCTCTTCCGAATGGAGGTTTTGAGTATTCCACCAATGTAGGCTCGTATTCTGAATGGTATAGCGCTTCCGCCCCCGACCTTCTCTCCCGCAGTGCCTGGTGGGGGAGCGGAAATGGAAGTAAATCCATGGGTATCGACGGCTCGGCCGATATGGGTTATGTAATTTGTGCACCCGATACCGGTACCAAAGTTGAAGGCAATCAGTCGGCTTGTTTGAGTTCGTGTTGGGCGGTGGTGAAATTTGCTGCCGGAAACCTGTTCTCGGGCTATTTCGGTGGCTTGGTGGGCACCAAAGGTGGTATCTGCTATTTTGGCCGACCTTTTACCGGCCGTCCGAGCGCCTTGCGTGTTTCCTTGAAATATTCGACAGCCAAAGTCAATCGAGTGGACGGTTATCCGGCCAATGACCCGGTTTCAACCAATGATTATGACCGCGCGCGTGTATTCATTGCCCTCGGCGATTGGAGTTATAAGACCTATAAAGGGACCAAGGATTGTCCCATTCAGGTCAATACAACCGATAAAAGTACTTTCCATGATTTTAAGACGATGGCGGGAACCATTGCTTACGGTGAGAAAATTTTAAAAGGAGATAGTTCCAATTCTCACAACAAGTGGGTGGAGTATGTGATCCCTCTCGATTACAACAGCGTAGAAAAATTACCGGAATATATTATTGTTTCATGTGCTTCCAGTATGCTGGGTGACTATTTTACAGGTTCTGAGTCCAGCAAATTGTGGGTAGATAAAATGGAATTGATTTATGAATAAATATCTTGTCAGTGTATTATTCTTATGCCTTTTGGGCCTTCCTCTCCGTGCACAGATGGATTGCGACAGGGGCTATGATTTGGAGCGACCCAGTGCGGTGGTCGTGAAAAAGGGACATTGGATGGCGGGCGGCAGCATAGGATTTTCCTCCTCGACTTCCAATAATAACAATTTCGTGATAATCAACGGAATTAACTCCAAATTTTACGATATTGATTTCTGTCCCCAATTCTGCTATATGCTGGGGGATAATATCGGTGTCGGAGGTCGTTTTTCCTATAAAAGAAATCTCTTCGATATCGATTCGGCACATTTGTCGTTGGATAGTTTCTCTTTGAGTGTGCAGAATTACGCGGTACTGACTCATCGTTATACGCTTGCCGGATTTTTCCGCTATTACAAGCCCTTCGGTACGACCGGACGTTTCGGCGCCTATGTAGACGCAGAACTCTCATTGGGAGGCCAGCAACAGAAGCTGGAAGACGGTCATAAAGTTAGCGAGCCGGTAAAAGGAACTTTTTCCAACGGCTTCACGGGGGCCTTGGGTGCCTATACGGGGCTGTTGGCCTTTTTTACCAGTCACTTGGCTATGGATGTGCGCGTGGGGCTTTTCTCTCTGAATTTGAGTACAAACAATCAGGTGCATAATCTGGTCAGCGAGGGACATTCCAATTTCCATTCCGTCAACTTTATGGTTGATTTGTTAGCCATTCAATTCGGATTCCATTATTATTTGTAGGCCATGAGAAAGATATTGATAGTATTAGGCGTGTTTTTCAGTTTGTCTATGATGGGACAGACGACGCAAGAGGCGAAGATGCAGAAAATGGGCGTGCAGATAGGGGTGGATTCATCTTCTTTCTCCGGCCGAACTTTTCTAAAACGTTTGTTTGTTCAAAAGGGGACTTGGGGCTTTGGCTTGCAAGGTACCTATCTTTCTACCAAGGGCTCAGATAGCAATATTCTGATGCTTTTGACCGGACTCAATGGGGGCATTTCGTACGGAAGTATTTCACCCTCTGTCTCTTACGCCTATGCACCCAATTTGGCTTGCGGTGTGCGCTTGAATTATACCGGCGCGGATGGAGTGGTCGATGAAGCGCTTTTTGATTTGATGAATGATGGTTTGAGTTTTCCCTTGTCCGGTTTGAAAATGTCCATGCGTTCTGTGGGCGTGTCGCTTTTCCATCGTTTCTGGATGGGCTTGGATGACAGAGGACGCTGTGCTTTGTTTTTGGACGGCGTACTTTCAGCCAGCCGTTCCAGACTTTATTCGAGCGGTTATACGGATACCCGCCGTTATGCGCTGTCGCTCTGTCCGGGATTTGAAGTTTTTGTGATGAATTTTCTGTCCTTGCAGCTCTCGCTCGGTTTGGCAAGCGGTTATTTCGTGGATTCCAAGGTGTATGATGATGCGGGCACGCAAATCGGTGGCAGCCGTGATTGGAAGGCGGGCACAGGCTTGAATCTGCTGGATCTGAATTTTGGTTTGACCTTTTATTTATAAGGTATAGAGATGAAGAGGCTTTTCACACTTTTGTTGGTCGCACTTTCCGTCAGCGCATGTTTTGAAAACGATATGCCTTTTCCTTTGGTCAGGCCTACCCTTTCTTCTATTGAAGTGGATGGCGCTCTTTCTTATGAATTTGATTATGCCAATTCCACTCTCACGCTTATGATGGATGAAACCCAGGATTTGACCCGGGTGAATATCCGTTCCATTACATTTGGGGAAGAGATAACCCGACCTCTTTCTGATATTGTCGGTGTGCATGATTTGACCTCTCCCTTGTCTGTTTCCCTGCGTACTTATCAAGATCATATATGGAAAATTGTGGCCGTTCAGACGATTGAGCGCTTCATTTCCGTAAAAAATCAGGTGGGGCGCGCGACCATCGATGAGACCAATCACCGTGTCTTGGTGACGGTAAGTAAGACGACTTCTTTGAGTTATGTGACGGTGGATTCGTTGAAGCTCGGCCCTCGCGATATTACTGCTTATTCCTTGGATTTGAAGAAGTTACACGATTATCAGGAGCCGGTGGAACTCTCGGTGCGCTACCATGATATCGAGCAGTTGTGGCATATTTATATAGAGCAATCCGACAAGAATATCATCATCAATCGAATCAGTCCTTGGTCGGGCTGCACTTGGATAGATGCCAGCGGCTTGGCGGGGAATGCCAATGGTGCCCGTTGTCGTGTGAAAGGCGAAGAATTGTGGCGCGAGGCGGATAGTCTGGTGGTAGATGGCGGTGCGTTTTATGCTTGCTTCGACTCACTTTCACCGCTGACCTGTTACGAATATCTGGCCTATACAGGCGAAGAGGAGACCGAGGTGGAGGAATTTACGACCGAGGGGGTGGGGCAACTTCCGAATCGCGGTTTCGAGACCTTTGCCTATGCCGAGTCGGATAAATATTATTCGTTTTATGACCCGGCTTCTGCAAACGATTCTTTGAAAACAAAATGGTGGGACAATGGTAATGAAGGAACAGCTATCGCCAGCACCTATATTACCTATCCTGTGGAAGATGTTCTTGATTCGCTCACCGGCGCATATTCCGTCAAGTTGGAATCTGCCAATGTGATTATCAAATTTGCCTGTGGAAACCTGTATAGCGGTGAGTTTGCCGGCTTGGAGGGTACCAAAGGCGGTAGGGTGAATTACGGTCGTCCCTTTACGCTTCGTCCGCAGAAGTTTATCTGCAAGATGAAATATGTCTGTGGCAATATCGATTGCATAGATGGATTTCCTCCCGACCGCCCGGTTCAGCTCGGAGATCCGGATGAGTGTAAAATTTTCGTCGCGTTGGGAACCTGGGATTACAAGAAATACGGCGGTAGTAAAGACTGTCCGGTGCAGGTGAATACCACCGATGATAAAACCCGTTTCAATCCTTATGGTGAATCAGTCATCGCCTACGGAGAATATGCCAGCAAAAAGTCCAGCGGCGGATGGCAGACAATAGAGATTCCTTTGATTTATCAGGATTATTTCACCACGCCTACCCACATCATCGTATCATTTGCCGCCAGTGCGTTGGGTGATTATTTTACCGGTTCTTCCGGCAGCCGACTTTGGGTGGATGATGTAGAGTTGGTTTATTAGACTTCAATCTATTAGCTTATTCAATCCAGCCCGTTGCGAACAGGTCAATCATAGGGCGCAAAGGGGAGTTGGTAATCAGGCGAATCATAATGAGTGCCTCTCCCTTGGGGAGGTTCTGGGTGTCGATTTGAGCGCGGATGACTCCGTTGCCGCCCGGTTTGACCGGGGCGATATTTTCACACACGGTCCCTTCTTCAAGGTCTATTTTATGAATGAGAAACTCCTCTTTCCCGACATTGCTGAATGTAAATTCCGCTTGGATTTTTGCACCCGCTTTGATTTTTCCGAATGAATAGGTGGCAGATTTGAATGCTACCCGTGAGCCGGCGCGTTTCTCTTCCTTGCTGAGTTTGGAGGTGTTCATCTGGGTGATACTCCATATTTTCAGTGCCTTTTTTCCTTTCGCGCCGTTGATGACAGGGGTGATGGAATACCAGTTTTTACCCCATAATTGGCTGTCTGCCTTGACGCAGAAATCTACGCGTGCCGTCTTTTTGGCGGGAATGGTGAGGGGGAGGCCCATAATCTGAACTTGCTTGGGCAGGTCGGTAAATGAAAGTTTGATGGCTTTGTCCGACAGGTTGGCTACCAGGAAACAATCGCATCTTTGTCCTCCTTGCTCCAAGTTTCCACCTTTGATTTCCAGACTTTTAACAGCAAGGGACGCTCCCAATGATTCTGTGTAAACCTCTTTTAATTGTACAGGTTTGCTGTGGCAAACTCCGCGTATTTTCAAATACAAAGGTCTGCTTTGTGAAGATAGATAGACGGTCAGGCTTTTTTCAAACGGCCAAGGGCCCTCGTCGTTTTTATAAACCACGCTGACCTCTCCCGTCTCTCCGCTTTTAATTACAGTATTGGTCCATTTTACATCTGTGCAGCCGCAACTGCTGGTGACGCGCTCTATCAACAGGCTCTTCCCGCTGTCGTTACGAAAAGTGAAACGGCAAGAAAGAGGACCGCTCCCCAATTGCACGTCGCCAAATTCGTGTACGGATTTATCCAACGAAATTCCGTTTTCCAATTTCTCCCAAGAGAGGGCTGGCAGGCTTATCAGCAACGCGCAGAGAACGAGTATGTTTTTTATGATTTTCATTTTATTTCTTTCACGATATTTGCAAAGATATTCAAAAAATTTGCTACTTTTGCATTGTTTTAAAACTTTATGCTATGGCTTATAAAATTTCAGACGAATGTGTTGCATGCGGTACTTGCATGGGTGAGTGTCCTTCCGGTGCAATTTCAGAGGGCGATATCTACAAAATCGACCCCAATCTTTGTATTGACTGCGGAACATGCGCTGATGCATGCCCGATGGGAGCAATCTCTCCTGAAGAGTAATTCGTCAATTTAACGGAACAAGTTGAGGTTGCCCAAGTTTTTGGACAACCTCGTCTTTGTGATATATGGATAATAGAAGATAAATTTTAAGGATATGAAAAGATTTTTTGTTGTATTGACAGCCCTCTTTTTGGCTATGTCTTCCTTTGCACAGGATCCGATGATGCAGGCCTTGCCCGATGATTCGGCCCTTCGTGTAGGACAGTTGGAGAATGGACTGACTTATTACATACGTCATAATGATAAACCGGCTCAGCGTGCCGAATTCTATTTGGCGACCCGTGCGGGTGCTATTCAGGAGACGCCGGATCAGGATGGATTGGCGCATTTTCTTGAACACATGTGTTTCAATGGTTTGAAGAATTTGCCCGGTAAAAGTATGTTGGAGTATCTGCAGAGTATCGGTGCGAAATTCGGACAGAATATCAATGCCTCTACGGGTGTGGAAAAAACCCAATATATGCTCAATAATATACCGGTTGTTCGCGAAGGGGTGATTGACACCTGTCTTTTGATTATGCATGATTATGCTTATTTCGTGACCAATGATCCCGAGGAAATCGACAATGAGAGAGGTGTGATTATTGAGGAAAAACGTACGCGCAACGATGCTTCCTGGCGTATGTATATGAAGAACAAACCGTTTTTGTTCGGCGATACCAAATATGCCACTTGCTCTTTGATAGGTAGCGAGGAAAATCTGCGCAACTTCAAGCCTGAGTCTCTGGTGAATTTTTACAGGACTTGGTATCGTGCTGATAATCAGGCAATCATCGTAGTCGGCGATGTGGATGTGGATATGATGGAGCAAAAAATCAAGACGCTTTTTGCAGACATTCCTGCCCCTACGACTCCTTTGGAAAAAGAGGTAATTGAAATTCCTTCTCATACTGAACCTTGGGTAGGAGTGGTGACTGACCCCGAATATACCTCGTCAGATATTTCGCTTATTTTCAAGCATAAACCCCTGCCGACCGAGATGGCCAATACCCTGTATGCCCAGGTTGAGTCTTTGATGGAGATGCTGACCCGTACGGTGATGGCAGAGCGTTTCAATGATATCAGCTCCAAGAAAGATGCTCCCTTCCTTTCGGCTTCTATGGCTTGGGCCAATATCTGCAACACTTGTCGCATTATTGATTGTCAAGTTACTTTCAAGGATGGTGAGTACAAGACTGCTTACGGTTCTCTTTTGTATGAGATTGAGCGTTTGCGTCGTTATGGCGTGGGTGCAGCCGAGTTGGAGCGTGCCAAAGCGCGTGTCTTGAGTGCCTACGAAAAAGCGTGGAAAGGAGAAGAGGGACGAACCAATGCCGATTTGGTGCGTCCTATGTTGAACAAATTTTTCCAAAATACGCCGGTGTTGGCTCCCAAGGATGCGTATGAAATCGTGAAACTTTTGTGTGAGAAACTGATTACCCGTGATTTGCTTAACAAAGTTTTGCAGCAGAAATTGGTGGATGAAAACATTTCCATCATATACAATGGCCCGGAAAAGGTGGAGAAACCCCAGGTGGAAGTGTTGACAGAGATGTTCAAGGCTTCTCGCGTGGCAGAGGTGGAGGCGCCTGTGGAGGAAGTGGTTGTGACGGATTTGATTTCCACACCGCTTGCCGGAGCCAAAGTACGCAAGAGTGTGCAGGGTATTTATGGATCTACCCAATGGATGCTAGCCAACGGGGTCAAGGTGGTCGTGCTTCCTACCGAGTATAAGAAAGACCAGGTATTGATGCGTTTGGTGAAAGAGGGTGGTAGTTCTTTGATTCCTGAAGCAGATCTTCCTTCTTTTGATGATAATATCCTGGGTATGCTTGACAGAGTGGCCGGTGTGGGTGATTTTTCCGGTCCTGAATTGTCAAAGGCTTTGTCAGGAAAGAGTGTGAGCGTGTCTCCTTTTATCGACAGTTATAAACACGGAATTTCCGGTAATGCTGCTCCCAAGGATATTGAGACGGCACTCCAATTGTTCTATCTCTACTATACTTCCCCCCGTATGGTGGAAGATGACTATCTCAAATCGGTGAATGACCTTCGTCCTTTGCTCGCCAACCATATGGAGACTCCGGACTATAAATTTTCCGCCAAATTGAGCGATGCCTTGTATCAAGGACATCCTCGAGGAAAAATGGTCGATATGGAGATGCTGGATAAAGCTTCGTTTGAAGCGTATTGCAGAAATTACAAGAAATTGTTCTCCAATGCGGCGGGTCTTACCCTTTATATCGTAGGAAATGTAGAATTGCAGTCGCTTCAACCCCTGGTGGAGAAATATATCGGCTCCATTCCCAAGTCTTGCTGCAAGAGCAAAGCCAAGGATAATGGAATCCGTATGGCAGCAGGAGAGGTGGTTGAGCAATTCTCTGCGAAGATGAATACGCCCAAGGTGACGGTATGTCAGGTGCGCCACGGTTATCTTCCTTATTCTGTAGCGGCTTCCGTGCAGTTGCAGGCGGCAGAAAGCGTATTGAAAATGGTTTATACCGAGGTGTTGCGTGAGAAGATGGGCGGAACTTATGGTGCCCATGTGTCAGCCCAGCTCAGTCGTTTCCCCAAAGGACGATCTTCTGTGCAGATTTTCTTTGACACCAACCAAGAGCAGATGGAGGCGATGAGTCAGGCAGCCAGAACTTGTATGGATGAAATGATGGATGCGTCCAAAATTTCAACCGAGTATTTCGATAGGACTTTGAAGAACTTCCAGAAGAATATCCCGGAAAGAAAAATCCAAAATAACTATTGGATGTCTTGCTTGCAGCATTATTATCAATACAATGAGGATTTTGATGCGCTGTATGCCCAAGCGGTGGAAAATCTGACGATTGAGCAGGTGGCTCAGGCTTTCCGTACGGTGTGTGGGGAGAATTTCTTTGAATTGATTATGCTTCCTGCCCAGGAGTAGTCCCGGACTGTGATGGTAGATGTTGGACTGATAAAAGTGTTTGCTACGGTAGCGCAGCTGCAGAGTTTTTCTAAAGCCGCTGCGCTGCTGGGAGTTACACAGAGTGCTGTCAGTCAGTCTGTTGCTCAACTTGAAAAATTTTATGGGGTGCGGCTTTTTGACCGCAGCGTTCCCAAGAAGGTAAATCTGACCTCGCAGGGTGAAGTGCTTCTGGCGTATTCGCGTGGCATTCTGTCTGAAGGTGAGCGCTTGGATTTTATCTTTACTCATTTCGAGTCACTTCGTCAGCAGGAAGAGCTAAAGTTAGCTATCTCGGCTTCTTTGGTAAACAGGTGGGCAGGGCGTATTCTATCGGCTCTGTATTCGGTCAATCCTTTGCTTCATGTTATCGTCTGTACTTTGGTAGAAGACGTGGAAGCAGATTTTTATGTGCGAGAAGAGGGATATGAGGCATCAGATGCGTTTAGAGGCCATCCCTTATGTCAATATTTGATGAATTTTTTGGCAGAGGAAAAGAAAAATTTGCAGTATTAGAAATTTTTCCTACCTTTGCGCCCGGTTATTAGTTTTAGTGTTATTATTATGTGGTTAGTATGAGGTCCCACGCGAGATGCGTCGGAGCTCATTTTTTTTTGTTTAAGGGTAAAAGAAGCATTGAGTGGATACCTCTCTTTCATATATGACCTTGGGAAGCTGCTTTTCTATTGAAGTGGCCAAGTTGATGCAACAGGATGGTTGTGAGGTCGTGGTGAATCCTTTCGGTACGCTGTTTAACCCTTGTTCTATTCGTGATTCCTTGCAGCGCTTGGCGCATCCCCACCCTTTTACGGAAAAAGATTGTGTGATGATGGGGGCTGGCGCAGATCTCTGGTGTGATTTTCATCATTATACCCGTTTTGCCCGACCGACTCAAATAGAGTTCTTGGAAAATGCCAATCGTTCCTTGCGGGAGGCAGCCCAATCTTATGCCCGAGCCAAGGTGTTGATTCTGACTTTTGGAACAGCGTGGTGCTTTCGATATCTTCCGCAAGGCCATCCCATGAGTGGGCGCGTGGTTGCGAATTGCTTGAAACGTCCTGCCGCCGAGTTTTCAAGAGAGAGGCTGACCGTGGATGAGATTGTTTCGCTCTATACGGATTTTGTGCAGACGCGCGGTTGTTTGGGGAATTCGGCTGTCTGTCCCAAAGAAATTATATTTACCGTAAGTCCCGTGCGCCATCCCGCAGACGGCTTGCAGGGGAATATGGCGAGCAAATCCATTTTGATGCTTTCGTGTGAAAAACTCACCCAAATCGGTCCTGCGCGCTATTTTCCTTCTTTTGAAATCATGATGGAGCAATTGCGAGGAGCAGATGCTTATGCGGCGGACGGACGTCATCCTTCTGATGCCTCCGTTCGTTTTATCTATCAGCGCTTTCAGGAATTTATGGGCGGCTCGCTATCGTTTTGAGTCTGCTTTGATGAGCTTGATTTCAAATAAGCTCGGCCAGTATTTTCCCGTAAGATAAATATGCTTTCCGTCGTAAGCAATGCCGTTCAGCACATCGGTGCGAGGGCTTCTTTGTGAAGAGGGGAGCAAGTTGTGAGCGTTGATTTTTCCGATTACCTTGCCATTGGAGGGATCTATGATGACAATCAAATCGCTTGTATAGATATTGGCCCAAATTTTCCCGTCAATCCATTCCAATTCATTGAGCCATTGGACTTTTTTCCCCTCCAAAGTTACGTCTATGCTGCGTTTTACTTCGAATTTTGTGTCCATGAAGTAGAGTCGAGAGCTGCCGTCGGAAGCAATCAGTTCTTTGCCGTTGGTCGTAAGTCCCCATCCCTCTCTTGGATAGCGGTGTCTACGTTTGAAGTTGAGCGTTTGTGCGTCATAGACAAAGGCACGTTTCTCATTCCAGGTCAGAATAAACAATTCATCTCCTAACACGACCGATCCTTCTACGAAATAGCGTTTGTCAAAAGATAATTTCTTTTTTGCTATGCCACTTGCGAGGTCAATATCTTGTCGGAATGTGGATTCCCCGTGCATACCTGTACTTTCACAAAGTTTTCCTTGATGAAAAAACAATCCCTGGGTGTAGGAGGTGGTATCATGGGGGAAAGTCTGAATAATCTCAATCTGATATTCCGCCACAGGCTTTTCAGAGCAGGAAGCGCTGAGCATTCCGGCAAGAAAAAGAAGGAGGGTGAAGATGCGTTGAGAAGTGGAGAACATATAAAAACAAAAAGAGAAGATGCGATTGCATCTTCTCGATGTGTGGGAGCAGAGGGAGTCGAACCCCCGACCCTCTGCTTGTAAGGCAGATGCTCTAAACCAACTGAGCTATGCTCCCGAATTCTTTAAGAACTAACCCGCGTCTTGTGATTTGGGATTGCAAAGATAGAGATAATTTTTAAATATCCAAAAAATATTTACAAATTTTTTTAAAATTGCAGTTTTCACAGGCTGGTTTTAGGGCTTTACAGTGGTAACGACCGAATAAAATCAGCCAATGGTGCGCTTTGGGGCGTATTTTTTCAGGAATATATTTTTCTAAATCTTTTTCAACTTTTTCCGGCGTTTTTCCGTTGGAGAGCCCCAAACGATGGGCTACACGGAAGACGTGCGTGTCCACAGCGATGACGGCTTTGTTGTAAATAATGGAGGCTACCACGTTGGCCGTCTTTCTTCCTACTCCCGGCAAGGTCATCAAATCTTCAATTTCAGAAGGAACTTCTCCGCCGAAGTCTTTCTCGATTTTTTGGGCGGCTCCCAAAAGGTGAGCGGCTTTGTTGTTGGGATAGGAAATGCTTTTGATAAGTTCGTAAATATCTTCCAAGCTGGCTTTTGCCATTGCTTTTGCGTCGGGGTATCGCAGAAAAAGTTCCGGTGTGACCATATTGACCCTTTTATCTGTGCATTGGGCGGATAATATAACGGCAATCAAAAGCTGGAAGGGCGAGGAAAAATTGAGCTCGCTGACGGGCTCGGGCATCATTTCTTCAAAAATGGGCAGCGCAAACTCAAAGCGCTCTTTCCTGCTCAGTACATTCTTCTTCATGACACAAGAAAATTCGTCCGGGGTAGCGTTCGCAAATCTGTGTGTTGTGGGTAACCATAATGATGGCGGTTCCTTGCTCTTGGTTGATGCCGGATAACAGTTGCATGATGCCTTCCGAGGTTTCGTTGTCCAGGTTTCCGGTCGGTTCGTCGGCAACAATGAGTTCGGGGGAATTGAGCAGGGCGCGTGCGATGGCGATGCGTTGTTGTTCGCCGCCGGACAATTGGTGGGGCTTCTTATGGAGTTTGCCACCCATGCCTACCAACTCCAGTACCTCACAGATTCGTTCTTTTCTTTTGTTTTCGTCTTTCCATTCGGTTGCCTGCAAGACAAAATCCAGATTGTCTTGGATGCTTCTGTCCATCAGCAACTGAAAATCCTGGAAGACAATGCCGATTTTTCTGCGAAGAAAAGGAATGTCTTTTTCGCGCAGGGTAGATAAGTCATATTCGTAGACGCGTCCACTTCCTCCGCCCAGGCGATTTTCTGCTATGATGCTGCGGATAATGGAGGTTTTTCCACTTCCGACTTTGCCTATGAGGTAAACAAAATCCCCTCGTCTAACCTGCATGTTCAGGCCATAAATCACCTTGGCTTCTCCGTTTTTAATATCTGCGTTCGAAAATTCGACCAGAATCTGATTTTCTGCCATAAAATTGTTGTTAAGAATACGCAAATATAGAGGAATTTTTGCTAAATTTGTAAAATTTTAACAAAGTTAATTCAAAACAACTTTCGATGAGAAGATACTTATTGTCATTGCTGCTTTTCTGTTCCTTTCTGGGGGCTTCGTCCGCACTTTCTGCGAAGACTCCTTCCGAGGTTTTTTCGCAAGCAATGAGTCTATATGAAAAAGGCTTGTATTATGAGGCCTTTGAGAATTTTTCCCAGATTGCTCAGGAGCGCGAAGATATCAATGCCGAGGGATATGCGGTACTTTGTCGTGTAACCCTTCGTTCCAAAGGATATGAGCTTTGTATGAATAACTTCCTTGCGGAGTATCCGGCCTTGCCTGTTTCCAATCGCATTATCTTTCGTTATGCCTTGAATTGTTTTGATGATGAAAATTACAAGGAGGCCTTGCAGTATTTCAATAAGTTGCAGTTGAAGAAGATTGAGTCTTCCATGTATTCGGAATACGTTTTCAAAAAGGCTTATTGTAGTTTTGAATTGGGCGATTATGATGCGGCTATCGAGGGTTTTGGATGGACGCTGGATCTTCCTCGTTCGGATTATCATGCTCCTGCTCGTTATGCTTTGGGTTATATGACCTATCAGAAAAACGAATTTCAGAAGGCCTATGATTATTTCTCTGTGGCGAAGTCTGACAGCCGTTTTGCTTCCAATTCAAGATATTACATGATGGAGTGTCGCTTTATGTTGGGCGACTATGATTATGTAATCGAGCATGCAGATGAGGCTTTTAAGACCATTCCTGAAGACCGTAAGCCGCGTTTGGCGAGAATGGTGTCGGAGATTTATTTGGTATGGCAGGAGCCCGAAAAGGCACAGCTGTACTACGACCGATATTTGGTAAAGGAAGAACCGAAGACGCGCAAGGATTTCTTTCACGCCGGTTCGCTGCTTTATGCGGTGTCTGATTATGAGGGGGCAGTTGAGAAATTTGCCGGTATGAAGTATCGTGGTGATTCTTTGGGACAGATTGCCAATTATCAGATGGCTAACAGTTATATTCAGCTCAAAAACAAAGTGGCTGCCATGCAGGCTTTTAAGGAGGCAAGTGCGGTGAATTTTGATGCGAAAATGACCGAAGACGCTTTCTTTAATTATGCGAAGTTGGCCTTTGACCTCAATAAGGATGGCTCCGGATTCAAAGCTTATCTGCAACGTTATTCGGATACCCATCGTGGTGAGCAGATTTACAGCTATATGGCCTTGGCTTATTTGCAGGATAGGGAATATGATTTGGCCATCGAGTATTACGACAAGGTGGAAGATTTGGACGAGGCAATGCAGTCTAACTATATGAAAGCCAATTATTTGTTGGGTGCTCAGTTGTTAGAGGGGGATGCGTATCGTTCCGCAGCGGATCATTTCCGTTGGGCTTCGGTCTATGCGGGAAAGGGAAGCCAGTTTGCTCAATTCTCCAATTATTATTTGGCGAGTGCCTATTACAGAGATGCCAAATATGAAAAGGCGCGTAAAATTTACACCGACCTTTACAACATGTCAGCGCTCAATGGTACGGATTACCAACCTATGATTGAGTATTGCCTGGCCTACTGCTATTTCAAAGAGGGTAATTACGAAATGGCGGACCGTTGGTTCTCCCGTTATGCACGAAATAATCAGGTGCCTTATCGTAAAAATGCCATTGTACGTCGTGGAGACTGTTCTTTCTTGTGTGCGGATTATGCGACGGCATTGGCGCATTACACGGATGCTTTTTCAGCGTATGCGGATTCCAACGATATCTATCCCTATTATCAGGCGGGACTTTGTTATGGCTTGTTGGCAGATAAAAACGGTCGCATCACGACTTTGCAGCAGGTAAAGGAGGCTTCCGAGGAGGCTCCTTATTATAGCGAGGCTATGTATGAACTCGGTCGCGCCTATGTGGATGCGGACCGTGTCAATGGAGCCAAAGAAACTTTCAAGACTTTGGTGGAAAAAGCCAAGGATAGCAACTATGTCGCCAAAGCATTGTTGGCTTTGGGTATGCTTTCTCGCAATGAGGGAAATTTGGATTCGGCGCTTGTTTATTACAAGAAGGTGGTGGAAACCATGCCTGTTTCCGAGTCGGCCAATGATGCGGTCGTAGCCTTGGAGGGTGTGTATCAGGAGTTGGGCGAGCCGGCTGTTTATCTGGCTTATTTAGAGCAGATAGGAAGGGGAGATAGCAAGACGGAAGAGGAAAAGGAGCGTATCGTGTTCAATGCAGCCGAGCAGATTTTCTTGGCTGGAAATTGGGAGAGGTCGATTGTTTCCCTGTCTGAATTCAAACAAACTTATCCCGAGTCGGTTTTGAATGCCAAAGCGGATTTCTATATGGCTGAATCCTATAAAAACCGTGGCGAGAAGGAGTTGGCGCGCGATTACTACTCTTCTGTGGTGGAATCTTCCGATACCAGTTTCTTGGAGATTTCTATTCTGAATTTCGCCAAACTTTCCTATGCGATGCAGAAATATGACGATGCGTATTGTTCGTATCGCGTGTTGATGGCAACGGCGAAGTTTGATGAAAATAAAAAAGCAGCTCGCGAGGGGTTGATGTACGCGGCTTATTGGGCAAAGCGTTATGAAGAGGCTATTTCGGCCTCCGATGTCTTGATTTCTCAAAAAGCAGAGGCGGCACTTCAGGAGGATGCCCGTTATATCAAAGCGAAATCCCTTTTGATGCTCAGCCGTCGTGATGAGTCTATGGTGCTCTTCAAACAGTTGGCTATGAAACCCAAGACGGCAAAAGGAGCGGAGAGTGTTTATATGCTCATACAGGATGCCTTTGATCGGGCAGATTATGATATGGTCTTGGATATGACGGCCGATTTCTCGGATTCCGGGACTACTCACGTGTATTATTTGGCGAAATCCATTCTTCTTTTGTGTGATGCGTATGTGGAGCGTGGTGATTTGACGTCTGCCAAAGAGAATTTGGAGTGGGTAAGAGATACTTATTGTAGCAGCGACCCTTCGGATGATATTCAGGATGCGGTCAGGGAGAGATTGGAAAAATTGGCCTCTAAAAAGCAGTAAGGATGAAGAAATTACTTTTTGTTTTGATTTTTCTCTTTCCTGTAGCGCTAGCGGGACAGGGATTGGATCCTACCGTAAAGGTTACGGGAGAATATAAGGCTCAGGTGTCTTCGGAAGATGTGCCCAAAGAGCAGGTTTTTCTGCCTGATAGTATTGCGGATTTCGATACGCATTTTGATTATTCGGTCTTTGATAAGCCGTATCAAGGTTCTTACGAGTTTCAGCCCTATCTGTTGGATTTGCGCCCTCGTAAACAACCGCTCTATCGCAATCAATTCCTTTTGAATGCTTCTCTGGGTTATACCCTGCACCCGCGTGTAGATGCCTATTGGGAGCCTGTTTTGAAGGATAGTAGTCTGAATTTGTCCGTGTATGCGCATCATCGTTCCTATTTGGGACAATATGCTGCTACGCTGACACATAGCAATGCGTTGGATGGCAGTGACTCGCACGTGCAGTCGGTTGCGTTTTCCAAGGGTGCTTTTGAAAGCCTTACCCGTGCGGGTATGAAAGGACGTTATGATATGAAGCGTTCGTATTTGTCCTGGGATGCTTCCTACGAGGGGATTCATAATGGAAATGGGGCCGAGAATCAAATCGATTATTCCAAACAAGTCTATAAGCATTTTGATAATATCTTCAACCGTGGCTATAACAAAGCGCAGGCTTCTTTGGAGTATCATTCCAATCCGGTCAAGCAAGGTGAGCTTTTTTATCGTGTAGGTTTGGATGCTTTCTATTCCCGTGATAATTTCTTTATGGGCGAGGATAAGCCTCTTGAGTATCTGCAAATGGGGAAAGTGAAGGTTTATGGTGGTGTGGGTGATATGTTTGTGTCACATCACGGCTTCTATATGGATTTTGATTTGCAGCTCTATATGCTTGGAAATCAAGTATCTTCGTCGCCTGCATATCTGAATACCAATGCACAATATTTCAGTGTGACGCCGCACTATCTGTTGCAGTATGAGAAATTCAAAGTGGATCTCGGAGCTAATCTGGCTTATGTGGCGCCTGGTAAAGGCTCGGAGAATTTTACCAAGGCATCCCAGATTGTTTATCCCGATGTGACGATTACCTATAACCCTTGGAGGGAGTGGGCGATTTTCTATTTCAAGGCAAAAGGGGGTATGAAGATGAATACCTATGACGATTTGCTGGCCCTCAATCCTCATTTTTACTATGGCTATCGTCAGTCGGATCAATCGTTGTTGGATAATACCATAGAAAACGCTAATTTTTCTTTGGGGGTAGATGGTAGAATATCTTCTCGGTTTACTTACGAATTGAAGTTGGGTTATGTCTTTTATGGCAATGCGCCCATGGAATGTTTGAAGATGCCGAGCTCTCATACCGAGCCGCCTCTTCCCGGATTGGCGTTTACTTCTTATCAGAGCTTTTATGCCGGCGTAGGCTTGTCTTATAAGTCGGAGTCCTTTGATGCGCAGGCGAGGGCAAAATATCAGGGAACCTATCACTTGGAGAGGGATGTGCGTGCCATTTTTTCTTTGCCTCCCTTTTTGGTGGATGTGCGTTTGATGTATAATTGGAAACGCCGCATTTTTGCGGGAATCAGTCTGGAGGCACAGGGTGGTCGTCAGGCAATGTATAAACTTTCATCCCCGGCGGTGGATAGGATATGTAAAATCAAGCCTTTCTATAATGTGGGGCTGGATGCGCGGTATAAATTGTCCAATCTGTGGACCGTGTGGTTGCATGTGGATAATCTCTTGTTCCAGGAAATTCAAAGGAATCTTTTTTATGCACAAAAGGGTGCAGAATTTAGCGTAGGTTTCACTTTGAATATTCGATAAAATTTTGTAAATTTGTACGTTTTGAAATAAAGTAAAAATATGAGCGTAAACGAAACAAACAATCAATATTCTGCCGGCAGTATTCAGGTGCTTGAGGGCCTTGAAGCGGTACGAAAAAGACCTTCCATGTATATTGGTGATATTTCCGAGAGGGGACTTCATCATTTGGTGTATGAGGTGGTGGATAACAGTATCGACGAGGCATTGGCTGGATATTGTAGTGATATTCAGGTTTCTATTCTTGAAGGTAATTCCATCCGCGTGACGGATAATGGTCGTGGTATTCCTACGGGAGAGCATCCCAAGGAGCACCGTTCTGCTTTGGAGGTAGTATTGACCGTTCTTCATGCCGGTGGTAAGTTTAGTAAGGATAGTTATAAAGTGTCCGGTGGTCTTCACGGTGTGGGTGTGTCCTGTGTGAATGCTCTTTCTGATAGTTTGCGTGCCGAAATTCATCGCGAGGGTAAGGTGTTCGTGCAGCACTATTCCCAAGGTAAACCCCTTGGTCCTGTGGAGATTGTGGGCGATGCGGATGATACCGGTACGACCATCGAGTTTCATCCCGATCCCGAGATTTTTACCGTTTCGGAGTATAATTACAGCACCTTGGCGGCTCGTTTGCGCGAACTTGCCTACCTGAATAAGGGCATTCGTCTTACTTTGACCGATTATCGCAAGAAAATCGCCACCATGGGCGAAGATGGTCAGGAAGTAGAAGAGTATCGTCAGGAGGTTTTCTATTCCAAAGAAGGTCTAAAAGAGTTTGTTCAGTATCTGGATGGTGGCGCAGAGAGCCTTATTGAGGAGCCGATTTGTTTGGAAACGACCAAAGTGATTCCCATTGAGATTGCGCTTCAGTATAATACCGGATATTCGGAGAAGATTTATTCTTATGTAAATAATATCAACACCATCGAGGGTGGTACGCACTTGGATGGATTTAAGAGAGGTTTGTCCGGTTCTTTGAAGAGTTATGCCGAGAAGAACAATTTGTTGGCGAAATTCAAAGGAGAGTTGTCTCCTGAAGACTTCCGCGAAGGTTTGACGGCGGTTGTTTCTGTCAAAGTGGCAGAGCCGCAGTTTGAAGGACAGACCAAGACCAAATTGGGTAACAGCGAGGTGCGTGGTGCGGTGATGAGCGCCATTAATAGCGCATTGGAAAGCTACCTGGAAGAGCATCCTACCCAGGCCAAGATGTTGGTTGAGAAAGTAATTCTGGCAGCCAATGCTCGTCAGGCAGCGCGTAAAGCCCGTGAGGCTACCCGTAAGACGGTGATGTCCGGTGGTGGACTTCCCGGTAAATTGTCAGACTGTTCTGAAAAGGATCCCAAGTTGTGCGAGATTTTCTTGGTCGAGGGAGACTCCGCAGGTGGTACGGCCGTAAGCGGTCGTAACAGCCGTTTCCAGGCCATTCTGCCTTTGAGAGGTAAGATTCTCAATGTGGAAAAAGCCTTGGAGCATCGTGTGTTCGAGAGTGAAGAGATTCGCAATATCTATACCGCTTTGGGCGTGACGGTAGGTACGGAGGAAAATCCCAAGGCTTTGAACCTCAGTCGTTTGCGCTATGATAAAGTTGTGGTGATGACGGATGCCGATGTCGATGGTAGCCACATCGACACCTTGATTTTGACTTTCTTCTTCCGCTATATGATAGATTTGATTCGTGAGGGACACGTTTATCTCGCCACTCCTCCTCTCTATCGTGTGAAACGAGGTAAGAAGCTTGTATATTGCTGGACGGAGGATGAACGTAAGAACGCCCTTATGGAGATGGGTGAAGGCGCATCTGTTCAGCGTTACAAAGGTTTGGGTGAGATGTCAGACGAGCAGCTTTGGGATACTACCATGAACCCCGATACTCGTTTGTTGCGTCAGGTGACGATTGAAAACGCCGCCGAGGCTGAAAGAACCTTCTCTATGTTGATGGGTGATGATGTTCCGCCTCGCCGTGAATTCATCGAGCAGAATGCTCACTATGCCAATATCGATGCTTAAAAGTAATGGAGAGAATCAGATTTCCTAAACATATAAGGGTTTATCTACCTCTGGTTCTCCTTTTTGTTATCCTGCTCTTGATGATGCCGAGAGCAGGAAATTTTCGCTATGATTATAAAAAGGGTTCACCTTGGATGTATGATGAACTGGTGACCCGTTTTGATTTTCCTGTGCAAAAAAGTGCCGCCGAAATCGAGGCGGACAAGCAACAGGTAATCGATTCGCAAATTCCTTATTATCAAAGAGATGACCAGTCTAAAGAGGCGGTTTTGCGTGCGGTTTCTTCTTTGCAGCCGGCTGCTTTATCCCAAGTGGTGAAGTCTGCTTTGAAGTCCATTTATGCCAAAGGTCTTTGTGATAGTTTGGATAGAAAGGTGTCGGTGGTAGTTGTGCAGGATCGCGGAAAAGATGTGAAAAAACCGGCCTCCGAAGTGTATGGTTTTACTTCAGCCCGCCGTATGCTCCGCGCTCAACTTGTCAGCCAATTTGGTCTGGAGGCGGATTCTCTTTATGCGGCTGCCTCTTTGGACCGCTACCTGATTCCCAATCTGCATTATGATTTGCAGCGCAGTCAGGCTGAATTGCAGCGTGCGTTGGATAACATAGCCACGACTTCCGGTGTGATATACAGTGGAGACAGGATTGTGTCGCCCGGTGAAATTATCACGGCTGAAAGTCAGAAAATCCTGGATAGCTATCAGGCGGAATTCAATGATAATTATGGCTACGAGGGCAATCCTGTTTTCTTGTGGATAGGAAATAGCCTGGTAGCCTTGATATTGGTGTTCTTGCTCTTCTTTGTGATTTTATACACCAATGCCGATATCTTTGACAGCCCCAACCGCTATCTTTATTTGCTGACTACCTTTCTGCTCGTCAATGTCTGCCTGTTTTCAGTCAATATGGCCGGGCACCCGCAATGGTTGTACTCCGTGCCTTTTTCCCTTGCTGCGCAGTTTTTGATGGCCTTTTTCCGTAAACGCGTCGTGCTTCCGGTTTATCTCATTTCCCTCTTCCCCTTGTTCTTTGTACATAACGGGGTGGAGCTCTTTTTGATATGGGCGACGGCCGGAATTTTCAATATCTTCTCTTTTGCTTATATGTCAAAGGGGTGGCGTCAATTCCTGAATGCCATTTGTACTTTCTTGGTGGCAGCGATTGTCTATATGGCTATCCATTTGGTCAGCGATGGCACATTGAATTACGAATACAGCAATCTGGCCCGTCTCCTTCTCGGTTCTGTGCTTGCTGTTGCCGCCTATCCATTGATTTTCCTTTTCGAAAGAATTTTCCTGCTCGTTTCCAGCAATCGCTTGGACGACTTGTGTGATACCAATGCCCCTCTGCTTCAGTTGTTGGCACATCAGGCGGCGGGTACTTATCAACATTCTTTACAGGTGATGAACATGGCGGAAATGGCCGCTCGTGCGATTGGTGCCGATGTTTCCCTTACGCGTGCCGGCGCCCTCTATCACGATGTGGGTAAAATACAGAATCCCCCTTGTTTTGTGGAAAACCAGATGGCAGGAAATGAAGATTATCACAAGGGACTGCCTTTTGAGGAAAGTGCCAAGGAAATCATTCGCCATGTCACGGAAGGGGTGACGATTGCCGAGAAATACGGTCTTCCGAAAGTTTTGATTAATTTTATCCAGACCCATCACGGTACCTCTACAGTGGGTTATTTTTATGGAAAGTATATTGAAAATGGCGGCGATGCAGTCTTGAAAGGTGAGTTTAGCTATCCGGGTCCCAAGCCTCACAGCGTGGAGGAGACTTTGGTGATGATTTGCGACTCTGTCGAGGCGGCTTCCCGCACTTTGCGTAAATTTACTGACGAGAATATCCGCTCGCTGGTGGATTCCATCGTGGATGGAAAAATCAGTGAGGGCCAATTTACTGAATCTGAACTGTCGCTGATGCAGTTGCGTATTGTCAAAGAGGAAATCTGTGACTATTTGCGTCAATCGCACCATGCAAGAGTTATATATCCGAAAATCAAAAATTAAAATATTGAATTATGAAAATCCAAAACAAAAAAATTGATGATCTCAACTACAAGCTTACTCTTGAACTTGTAAAAGAGGACTATGCAGAAAAGAAAAGAAAAATGTTGGCAAAATGCCGTCGTGATGCCGAATTGAAAGGTTTCCGTAAAGGTATGGCTCCTGCCTCATTGATTGAGCGCCTCTATGGTGAAAGAGTATTGGTTGATTGTGTAAATGATTGTATCTCAGACTCTTTGAATTCTTATATCAAAGAGAATGATCTTAAATTGATTGGTGAACCCCTTCCCGAGGAGAACCAGCAGACAGACTGGAATGGCGAGAACTTTACCTTTGTTTTCGACTATGCCCTTAAACCTGAAGTGAAATTGGAATTGTCTGAAAAAGACTCTCTTCCTTATTACAAAATCAGCGTAAGTGCAGAGGCTAAGAAGAATTTGAAGGAAACGACTCTTAAACAGTTCGGCGAGTTGGCTGACGGAAAGGCTGCCAAAGAGGATGATTTTATCATTGTGGATTTTGTCAATGGCGAGACTTCCGTAAATGATGCTTATGTGGCTCTTCGCAATGTGACTGCCGAGCAGAAACCTTTGTTTGTAGGTCTTAAATCCGGCGATACTTTGGATGTGGATGTAACCAAGGCTTTTGCCAGTGAGACCGACCGCGCTTCTATGCTCAAATGTACCAAAGAAGAATTGGCCGCCATGGAGCCTGTATGGAAGATGACGGTGAAAACCGTGAAGACTTTCGTTCCTGCCAAGATGAATCAGCAGAGCTACGACAAGATTTTCGGTGAGGATCAGGTACACAACGCTGAGGAGTTCGATGCTAAAATCGAGGAGCGTCTCGTAGCAGAGTACAAGAGCGAAGCTGACTATCGTCTGGAGAAAGATTTGAAAGATTATCTCGTGGAGAAAGCCGCTCTCGTATTGCCCGAGGAGTTCTTGAAACGTTGGGTGTATGTAGCCAACGATGGTAAATTTACCAAAGAGGAAATTGAAAAAGAGTGGCCTTTGTTCATCGAAGATTTCAAATGGCAACTTATTCGCGATAGCTTGATGGAAACTTACAAAGTGACTGTTACAGAGGATGATATCTTGGCTTCTGCCAAAGGTTTCGCCGCTTATCAGTATGCTATGTACGGCTTGAACAATGTACCCGATGAGCAGATTGAGCAGTTTGCCAAGAGCATTTTGGCTCAGGAGAAAGAGGGTCGTCGTATCGAGGAGCAGGTTTATACCCAGAAAACCATCGATGCGGTAAAAGCGGTTGTAAGTTTGAAAGACAAAAAGATTACCCGCGAGAAATTCGCTGAATTGAAGTAAAATTTCAATCAAAACATCATGAAGGATTTTGATCTGTTTGCCAGAAGCCAGATGGGTGTGTCGTCGCTGACGATGCACGATTATCGCTCGGTTGTGAATGCCTATATCAACCCCTCCATTATTGAGGAAAGGAAACTCAATGCGGTCAGCATGGATGTATTCAGTCGTCTGATGATGGATAGGATTATTTTTCTCGGTTGTCCGATTAATGATGATGTGGCAAATATCATCCAAGCCCAGTTGCTTTATTTGCAATCAACGGATTCTGCAGCAGATATTTCCTTGTATCTGAATACCCCCGGCGGCAGCGTGTCCGCCGGTTTGGGGATTTATGATACGATGCAGTTGATAGACCCCGCGGTGGCAACGATTTGTACAGGTATGGCCGCCTCTATGGGTGCTGTCTTGCTTTGTGCCGGTGCTCCCGGAAAGCGTTCCGCCTTGACTCATTCCCGCGTGATGATTCATCAGCCCCTGGGAGGAGTAAACGGACA
>CAJGBW010000011.1 GCA_904501835.1 uncultured Bacteroidales bacterium
AGAGGTGGTCGTGGTATCCTCGAGAACATCATCCCTTCATCTACCGGTGCTGCTAAGGCTGTAGGTAAAGTTCTTCCTGTTCTCAACGGCAAACTTACTGGTATGGCTTTCCGCGTACCTACTTCAGACGTTTCTGTTGTTGACCTTACTGTAGTTCTTGAGAAAGAGGCTACCATGGCAGAAATCAACGCTGCTATGAAAGAGGCTGCTAACGGCGAGCTCAAAGGTATCCTTGGCTACACTGAGGATGCAGTTGTTTCAACTGACTTCCGTGGCTGCTCTAACACCTCTATCTACGACGCAAAAGCTGGTATCAGCCTCGACAGCAACTTCGCTAAAGTTGTTTCTTGGTATGACAACGAGTGGGGTTACTCCAACAAAGTTTGCGAAATGGCAAGAGTTATCATGAAATAATTTTTGACGAAAGAATAAATTTATTTCAAATTGCTTATATTTGTGTCGCGTTCATAAGAGCGCGACACTTTTATTTTTATAGTAACCGCCATGATTACCATTGAAAGAATTTGCAATAGAGCTGGTTTGAAGCGTTTTGCGGAATTTCCCAACGAACTTTATAAAGGCAATCCCTACTACGTCCCGACTTTGGTTGTGAAGCAGATGCACGCGCTGGATAAAGACATCAATGCTTCCTTTGAGTTTTGTGATGCCGATTATTTCCTCGCGCTCAAAGATGGCAAAGTGGTCGGTCGCGTAGCTGCCATTTATAATCCCCGCGCCATTGAAGCATGGCAGCGAAACAGCGTGCGTTTTGGCTGGATTGATTTTATTGATGATCCCGAGGTGTCTTCTGCCTTGATTTCCACTGTCGCTGATTGGGGACGTGAACGCGGTTGTGATTTTATTGAAGGTCCGATGGGCTTTACCGATTTTGACCCCGAAGGTATGTTGGTAGAGGGCTTTGACCAGCTGGGTACTGCGGCGACGATTTACAACCATCCTTATTATAAGGAGCATTTGGAGGCTTTGGGCTTTACCAAGCAAAGTGATTGGGTGGAATATAAGATAGAGTTGCCGGATGAACTCCCCGAGCGTTACGATCGCATGTCCAAACTCTTGATGGAAAAGCATCATTTGACTTCCCGTCATTATACGCGTCGCGAAATCAAGCGATTCAATGTCGGACACAAACTTTTCAATCTGATTAATAATACCTATTCCGAATTATACGGTTTCTCCCGTTTGTCAGAAGGACAAATCAAACAGTATGTGGATTATTATGTCAATCATACCAATTTGGATTTAGCCTCATTCATTGTGGATGATGTGGGCGAAATCGCAGGTTTTGGCTTGATGATTCCAAGTTTGAGCAAGGCTTTGCAGCAGTCCAAGGGCTATCTTCTGCCTCGTGGCTGGTGGCACATCCGTCGTGCTTTGAAGAGCAAAGACGTTGAGGTGGTGGATATGTTGATTATAGCCGTTCGCAAAGACTTGCAAAAACAAGGTCTCCCGGCTCTTATCGTCAGTGATTTGTTCCCGAAACTGAAGAAAAAGGGATTCAAGATAGCGGAGTCCAATCCCGAGTGGGAGCATAATATAGATGTGCAGAATCTCTGGACTTACTTTACCCACGTCCAGCACAAAAGAAGACGTGTTTACGGCAAGTCTCTATAAAGAGCTGAGATTCATTGCATTGACAATATTCTTCCCTTCTACGGTGTAGGCGTAATTCATCTTTTCTTCATACGCTTTTTCAACCTTGCCTCTCACCACTTTGGAGGTGGTGTTCAGCATACCATTTTGCTCGGTGAAGCCTTCCGGCAGGATGCAGATGGCTGCGGGCAACCATTTTTGAGGAAACAATCCCTCTTCGGAGCGTCCTTTTCGGAACATATCAACTTCACTCTGTATCTTTTCGAGCATTTTGATTTTCGCCTCGTCACCGTTGGGATCTAATTTGGGGTAGTGGGTTTTGACATAGTCAGTCAACGCCTTTTTCTCCGGTACAATCAATGCAATGGTGTAGGGCTTTTGGTTGTTGAACATCAAAGCTGATTCGATATAAGGAGATTTTCCCACCAAGGTCTCTTCAATCAATTCGGGGGAGAATTTTTCTCCATCTTCACTGATGAGCAAGGATTTGAAGCGGCCCAGTACGTAAATGACGCCGGGGTCGCCGGGCCATTGGTATCCCATGTCGCCGGTATGCAGCCAACCTTCTTTATCAATGACTTTCTCGGTGGCGCTGGGATTTTTCCAATATCCTGCCATCACATTTTCGCCCTTGACAACGATTTCACCAATCTCTCCGACGGGCAGGCTGGCCCCTTCGCTGTCGCAGATTTTTACTTCCATACAGTCCAGAATATGACCGCAAGAGCCTTGGATATTCTGTCGTGCGTTGTTGGTGGAGACAACCGGGGTGGCTTCGGACAAACCATAGCCTTGATAAACCGGGATACCCATCGCGCCAAAGAAGCGCTGCATGTCCACATCAAACATAGCGGCTCCTCCGATAAAATATTTCATGCGTCCTCCGAATGCTTTGAGTCTCAATTTCTTAAAGAGAATGCGGTCGTGCAGGAAAAGGAAGGGACGCATCCAGCATTTGAGGAATCCACCGCGGTTGTACCAGTCCTTATTATATAGGGCGGCAAATTGGAAGGCATAGTGGATAAACCAGCGTGCTGCGTCGCTTTTTTCTTTGAGGGATGCCTCAATGCTTTTTTTGAAATTCTTCAGCAGGGCGGGCACCACGAGCATGACGTGAGGTCTGATTTCTTTGATGGTGGCCGGGATGTTACGCAGCATCTCGCGAGGGGATTTTCCAAAAGGGACCGTCGCCAGGGACGCGCCTCGGGACATCACCAGATACATACCGGCAACGTGGGCGAAACAGTGATCCAAAGGCAAGATTATCAGCATGGTATCCGTGCTATCAAAGATGACGGAATTGCGAGTGCTGATGGTGTCAACCACATAATTGTTGTGGGTCAGCAGCACGCCTTTGGGGTCTGCGGTCGTACCGGAGGTGTAGCTGATGGTCGCGTAGTCAGACGGAGTGATGCTGCTCCATCGCTCTTTCAAAGCGTCCGGCTTTTTGCTTAAATACATATCGCCCAATGCCGTCAGGTGTGATATCGGCATTTCATCCTCCTCCAAAGGAATATCATGGTCCATGACAATGATTTTCTTGATGTTGGGAATGCGATCTTTCAGGGGGCGTATTTTATGCAGCTGGTTTTTCGATACAATGATATAGCGGGATTCCGAGTGATTGATTTTAAAAATCAAATCTTCCGCTTCTTCAATTTTAAAAGAAATGGGGACATTCACGGCGCCTGCATAGAACATTCCCAATTCAGACAGAATCCATAAATTTCTTCCCTCGGAAAACATGACGATTTTGTCGCCTTTTTCAACTCCGATTGAAATGAGTCCGGCTCCGATTTTACGGGCTTCTTGTTGCGTTCTTTTATATGTTGTTTCTGTCCAGGTTCCGGAATTTTTCTCCTTTAGGAATACATTATCGGCATACTTATCCACACATTGCTCGAAAAAGTCGATAATCGTAATTTTTTTGTTGTCCATAGTTGTTATCTGGTTTTAATATTTTCTTCTATCTGGGCGCATAAGCGGGCGAAATCCTCCGCTTTGTCTTCAAAACGGCATTCATCTACATCGATGACGAGAAGACGGTCGGGGTAGCTTTCAATCCATTCTTCATAACGCTGGTTGAGTCCTTTCAGATAGTCGATACGTATGTTTTTTTCAAATTCGCGTCCCCGTTTTTGAATCTGTGCAATCAGGTTGGGGATGGAGGAGCGGAGGTAAATGAGCAAATCGGGCGCTTTTACCAGACTCATCATTTGGTCGAACAGTTCGCCGTAACATTCAAAATCTCGACTGCTCATCAGTCCCATTTCGTGCAGGTTGGGGGCGAAAATACGGGCGTCCTCAAAAATAGTGCGGTCCTGTACAATGAAATCGCTGCTTTGGGAAATATCCAATACATCCTTGAAACGCTTGTTGAGGAAGTAAATCTGAATGTTGAAAGACCAACGTTCCATATCGTTATAGAAGTCGGTGAGGTAGGGGTTGTAATCCACAGATTCAAACTTGGGAACCCAGCCGTAATGAGCAGCCAGCATCTTTGTCAAGGTTGTTTTTCCACTACCTATGTTCCCCGCAATCGCAATGTGCATAATGGTCGCAATAAAAAATCATACAAAAGTAGGAAATGTTTTGTAATAAGCAAAATAACGAAGTTAAGGTGTTGAAACTGAAAAATTTTTCTTATCTTTGCGCGCTTTTAGCGTCACTTGTTGCAGGTGAGCAAAGCACAGAGATAATGTTAAACCCACTAATTTATTTTGAAAAATTATGGAAGAAATGAAAACAAATGTCGAGGAGGCTCCTGTAGTAGAGGCCACACCCGCAGTAGAAGAACCCGCGAAGGTGATTTCCAACAAATCAGTCGCTCCTGAGGAGTTTGATTGGGATGCCTTCGAGAACGAAGATGTCTATGGTGGCGACCGCAGCGCTGTAGAGGCACAGTACGCCCAGACTCTTTCTAACATCAATGCCGGCGAAGTGGTAGAAGGTGTTGTTTCGGCTATCTCTAAAAGAGAGATTGTTGTGAACATCGGCTACAAGAGCGAGGGTGTCATTATGGCTCCTGAGTTTCGTTACAACCCTGAGTTGGCCGTTGGTGACAAAGTAGAGGTGTTTGTAGAAAGCACTGAGGACAAGAAAGGTCAGTTGATTCTTTCTCACAAGAAAGCCCGTCAGCTTCGTTCTTGGGATATGGTTAATGACGCATTCAACAAAGACGAAATCGTTAAAGGATACGTTAAGACCCGCACGAAAGGTGGTATGATCGTGGATGTATTTGGTATCGAGGCCTTCTTGCCTGGTAGCCAGATTGACGTGAAACCTATCCGCGACTACGACCAGTTTGTAGATACAACCATGGACTTCAAGATTGTTAAAATCAATCCTGAGTTCCACAATGTGGTTGTTTCACACAAAGCACTTATCGAGGCTGAACTCGAAGCTCAGAAGAGCGAAATCATCAGCAAATTGGATAAAGGTCAGGTTCTTGAGGGTACCGTTAAGAACATCACCAACTACGGCGTATTCGTTGACCTTGGTGGCGTAGACGGATTGATCCACATCACTGACTTGTCTTGGGGCCGCGTAAATCATCCTGAAGAAGTGGTTACTTTGGATGAGAAGATCAACGTGGTTATCCTTAACTTCGACGAGACCAAAAAACGCATTGCTCTCGGCTTGAAACAGCTTACTCCTCACCCTTGGACCGCTCTCGATCCCGATTTGAAAGTAGGTGACAAAGTAAAAGGTAAAGTTGTTTTGATTGCTGACTACGGTGCATTCATCGAGATTGAGCCCGGCGTAGAAGGTTTGATCCACGTTTCAGAAATGAGCTGGTCACCTCGTTTGCGCATTGCACAGGACTTCTTGAAAGTAGGTGATGAGGTTGAGGCTCAGGTTCTTACTCTCGATCGCGATGAGAAGAAGATGTCTTTGGGTATCAAACAGTTGACTCCTAACCCTTGGGATTCTATCCGTGAGAAATACCCTGTAGGTGCCAAATATGAGGCTTTGGTTCGCAATGTAACCAACTTCGGTGTATTTGCAGAGTTGGAAGAGGGTGTTGAGGGTCTTCTCCGTCCCGGCGACCTTTCTTGGAACAAACCTACCCATCCTTCAGAGCTTGTAAAAGTAGGTGAGAAGATTGAGGTTATCATTCTTGACATCGACGAGGCTAACCGCAAACTTTCTTTGGGTCACAAACAGCTTCTTCCTAACCCTTGGGATGAGATCGAGGCTAAATATACTGTAGGTGCACAGATTGAGGCTGTTATCGAGTCAATTGACGAGAAAGGCAATGCCAAAGTTCAGCTCGAAGGCATCGATGGTACTTGCTCAGCCAAAGACCTCGTGAAAGAAGATGGTACTACCGCAGCTGCCGGTGAGACCGTTGCTTTCAAAGTAGTAAGCTTGAAGAAACAGAACAAAGTGGTTGTTCTCTCACACGTGAAGACTTACGCTTCACCTGAGAAGAAAGCCGAGAAAGCTGCTTCTGAGTCTGCTGCAACCAACAAGGCTGTGAAGATGATTAACTCCAATGTCGAGAAGACGACTCTTGGCGACATCGACGCACTTGCTGCATTGAAGGAGAAACTTGAGAAAGGTGAATAATTTCGCTGTAACGGTCCTCGGCACGGCTTCGGCCTTGCCGATGGCCAATAAATATCCAAGCGCCCAGGTACTGTCCGTACAAGGGCGCTTGTTTTTGATTGATTGTGGGGAAGCTACCCAGATGCAATTGCGTAAAGCAGGCGTGTCATTTTTGAAAATCGAAGCCATTTTCCTTTCTCATACTCACGGGGATCATGTCTTCGGCATTTTCGGACTCTTGTCCACGATGTCTATGCTCGGGCGCACCCAGGCATTGACGATTTATGCACCTTCTTCTTTTGCTCCCATGCTGGATTTTATCCGCACATATTACGGAGAGGGTGTGAATTTTTCCATTGATTTTGTGTCATTGGAGCATGAGGGAGTCAAAGTCATTTATGACAGCCCTTATATGAAGGTACAGGCGTTTCCTTTGCAACATAGAGTTCCTTGTTATGGCTATTTGTTTTCCCAGCAGCAGCCGGGACTCAATGTGAAGAAGGATAAAATTGAAACTTACCATTTAAGTATATCTGAGATTGCTGCCCTTAAGCGCGGAGAGGACCTTGTACGAAAGGCCGGTCCTTTGGTAGAGCCTTGTATGGAAAATGAGTATTGTCCTCAATCAGGGACGGATGAAGAGCTTTATCTGCCCAATGAGGAGTTTACTTATTATCCTTATGAGCCTCGCTCTTATGCTTATTGCAGTGATACCCGTTATTTTCCAGAGCTGGCCTCTTGGGTGAAAGGAGTGAACCTGCTCTATCACGAAGCGACCTATCCTGAAGAAATGGCTGAAAAGGCCCAGATGCGTTTCCATGCGACTGCTTCCCAGGCAGCACAATGTGCCAAGGAGGCCGGTGCAGAGCGTTTGATGATAGGTCATTTTTCTTCCAAATATCCCGACCATCAGATTTTTTTGTCACAGGCGCAGGCTGTTTTTCCTCATACAGTTCTTGCAAAAGAATTAGAAAGTTACGAAATTTGAAAATGAAAAAGTTTTTCTTTCTCTTTTTGACACTTTGTCTGTCACTTTCTGCACAAAAGCCTCATGAGGCTTATATTCAACAGTTTTCCCAAACGGCCATTGAAGAAATGTACCGTAGCGGTATTCCGGCAAGTATTACCTTGGCGCAAGGCCTTTTGGAGTCCGATGCAGGGCGTTCCTATCTTTCTACCCAGGGTAACAATCACTTCGGTATCAAATGTCACCGGGATTGGAAAGGGGAAAGTGTCTTTTATGACGATGATAAAAAAGGAGAATGTTTCCGTAAATACAAACACGCCGAAGAGTCCTATCGTGACCATTCGGATTTTATCCGTTATCGCGACCGATATAAATTCCTCTTTGATTATGATATCAAGGACTATCGCAGTTGGGCTGCGGGGCTTAAAAAGGCGGGTTATGCGACCGATCCTGCTTATGCCACCAAGTTGATTCGCTTGATTGAGAATTATAACCTGATGCGTTTTGATTCTATGAAACCCGAGGGAAAATCTGCCGCCAAACTTCGCAAGGAGGATAAGCGCGAGGGAAAAGGAGAGGAATTGTCGATTCCTGAATCACCTTTGAAATTGGAGGAAGCGGAAATCATGAATGACGCCCAAGGTGAATTTACCTTCTCCTTACAACGTCCGATTTATACCAAGAATCGTGTCCCTTTTGTCTATGCACAGGAGGGGGAAACGTATGAAAGCATAGCCGAGGATTTCAATTTATTCCGCGCTGAAATATATCGTTTCAATGATGTGAAGCCCGGCTTGCGTGAACCGCTTCCCGGCGAAGTGGTCTATGTCCAAGCCAAAAGGAAAGCAACGGCACGCGGCTTGGATAAGTATGTCGTCAATTCACCCGATGAAAGTCTCTGGGCGATTTCACAGCGCTATGGTATTACCATGGCCAGTCTGATGAAACGCAATGGTCTCAACGAAAATTATTTCCTGACAGAGGGAGATGTATTGAAACTCAGATAGAGACGCTAAAAACAACTTACTATGGGAAGAAAAAAACGAACTTATCCCCGATGGATAAAATTGGCTTTCGGCGTTGGCTTGTTGCTGTTCGCTGTCTTTTCCGTATGGTTCGGCTTGTATATCCGGGATAATAAAATGTCCAATTTCCGTTCAGACGTAGTGATTTTTGTGTCTGATACGACGACGGCAGACCAGCTTTTAGCGAAATTCCGTGCCGATACGCATTGTGTCAATATGCATAGTCTGGAGAGAGCTTTCCGTAAAGAGGATTTGGCGCATCGCATCCGCGTGGGACGTTATGAAATCAAAAAAGGTCATTCCAGTATAGAGGTGGCACGCATGATTAAACGCGGCTGGCAGAAACCCTGTCGTCTGGTGCTTTCCGGCCTGATGCGTACCAAAGAAGATGTGGCTGCCAAAATATCGGCCCAGATGATGGTGGACTCCATTGAAATCTATCAGGCCTTGGAAGATGAAGCATTTTTGGCGCAATTCGGTTTCCGCCCGGACAATGTTTTCAGTATGATATTGCCCGATACTTATGAAATGTATTGGAATGCAACCGTCTATGAGATTTTCAGACGTTTTTATGTAGAGTACGAGGCCTATTGGAATGAAAAGAGGGTGGCGAAAGCCCAAAAGCAAGGACTTACACCTTTGCAAGTGTCTGTTTTGGCTTCCATTGTGGCCGGGGAAACCTATCGAAAAGAGGAATATCCCTATGTGGCAAGGGTGTATCTGAATCGTTTGAAAAAGCGTATGAAGTTGCAGGCTTGTCCTACGATTTGCTACCTATATGACTATCGCATACGCCGTGTGCTGAAGTCTCATCTGAAGACCGAGTCTCCCTATAACACCTATCTTCACGCCGGTTTACCTCCGGGACCGATTTGTGTGCCTCCCAAGGCTTGCATAGAAGCGGTGTTGAATCCGGCAGAGGGAAATTACCTTTATTTTAGCGCCAATCCGGCTTTCGATGGCACCAATCGCTTTACGACTTCTTTTGCCGAGCATCAGAAGTTGGCGAGAGAGTATCAAAAGGAATTGACCCGCCGTCAAAGAGAGGCACGCGAGGGCAGCCAGGCGATGAAGTAACCGACCACGGCCACGGACAGGGCGGTGACAAGGATATCCATTCCCTGGATGACGATGGGGTAGGCGCTGACCATAAAGGCCCCAGGCATCTTGATGAAGCCGAATTGTTGCTGAAGTAAGGCGAATCCTATACCTATCAGCAATCCGACGCCCAATCCCAACAGAGAAATCAACCAGCCTTCCAAGACAAAGATATTGCGGACGGAGCGCTGAGGCATACCTAAAAATTGAAGGGTGCGGATGTCGTTCTTTTTCTCAATAATGAGCATGGAGAGGCTGCCGAAGATGTTGAATGCGATAATAATGATGATGAAAACCAGAATCAGCCAAATACTGATTTTTTCATATTTCATCATCTTATAGAGATTTTCATTCTGGCGATAACGGTCTTTGACAATAAAGTCCTCTCCCACAATCTGGCTGATTTTTTTCTCGATGTTTTGATTTTCGGCCCAAAATCCGAGACGGACTTGTACGGCAGAAACCTCCGACTCGTACTCTAACAATTCGCGCATCTTCTCAATGGGGAGAACGATATATTGTTGGTCTATGTCGTTGTTGACGGAGAAAGTTCCTGTGGGATAGACCTTTGCGTAGTTAAGTGTATTGAGCGGGTTCGCCATTGACGGCTTGCGTGTGCGTGAGGGATAATAGATTTCAAGGGGCGTGACAAAACGGGGATTCAAGCCTAACTTATGGGCAAGACCGGCCCCTACACACACCTCGGGAATATCGCCTCGATGCAGACGGAATTGTCCGGAACGGATGTGGTCGCGCAAGCGGGTTTCTTCTTCAAAAACGGCATCCACGCCCATGGCTCGAACGGCCGCTTGTCTGTTGTCATAATTGACAAAAACACTTTCTTCCAATAGGGTGCAGATGGAAGAAATTTCCTCTATCTCATAGAGTTTGTCAAAGGCTTCCTTGTGATCTTCTATCTTGAAGACTTTGCCTTCCCGGGCGCATATCAAATAATCCGGGTCTAACGTATTCATGGAATTGCGGACCAGACCGTCAAATCCATTGTAAACAGATAATATAATAATGAGGGCGGCTGTCCCTATAGCCATCCCGGCAGCACTTATCGCCGAAATGATGTTGATGACATTGTGTGATTTTCGGGCAAAAAGATACCTGCCGGCAATGAAGAGAGGGAATTTCATTTTTTAAGCAGCTGATCGATGTGGGCAACGTAATCCAACGAATTATCCACAAAGAAAGATATTTCAGGGATAATGCGGAGTTGTTTACCCATTTTGCTTCCCAATTCGCCTCGGAAGGCTTTGGCATTTTCCTCTATGGTCGCCATGACGGCGTCCGTCTTTTCAGAGGGAAACACGCTTAAATAGGCACGGGCTACAGACAAATCAGGGGATATCTTGACGCCACTGACACTGACCAATGCTCCACCAAAAAAGGCCATGCCCTTTGCCCGGATGGCTTCAGCGAGCACTTTTTCAATTTCTCTTGCGACTTTTCGCTGGCGTGTGCTTTCTTTCTCTTCCATTATTTCACGTGGATTAAGAAGTAGTTTTTCTTGCCTTTCTGTACCAGAATATATTTCTCATCCAGGATGTGGCTTTCGTCAATGTTGGCTGTAATGTCGCTCACTTTTTCCTTGTTGATGCTGACGCCGCCGCCGCTTACCATTTTACGGGCTTCTCCTTTGGACGGAAGGATGTTGGTCTTGACGGCCAGGAAGTCCAAAATATTGATGGGAAGCTCTGCTTTGGGCAAATCGAAAGAAGGAACGCCATCGAACACAGCCAGGAAAGTTTTTTCATCCAAGGCTTTCAAGGTCTCGGAAGTGGCTTTGCCAAAGAGAATTTCTGAAGCGGCTACGGCATTGTTGTATTCGGCCTCGCCGTGTACCATGATGGTGATTTCGCGGGCAAGCAATTTCTGCAATTCGCGTCTTTCCGGTGCCTGCTGATGGTTGGCGATGGCTGCTTCGATTTCCTCACGGCTGAGCATGGTGAAAATCTTGATGTAGCGATCGGCATCTTCGTCGCTGACGTTGAGCCAGAATTGGTAAAATTCGTAAGGGGAGGTCTTTTCAGGGTCCAACCAGATGTTGCCTTTCTCGGTCTTACCGAATTTGGTGCCGTCTGCTTTGCGAATCAGCGGGCAGGTGAGGGCAAACGCCTCTTTACCAGTCATTCTGCGGATGAGTTCGGAACCGGTGGTGATATTGCCCCATTGGTCGCTTCCTCCCATCTGCAGCACGCAGTTCTTGTGCTCGAACAAATAAAGGAAATCGTATCCTTGCAACAACTGGTAGCTGAATTCAGTGAATGACATACCCTCGGAAGAATCTCTTGACAGACGCTTCTTCACCGAGTCTTTTGCCATCATATAATTGACGGTAATGTGTTTTCCGATATCGCGGATGAAATTCAGGAAACTATAGTCTTTCATCCAACTGTAGTTGTTTACCAATTCGGCGCAGTTGGGCGCATCGGCGTCAAAGTCCAAAAATTTAGAAAGTTGTGCCTTGATACCGGCTACATTGTGATCCAAGGTCGCCTCATCCAACAGATTTCTTTCCTGGGATTTCATGGAGGGGTCTCCAATCATACCCGTGGCACCACCCACCAACGCGATGGGCTTGTGACCGCATTTCTGGAAATGTTTAAGTATCATGATGCTGACCATGTGTCCGATATGCAATGAGTCGGCAGTCGGGTCAATACCCACATAGGCAGCTTGAGGACCTTCCATCAATTTTTCTTCGGTTCCGGGCATGATATCCTGTATCATCCCTCTCCATTTGAGCTCTTCTACAAAATTGTTCATCAATCTCTGTCTCTTAATTCATAAAACAGATACAAAGATGTGAATTTTAATCGGCGAAACCAAAAAAAATGGGTATATTTGCGGGCTTTTGAAAGTCATTAATTATAAAATCTATACTTATGAGAAAAAACATTGTAGCGGGAAACTGGAAAATGAATACAACCATTCCCGAAGGTATCGAACTCGCAAAGGCCGTTGTTGCCAAAAGCGCAGAAGTTCCCTCTGATGTAAAATTGATCGTAGCGACTCCCTTTACCCATCTTTATCCTGTAGCTCAGGTGCTTGAGGGTACAGCTGTAAGCCTTTCTGCCGAGAACTGTGCAGACAAAGAAAAAGGTGCTTACACCGGTGAGGTGGCAGCCAATATGTTGGTGTCTGCCGGCTGCGAATATACTTTGCTCGGCCACTCAGAGCGTCGTCAGTATTATGGAGAGACGGATGCTAAGTTGGTTGAGAAGACCAAAATTGCGTTGGCAAACGGTTTGAAAGTAATCCTTTGTGTAGGTGAGAATTTGGAGGAGCGTGAGGCTGACAAACATTTTGAAGTTTGCAAAACCCAGACTGAAAGCGTTCTTTATAACTTCACCGCCGAGGATATGAAGAATATCGTGATCGCTTATGAGCCCGTATGGGCTATCGGTACCGGTAAAACCGCTACCGCAGAGCAGGCACAGGAAATCCACGCTTATATCCGCAAAGTGGTTGCTGACAAATTCGGTGCACAGGTGGCTGACGATATGACCATTCTTTATGGTGGTAGCTGCAAGCCCTCTAACGCAAAAGAATTGTTCGCACAGCCCGATATCGACGGTGGTTTGATTGGTGGTGCTGCTTTGAGTGCAGATGATTTCATTCAAATTGCACTTTCTTTCTAATTCTTTGCAACATTTCGACTAAAACCTGCATCTAATAATTGGTTTAGGTTTTAGTACACGCTTAAATAAGAGAACGTCTGGCTGTGAAGTCCGGCGTTCTCTGTTTTTGTTTTTAATGCATTTTTGGCTAATTTTGCATAGAAGATTTACCTGAACCTTGTGCGTGTCTTTGCTTCTCATATCCGTATTTCTTTAATTGTGAGTCTCTTGCTGGCTTTTGTGCCTGCCAAGATTTGGGCTATACCTGCCCCTCCCGACAGTTATATCTACACGCAACCGGATGGAAGTTCTTTCGAAGCGAAGACGGTCGGAGATGATTTTTTCCATATTTCGGCAACCCTGGACGGCCGCTACATTATTCAGGATGAAAATGGATGGTGGTGTTATGCTCAATGTGACGAAGAGGGAAATTTAGTCAGTTCCGGGCTAAAAGTGGGAAAAAGTAAGGGGTGGACATTGGCACCTTCGTCCGTCAATGTGGCTTCACTCCAACAATTCCGAACTCAAAAACGCCGTATTTTTGCTCAGATGACCCGTCCGTCCGCCGTGACGGATAAAAAGAAAGCGTTAGTAATCTTGGTTTCTTATAGCGACACCGTTTTTCGTTATCAAAAATCCCATTTTGTGAATCTTCTGACCCAGGAAAACTATAATAGTTTTGGGGCGACCGGATGCGCGAAGGATTATTTTAAGGCTCAATTCGGGGATAAATTGGATTTTCAATTTGATGTGTACGGTCCTTATGAACTGCCCAAGAATCAAGCTTATTATGGCGCCAATTCCAATGGTGAGGACGTCAGACCGGAAGAAATGATTATTGATGCTTGTCAGGCGGCGGATGAGGATGTGGAGTTTTCTCAATATGATGATAACAACGATGGCATTATCGATAATGTCTTTGTTTTTTATGCCGGTTTGAATGAGGCGTCCGGCGGTGGCGACAATAGTATTTGGCCCCATACTTGGTATGTCAAGGGAGGCGCTAAAAAAGAATACTATTTTGATAATGTGCTGCTGGATAGATATGCTTGTACTTCCGAATTGAAGAAGGTCTCCAAAACCCAGACGCAGATGGCTTCCATTGGTACTTTTTGCCATGAATTCAGCCACGTGTTGGGCTTGATGGACTACTATGATACGGATTATGCTCCTGATAATGGCTATTGTGGTACAGGATGTTGGTTTACAACGGCTTTGATGGATGCTGGGGATAATAACAATTCAGGGAATACCCCGCCTAATTACAATGCGATGGACCGTTATGTGCTATCGGATTATTTTGGCAAGCCGGAGCTTTTGACTCCCGGTAGTCATGTACTTTCCCCTTTGTCGGCCGGTGGAAAGACCTATTATCTTCCTACCAATCAGGAAGGAGAGATTTTTCTTTTTGAGTGTCGCGACAATACGTCTTGGGATAAATATATAAATGGTAAGGGTTTGCTGATTTATCACATGAATTTTTCACATACTCCCATGGGCGTGTCGGAGAATTATGGCAAGGTGTTCACGGCGTACGAAAGATGGCATTACAACGAGGTTAATGCCAATCCTGATTATCAATGTGGGCATATTGTGCCGGCAGATGAGAGAGTTTCTACCAAAGTGCTTCTCTCCGAGCATTATTCCTATTCTACCAAATCCTTGTCCAAAATACCCTATGTATTTTTTCCGAAAGGGGCGAGTGAATTTACCAATGCGTCTCGTTTTGTGTTCCAAAACGGAGAGGCTTCACCCTATTCCTTGACCGATATTCGTTTTCAAAATTCTCAAATCTGCTTTAATCTGGTTGAAAGTCAGGTGGCTCCTTTGGCAGATAGTCTCACTTGTCTGTCTTTGCAAAGAAGTGCTCTTCTTACCTGGACTTTGCCCAAAGATAGCCAGGCGAAGTTTTTTCTATCGTGTAAAGGGAATGGTAAGGATGTGGTTTTGCCGGTCGTTCCTTATGAGCCCGGTAAATATGCCTGTCGTATCGGTGATTTGTCGCCCCAGACTTTTTACACGGTGCAGATTTATGGTTTGCTGGATGGAGTGGTCGGTCCTTCTAAAGAGGTTAAATTTACGACGATGTCCCAGAAAATCGGGGATGGGTATCCGGCTATCTGTCTAAAATCTGTCAAGCGTAATGATGATTCTTCCTTTAAGGTGGATTCGGCATTTCCGCTTGAGTTATATAACGTCAGTTCGACATCTTCTGTAGAATGGTATTTTGAGGGGGAGGAAGTTCAGACGGATGCAAGTGGTTATTTTATTCCCGGTAAATCCGGCCTGTTAAAGGCTCTTATCAATCAGGCAGATGGTACGACGCAGTCTGTCTATAAAATGGTGCAGGTCAAATGAGAAAGCTCGGAGTCTATATATTGCTGTGGCTTTGTTTCCTTGTAGGGGCGTGCGCTCCGCAGACGCCGCATTTCTACGAGGAGTTTCAGAAAGGGGAGTCTATCAGTATGGAACGTTCCGGTTTGTCCTTGTTTGATTATAATGAAAATACCTGCCAGTATTCCTTTCATACGGACCAATCTCTTTTTCGCGTGTTCGATGACTCGTTTACCAATTGGTTGATTCTGGATTGTAAGGGCGCTGTGTTGAAGGAGGGGGCGAACGTGCAGGCTGATCTGCAATGGACAAGTCCGGTCAAGGTGGAACGGATGAATAGGGTGCCGTTTGAATTGGTGAAAATTTCCAATTCTGTTTATTATTTTTGGAGTTCTCAATATGAGATAGGACTTCGTTTCAGAGCAGAATAGGGCTCTTTACGGCGGAGTTTGGTATAAAATAAAGGCGACCGCTTGAATCAAGCAGCCGCCTTTCTTTTTTATCAGAGTTGATTATTTCTTAGCGAATTCAACAGAAGCTTTGCGGAATTCTTTGAGGTCTTTCATAAGGTTAAGAGCAGCTTTACGGGCGCGACCGCCAGCAGCTTTGTTACCTTTGACAACCTGAGCGTCAGCGTTAGCTACAAACTCTTCGATCTCAACTTTGATTTTTTCTACAAGCGCATTCATTTTTGTAAAAATATTAGTGGGTTAAACGTTAATGTTTGTTTTAAATTTTGTGCAAGTTAGTGAAAATCAAATTAAAAACAAAATTTTTACAATAAACTTGATTTTTTTACTTCTTGCTTTTTTGATTGGCATTGACGATGTTCATCGCTTTATCAATCCCTTCAAACACAAATGATTTGATTCCTGTGATGACTTGTTCGGAAATTTTAGGCATTTCTTCCCATTCTTCCGCTGTCAATTTTCCAAGAACGAAATCAATCTGTCCCCCTCTTTGATAATCATTTCCTATACCCAGGCGCACGCGGGCATAATCGCTGCTGCCAAGTAGTTCGTTGATGTTTTTTAGCCCGTTGTGTCCTCCGTCGCTTCCATTTCTTCTCATGCGTATGGTGCCGAAGTTGAGGTTGAGGTCGTCTGAAATGATCATCAGGTGGTCTTTGTCTATGTTCAGAGCCTGCATCCAATAACGAACCGCCTTTCCGCTGAGGTTCATATAGGTGGAAGGTTTAAGCAACGTGATTTTTCTGCCACGGTGACTTACTTGGGCAATACTGCCTAATTTGTCCGGGGTAAAAAAAGTATCGGATGTCTGTGCCCAGGCATCCAATACCATAAATCCCATATTGTGCCGGGTCTTTTCGTATTCCGGCCCAATGTTTCCAAGTCCTACGACAAGGTATTTCATTGCAATTATTGAGCGTTCTGTTGCTGTGAAGCTCTCGTAGCTCTAACAGAGCAAAGGATGGTACCTTTGGGAGAAACGATGTTCACGTCAGCTACGTTCAAGTCACCGGCAACAATCTGCTGTCCGATTTTCAAAGCGGTGGTATCCACCTCGATGGTATCAGGAAGCTTGTCGATGGAAGCGCTTACGCGGATTTTACGTACAGAAACGAAAAGTTTACCACCCATCTTAACACCCTCTGAGTGTCCGGTAACTACGATAGGAACGTCGATAGAAACAGGTTTGTCAACGTTAACGGCGAGGAAATCTACGTGAAGAGCCTCATCGGTAACAGGGTGCCACTGTGCTTCGTGAAGAACGGCCATCAAGGTCTGTCCGTCAGAAAGTTTGAGGTCAACGATGTATGCGTTGGGAGTGTGGGTCAAATTCTTCAATTCTTTAGCGCTTACGCTGAAAAGGATGTTTTCCATTCCAGGACCATAGATGTTACAAGGAACCTGACCTGCTTTGCGAATGGCTTTGATGGCAGCTTTGCCAGAAGCCTGACGGATAGTACCGTTCAATTCAATGTGTTTCATTACTTGTTTAATTAAAAATGTGTTACTCAGTCTTTTGCAAGACCCCATTGCACCAAAAGTCCGTGACTTTTAAGCGGCTGCAAAGGTATAACAATTTTTGAGATTACGCAAACTATTGTATATAGTTCGTTGCTTTATTCCAAGCCAAACCTTTATAATATAGATCCATTTGGGGCGTACCGTCGCTGGGAAGATAGGTGCTCAGGCCGCTGAAGTGCACGATGGGAATTTCGAGGAAGTAGGGGGTGTGTCCGCGATACACGGTGCAGGCGAGCAGGGCGTTGTTGAAAGATTCTAATTCGGCTGCGCTGGCGCCCATTTTTTCAACAATGTGTCCCAAATCATAGAACCAGTGCTGGCCGCTGCGGTAGTAATGCTGGATTTCGGAGGGCACCAGTTGCATGAGGTTTTCTCTGTATTTGTTAAACAATTCCTTGCAGATGGCGGCAAGCGGCTCCAATTTGCGGCAATCAATGACGCTGCAGGTGGCACTTTGGCTTCCGCTGCGGTTGAGATAATACTGGATGTAGTCGCGTCCGATACTGGCGATGTCTTCGGCATAAATGTGTTCGAGCATGCTTTCGTAATACATGCCTCGGCTGAGAATTTCGGTGGGAGACGCAACCAGCAAGCCGCATTTGTCCTTCAATTCATAAGCGACTTCAATGCCACCCATCAGGCAGGCATCCATAATGATGGCGTCGAAATAAAAAGGCAGTTTTTGGGCAAAATTGCTCAATTCCATTTCATAGACGCTCTGCCAATCGCTGCCCAGGTCTTGTCCGATTGAGGTGGGGACGGGGGTGTAACTGTCTGGGAGAAAGGTACCCGCCGGCACCCATCCACTTGCGTGTGAGGAAAAAATCAGATAGTTCTTTTGGGCTTTGTAGTATTTGGAAATGTATGTAAGGATGTTTTGCAGGGTGTCGCTGGAGATGCAGACGCTGTTTTTGTCCCATCCTTGCATCTCGTTCAATTGAATTTTCTTGCAGACGGCCTTGCCATCGATGTCGCGATACAGATGGTTCAACTGGGGCGCTTGGGAATTGGAATGTTGCAGATACAACACCATATCCCGTGAGGAATTGACGGAGGGAAGTTTGCCTTTCATGATTTGTTCGATATTGCCTTCAATGGCCGAAGAAAGTCCGTTGTCGTGTCCGCAGCCATAAATGAGAATGAGATTTTCTCCGGGGATGGGCTGTCCGTTTGTACCGCTTACTTCTTTTTGACAAGAGGCGAGCAGGCAGAGCGCAAGCAGCCCGGCAAAAAATGAAAAACAAGATCTTTTTCTCATCATAATCTGACAAAGTTATTGAAAATTTTTCTTTTTTTGCGAACTTTGCCACTTGAAACCATTTTTAATAGGATATATGAGAAAAATAACCAAAGTTTTTATTGCAGTAATGATGGTAATGACAGCCGTGGGTTGTGCCCAGAAAACACAGGATTTCAAATATCTGATTGATGAATTTGCGGATATCAAAATCATGCGTTATCGCATCGAGGGATGGGATAGTCTGAGTTTTCAGCAGAAACAGTATGTCTATCATTTGGCTGAAGCTGCAAAATGGGGACGCGATATCATCTGGGACCAGCATTGCAAATATGCACTTCCTGTTCGATATGCCTTGGAAAATGTATTTGAGAATTATAAAGGAGCTCGCAGCGGGGCAGATTGGGACCTTTTCGTGGTGTACGCCAAACGCGTGTTCTTCTCGAACGGTTTCCATCATCACTATGCCCAGGATAAATTTTTTCCGGGATGTTCTTCTGACTATATGGCCGGTCTTTTCAAGGAGTCCGGTGTGGAGAATGTGGATGAGTTGATTAACATTATCTACAATCCTGATTATTTGAAACAAAGAAGGTGTACGGATTCTTCCCAGGATTTGGTTTTGGGCTCGTCAGTCAATTTCTATGACGGTGGTATCACCCGTGCGGAAGTGGATGCTTATTATGCCAAAATCGCGCGTAAAAACGACCCTAAGCCTGTTTCCTATGGTTTGAATACACGCATTGTGAAGAGAGATGGAAAGATTTATGAGGAGGTATGGAATATTGAAAGCGTCTATGGTCCGGCTATCGAAAAAATTATTGACGAGTTGTCAAAAGCGGCACAATATGCTGAAAATGATGCCCAGAAAGAGTACTTGGCTTTGTTGATTGACTATTATAAAACCGGCGATTTAAAGACCTGGGACGATTTCAATGTGGCTTGGGTTTCTGAAAAAGAAGGTGCAATTGATTTAATCAATGGTTTTGTGGAGGATTATGAGGATCCTCTCGGACGCAAAGCCACTTGGGAAAGTATTGTGGAAATCAAGGATTTTGCCGCTTCTTCCCGTGCCAATATGATTTCTGACAATGCTCAGTGGTTTGAGGATAATTCACCTGTCGATTCTCGTTTCAAGAAGAAAAAAGTGAAAGGTGTGACGGCTGCGGTGGTGAATGCGGCTGCTTTGGGCGGCGATTGCTATCCTTCTACTCCCATCGGTGTAAACCTTCCCAATGCCGATTGGATTCGTAAGGAGTATGGCTCTAAATCAGTAACGATTTCCAACATTACCAAGGCCTATAGTCTTGCTGCAGAGGAGTCTCCCAAGAGTACTTTGAATGAGTTCGCTTATGATGAGCAGGAGATTGCTTTGGCAAAGCAGTATTTGACTCTTACCGGCGATATCCATACCGATTTGCATGAGTGTTTGGGACATGGAAGCGGTCAATTGCTTCCTACCACTCCTACCGGAGCTTTGGGCGAGTATTCATCAACATTGGAGGAGGCACGTGCTGACCTGTTCGGATTGTATTACATTGCTGATGAAAAGATGGTAGAGTTGGGTATTCTGCCCGATATGGAGGCTTATAAAGCACAGTATGCCAATTATATACGTAATGGTCTTATGGTGCAATTCTCTCGCGTGGAATTGGGTCGCTCCAATACGGAGGCTCACATGCAGAACCGTCAGTTGATTGCCCAATGGTGCTACGAGAAAGGTTTGGGTGCGGCTCATGTCTGTGATGAGGAGGGCTGTCGTGCCATCGATGTTATCGAGAAAAAGGTAAAAGACGGCAAGACTTATTTTGTGGTCAATGATTTTGAGGCGCTTCGCGATCTCTTTGCCCAATTGCTTGCAGAGGTACAGCGTATCAAATCTGAAGGTGATTATCAGGCTTGTAAGGAGTTGGTGGAAAATTATGGCGTGAAGATTGATCCTGTTTTGCACAAGGAGATTTTGGATCGTTATGCTGCCTTGGGTTTGAAACCCTACGGCGGATTTATCAATCCTGAAATTGTTCCTGTTTATGAAGGAGAGCAAATCGTGGATTACATGGTTTGCTATGAGGAAGATTTCCTCGGACAGTCTCTCCGCTACGGCAAAGATTACAAGGCGCTGTAGTGTCCTTACTTGAACAATACCGTTATTATTTGAAAATAGAAAGGGCGATGTCGCAACATACGACATCGTCCTATGTTCATGATATAGAGGCCTTCTTTTTATATCTGAAGGAGCAAAAAGGGATTTCAGCGGAGGCGCAATTGGCACAGCTTTCCCGCGAGGAGGTCTTGGATTATCTGAAGCATCGTTCTGAATTGACAAAACGCTCACAGGCCCGCTTGCTCAGTGCCTTACGTTCTTTTTTTACCTGGGCGGTCACGGAGGAATTTCTAAAAGGAAATCCATGTGACGGGGTGGAAATGCCCAAGTTGGGTAAATATATACCCCAAGTGTTGTCGTTGGAAGAGGTGGAGGCTTTGATAGCTTCGGTGGATCTCTCTACGTGGATGGGGCTTCGAGACAGGGCTTTGCTGGAGGTGTTATATGGTTGCGGACTTCGCGTGTCAGAGGCTGTTTCTTTGCGTTTGTCTGATGTGTTTGCCAAAGATTTTTTCATTCGTGTGGTGGGAAAAGGGGATAAGCAAAGGCTGGTGCCTATCGGAGAAATGGCATTGGAGGCGTTGGAGCAATATCTGAAACAACGTCCGGAGGTGGAGGACCCCAAAATGGGGGACTTGATTTTTCACAATCGTTTCGGAAAATCATTGAGCCGTGTGTCTGTATTTAATATGATTAAGAACCAGGCCTTACTCGCCTCTATCCATAAAGATATTTCGCCTCACACCTTGCGTCATAGTTTTGCCACTCACTTGGTGGAAAATGGTGCTGATTTGCGTGTGGTGCAGGAAATGTTGGGACACGAGAGCATTCTGACGACAGAAATCTATACCCATATCGATTCCAGCACCTGGCATAAAAATATACTCTCCCATCATCCGAGACGATAGGAGAGTATCAAGTTTTTTAATCTGAATTATTAGAGAATCAGCATCGCGTCGCCGTAAGGTCCGAAGCGGTAATCCTCTTTCAGGGCTACCTCATAGGCGTTCATTACGTTTTCATGTCCTCCAAAGGCTGCCACTGACATGAGCATGGTGGAGCAAGGAGTGTGGAAATTGGATACGATGCAGTTTGGAATAGCAAAACGGTAGGGAGGGAAGATGAATTTGTTGGTCCATCCGTCAAAAGGTTCTACTTCGTCTTTGGTTGTGTAGAACGTTTCCAGACCGCGAATGGTCGTGATGCCGACAGCCAATACTTTCTTTCCGTTTCTTTTGGCTTTGTTGATGATTTCAGCAGTTTCCGGCGTGATAATCAAACGGTCGGAGTGCATTTTGTGTTTGGACAAGTCTTCTACGTCCACGCTGCTGAAATGACCGATGCCCATGTGCAAGGTGATAAATGCCTTCTCGATGTCTTTCAGAATCATGCGATTCATAAGCTCACGGCTGAAATGAAGACCGGCGGCCGGTGCGCGGACAGCACCCTCATGCTTGGCATAGATGGTCTGATAATCCTCTGCGTCTTTGGGGGTAACCTCTTTTTTTACCCAAGTCGGGATAAAGGTCTCGCCCATATTATAAAGTACCTGTTTGAATTCCTCGTAGGGACCGTCATACAAGAAACGTAAGGTTCTTCCTCGTGAAGTGGTGTTGTCAATCACCTCGGCAACCAAACTTTCGTCCTCGCCGAAATACAATTTGTTGCCAATACGGATTTTACGGGCGGGGTCCACAATCACGTCCCAGAGTCTCTGCTCCTGGTTGAGCTCACGGAGCAAGTCTACTTCGATGCAAGCACCGGTTTTTTCCTTGTTTCCGTACAATCTGGCGGGGAATACTTTGGTGTCATTGAAAACAAAAGTATCTCCTTTGTCGAAATAGTCGAGAATATCTTTGAATAGTCTGTGCTCGATTTCTCCCGTGTCTTTGTGGAGAACCATCAGTTTGCATTCGTCACGCCAACGTGTGGGTTCTGAAGCAATCTTCTCTTGAGGTAGGTGAAAGTTAAATTGTGACAGTTTCATATCGTATATAACCCGTGATTATCCGGCGGGTATCATTTAGTATACGAAAATCAGCGCCTAATGTTTCAATTTTACAGAGGAAAAGACATTTTTTTAGTATAAAAACGGAAAAACGGTCAAAAAAAAGAAAAATTTTTCTTTACCCCTTGTTTTTCTTTTCTACCGTCCGAAAATGCTTGATTTTTTCGCCTAACTTGCGTTCAAGAATGGACAGAAATTGTATGCGTGATAACTATGGAAAAAGAAATTGTTAGTTCGATGGCGTTGGGTAAAATCTTTGGATTTGAGCCCAGAATTGCTCTCGCCATGATTGAAAATCTCGGTAGCGCGTCGGCGGTGTTCGACTTGAGCCCCTCGTCGCGGGATGACCTGTTGCCACCTTATAGTAAACACAGGGGGAAAATGGGGGATGAGTGTTTGCAGATGGCGCACGAGGATTATGTGAAACTCTCGCATCATCAAGCCTATTTTCTGCCTTATACCGCCTCTTCTTATCCACTGGCATTGAAAGAGATTGCAGACCCGCCTGTGGGGCTTTATGTCCGAAGTTCCTCCTCTCCCGAAGAATTGTTTGCAAGCTCTAATGTGCTGTGTGCAGTCGTGGGTACACGCAAAGCTACGCCTTATGGTCAGGATATGTGCCGTCAGTTGCTGGAAGCCATGGCGCAAGTCGAGCCTCCCCCTGTCATTGTGAGTGGTTTGGCGTACGGGGTGGATATTTGTGCCCATCGACAAGCACTGCAATGTCGCATGCCGACCTTGGGCGTAATGGCAAGCGGAATAGATGCTGTTTATCCTTATCGGCATCAACGCGAAGCAGAGCAAATGGTGGAAACTCCGGGCTGTGCGCTTGTGAGTGACTATCCTTTGCAGACCAGTCCCGTCGCGCTGAATTTTGTCAGAAGAAACCGCATTATTGCCGGTCTGTCTCATCATACGGTTTTAATAGAGTCAAAAGTGAAAGGGGGAGGGATGATAACGGCTCGTCTGGCTTTTGATTATGGACGCGAATTGTATGCCTTACCGGGGCGTGTGTCCGATCCTTGTTCTCAAGGATGTAACTATTTGATAGCAAAGAAAATGGCAGAGCCGATCTGGGATGTCGCACAGACTTTGTCGGCCATGGGGCTTTCTTTGTCATCGACTTCGTGCGATCCCGTTTCTGAACAGAAAAAAGTACAACGCATTTACGAGGAAAAACTCCCGTCTTCAGACCTTTCGCTGGCTTCTCAACTCCTTCTGGCCATCCGTTCAGAACCGGGAATCTATTTGTCGGAATTATCACAAAAACTCTCTTGTCCGGAAGTAAAACTGATGAACTTGGCAACCATGTTGGAGGCGGATGGATTGATTGAGGTGGATATTTTGAAGCGTTGTCGGATTCGTTCTTGATTTGCGGCCGAAAAATATCGTGAATGTCGCGGAAAATTCGTAAATTGCGCCTTTTTAGGGATAATTGTATTTCAATGAAAAGGCAAACGACTTATTTGACCCTCGGCGTGACGATTTTTCTGGTTCTATTCAGCCAGATTTTCGGCAGTCATTCGCTCCGTGCGGCCTGGCATGAAAAGTCGCCTTTTCGTTTCTATATCGACTCCCTGATGCTTGCAGACAGTAGTTATATAGCCGATTCCTTGGAAAAGGAGTTGGATTTGCAACTCTATCCGATTGACACGATGAAAGTGCCTGATAGTCTGCAATATACAGATACATTCCGTTATCGTTATTTCATCGCCTTGCGCGATACCGCCACCTTGCGGACGACCAAAGACAGTTTGCTGGTCTGGGGCGATACCCTGGAATGTGAACGCTTGGATTCCATTTGGAAACTCGATTCGGCAGAAGCGGCCCGCTGGCGTTTTGATACCTGGTATTGGGGTTTGACGAAGAAAGAAAGAAGGGCGTACGACAAGGAGAAACGATACGAGCAGAAGAATGCCGAAATGTTGGCACGACTGGAGGCAAAAGAGGCTTACGAGGATTCCGTAAGAGCCATCCGAGATTCCATCCGTGATAACACGCCTCGTATTCTTGAGACCTGGATTTTGCCGGATAGTCTCCAATATAAGCGTTTGATAATGTGGGAATTGGACCGTCGTTTCGATGATGTGAAGCTGACGCCGCAGGATACGAGTTTCAATTATCATTTCCCCGATTTCCGTTTCTATCGTGAGGATGTCAATGCAACCTATCTGGGCTTGTCCGGTTCTCCGGCGCAGAATTATAATTTCTTCAAGAGGGAAGAAGTCGAAAACGCCTTTTTCTATTCGCCCTATTTGACCTGGACCTATATGCCCGAAAATCTCACGATGTTCAATACCAAGACGCCTTATACGGAACTCTGGTATTCGGGAACGCTTTTCAACGGACGCGAGAAAGAGGAGTTGAATGCCGGTATTCGTGTCAGCCAGAACTTTACTCCTTCGCTCAACTTGACCTTGGGTATTTACACCCTCAGCGCCAAGGGATATTTGCAGAAAGAGGCGACGACCAACCGTACCGCTCACGTCGGGCTCAATTATTTGGGCAAAAAATATGTGATGCACGCTGGCTTTATCTACAACCATGCCGAGCGAAATGAAAATGGCGGTGCGATAGATGACGATGATAAATTGAATATTAACTGGATTCGTGATACCACGGTAGATTCCCGAGAAATTCCGGTGCGTCTGCAAAGTGCCTCCAATGCAATCAAGCGCACGACGGTGTTCCTGGATCAGAATTACCGCTTCCCTATGTCCTTTTTTGAGAAGAAGGACAGCACCCGTAAGATAGAGGTCGATAGCCTGAATCGTGATATCACCAGCGCCTTTATTGGTCATTCATCTGATTTTAGTGTCTATAGCAAACGCTATAAGGATCGTATCAGTACCACGGCGGAAAAGAATTTCTATCCCAATAACTATCTGAATCCCAAAGTTACTGACGATTCGCTTCGTACGGCCGTATTGGAAAACAAGATTTATCTGCGTTTACAGCCTTGGAAGAGCGATGCCATTGTGTCCAAGTTGGATGTGGGAATAGGAGATAAATATACCAACTACTATCTTCCTTCGTCTGATATGTATTTGGTGGGTAGCAAGAATATCTCCCGCAATACTCTTTATGCTTATGCCGGAGTGAAAGGCAGTTATCAAAAATACTTTGAATGGAATGCCTTTGGAAAATATAATTTTGCCGGCTCGGAGGTAAATGATTTCAAAATTGACGCCAATCTGCAGTTCAATCTTTATCCTTTCCGTCGCGCCCGTCAAAGCCCGATGTCTTTTGTGTTTCATTTTGAAACCGCGTTGGAAGAACCGGATTACCTGATGCAGCATTTTTATTCCAACCATTTCAAATGGGATAATCAGTTCTCCAAAATCTCAACGACGAAATTGACAGGTGGCTTGCAGATTCCTCATTGGGATTTGTGGCTTAATGTGGGCTACGCCTTGCTGGGAAATTATGTCTATTTCGATGAGCATGCTCTTCCCCGTCAGCAGGGCGAGGCTTTCAGTGTGTTCAACATTGATTTGCGTAAGGACTTTACCCTGTGGAAGTTCCATTTTGAGAATCGTTTGCTCGCGCAGTATTCTACCAATGAATCTGTGCTGCCTTTGCCTTATCTGTCAGCCAACCTGCGTTGGTATTTCCAGTTTTCGGTTGTGAAAAATGTGATGGAAATGCAGATCGGTGTGAATGCCTGGTACACGACCCAGTGGTTCTTGCCGGCTTACAATCCGGCATTGGGTGTATTCCACAATCAGTTTGAACATCGTTATGGAGACACTCCCATTATGGATGCCTTCATCAATATACAATGGAAGCGTTGTTGTGTGTATATCAAGGCTGAAAACTTGAATATGGGCTGGCCTATGAAATCAACCGATTATTTCTCTGCTGCTCATTATATCCGTCCTCAAACCTGTGTGAAGGTGGGCGTCTTCTGGCCTTTCTATATGAGTCATATATCTAATCCGTCGGTAAAATAATGAGTCTGTCTACTTTGATGCGTGATTTTTTTCTCTTTTTGAATGAAAGGGTAGATTATGTCGTATTGCGAAACAGCGCAGGGCTTCCCGAGCAATGTCATAGCCGGGATGTAGATATTGCCATTCGTCGCAAGGATTATCGTGCCATCAAAAAAGACTTGCTTTCCTTGTTGGAGAAAAACAATTGGAAACTGATTACCTATTTGCGCTCCGATCGTCTGATTACCTGGGTGGTAGCCAGTCTTGACGGCGTGATGCAGTGGGATTTTTTCTTTGATACCTCGGTTTTTGGAATCCGACTTCTGGATGTGGAACAACTCTTGGCGGGCGCTCGTGTGCAGGAGGGAAGTGTTCCTGTAAAAATATCTTCCGCGTCCGTTGAGTTTTTGGATAAATATCTCTATGACAGGGCGGTGGGGGCTGCCTATCCTGAAAAATACGCCCAGGTTCGTTCTGCGGTGGAAAAAGATGAACAAGTCTTGTCTGTTGTCGAAAAGTTGATGGGGGTGAAGAGTTTGGAGGCCTGTGATAAAAGCTCCTCACGCAAGATGCTTCTTCACGCTTTTTTCCGCGCTCCGCTTCGTAATTTTGCTCGTTTCCTGCGTTTTGAGTATTGGAGAATTCGCAATTATTTGTGTTCAGATTGTGGCTTTACCGTAGGTTTTACCGGTCCTGATGGTTCGGGAAAAACCACCGTGATTGATTTGGTGATAGAGGGTTTGGGAAAGGTCTTTGAAAAAGCGCATACTTTGAATCATTTCCGCCCTACACTCTTTGGGAATATCAGCGACGTGGCCCATTCTGCTGGTTTGAAAAAAGAGGTGGATGACAATTACAGCGACCCTCACAGAGGGGGAAAGACAGGCGTATTAAGTTCCTTGGCGCGTCTTTGTTATTATTCCGTCGATTATATTTTAGGTTATTGGCTGGCTGTTAAAAGTAAGACCCGCATTACTTGGTTGGTCTTTTTTGACCGCTATTTTACCGATATTATTTGCGATAGCCGTCGCACCCGCATCTATTTGCCTATTAAATTCCTTTATGCCTGGAGTCGTGTCCTGATTCCCTCGTTGGATTATAATGTGCTTTTAACGGTGGATGCAGACACGATTTTGGCCCGTAAAAAAGAATTGACCCGAGAGGAAATCGAGGCCATCAATGGCAAAATCGATTTCTTGATGGCTCACAGGGGCGTACAGCAGGTGAGCCGGAAAGGGCAATATGTAAAGGTTTTGAATGACCGTACGCCGAAAGAGGCGGCCAACGATATTTTGCAACTTATTTTTGATGCCCAACATCGCAAGAATAGCCGAAGAATTTGACTCGTTTTATTCGCATATCCAACGCCGACGGAAAGGCCTGGGTGCTTCCCACAAAAGGGATGCGCACAGCTCTTTATCTCTATCAGCCCGGCGGAATAAAAGGGAAACTTCTTAAGAGATTTCTACCTCTTCTTTGGCGCTTTTCTCTTGTGCGTCGCTTGCTTCATATTGAGCAGGTATCTCGTCCTTATCCTGAATTGGATGCGCGGCTTCGTCAGGCTTTTGATTTGACAGGGGAGTATGCAATTGCTTTGTTTGAAGGAACGCCCTGTGTGCATCAGAAAGCTACGATGCAGGTGTTTCAGGGATCCAAAATTTATGGCTATGTCAAATTGAGCGACCGTCCTTCCGTAACGGCACTTTTTGAAAAGGAAAAAGAGATTTTGGATTATCTCCAAGCCGTGGGAGTAGAACACGTTCCGACTTGCCTCTCGCTGACGGAATGTGAAATAGACGGAAAGCTATTCACTGTCTTTATACAAGATACCAACAAAGGCTTGAATAGCCGTGTGTTGCATGATTGGAGCGCGCTCACGGAAGAATTTTTGATGCAACTTGAAAAGAGAACTTCCCTCATCGCCCCTTTTTCACAAACTACACTTTATGACAATATCCAAGCGGCTTACCCTGTGGCGCCGGCTTTTTTGCAGGAGCGTTTTGCCGCCTTGCTCTCCGAGTATGAGGGGCGAGAGATAGTTTGCTGTCTGAATCATGGTGATTTTACCCCGTGGAATATGTATATTCAAGACGGAGCGTTGGAGGTTTTTGATTGGGAATATGCTTCGTTTTGCAATCCTGTCGGCTTGGACCGTTGTCATTTTAGGCTGCAAACAGGGATTTTTGAGAAGAAACTTTCTGCGGAGCAGTTGATAGAGCGTTATATCCGAACCGCTGAAGAAAAAGATTTGTATCGCCTCTATCTGCTCCATATCTGTGCGCATTATTTGCGTCGTGACCCTCGTTGTGTAGAAAGTCGCGAGATGAAAATATGGATGGATATATTGAATCAAATATAAGGATGAAGAAGAAAGTTGCCATTATCGGAACCCGTGGCGTTCCAGCCAATTACGGCGGTTTTGAATCGTTGGTGGAAAACCTTTTGGAGCACACCGGCGAGCAGGTGGAATATACGGTTTTCTGCTCCTCTTTGGATGTAAAGCGTCCTTCTTCCGCCTCTTCTGATAAAAACATTCGCTATAAAGGCGCGATTTTGAAATATGTGCCCCTTCATGCCAATGGCGCGCAAAGTATGTTCTACGATCTGCTTTCTCTGATGCGCTGCTTGTGGGGCTATGATACCGTGTTGGTGTTGGGCGTATCCGGCTGCCTTTTTCTTCCCTTTTTGATTCCTTTCTTCCGTTGTAGTAAGACCCGTGTTATCATTAATATCGATGGCCTTGAGCATAAACGGGATAAGTGGAGCCGCTGGGCGCGTTGGATTTTGCTTAAAAGTGAAAAAATGGCCGTGCGCTATGCGGATACAGTGATTGCGGACAACAAGGCCATTGCCGATTATGTGCAGGAAGTTTATCCCGCTCCGTCAAGGCGTTCCGATTTGAAGACCATTGCCTACGGGGGAGATCATGTGTGGAGGGAGGTAAGTCAGGAAAGACAGTTGGAAATCCTTCAGTCTATGGGTTTGGAAAAAGGGAAATATGCCATTTCCGTATGTCGTATAGAGCCGGAAAATAACTGTCACCTCAGTTTGAAAGCTTTTTCCGGGCAGACGAAACTGCCTTTGCTTTTTATAGGTAATTGGGAACATAGCGAATGGGCACGGGCACTCTATCAGGAGTACGAAAATACAGCCGGCGTGCGTTTGTCAGGAGCGATTTACGATTTGGATATTCTTTATACCTTGCGGAGCAATGCGGCTTTGTATGTACATGGTCATAGTGCGGGTGGAACGAATCCCTCTTTGGTGGAGGCGATGTTTTTTGGAAAGCCTATTTTTGCTTATGATGTGTCGTATAACCGCGAATCGACTTTTGGACAGGCCGCCTATTACAAGGATGCCGAGGAGCTCGCAGCTTTGTTGAAAGCCTATCAAACAGCGTCTGAGTCCGGCGAAGAAACGACGGCAGAGTTACCTGTTTCAGATGGAAAGCGCTTGGCACAACTGGCCGGCGAACATTATTGTTGGAAAGATATAGCGGCTGCCTACGAGGCGCTTTATAAATAGAATGGAAAATAGAAAAAAAATATTTGTCAGCGCGTATGCCTGTGAGCCGGACTTGGGTAGTGAAGTCGGAGTGGGTTGGCACTGGGTTTTGGAAATGAGCCGTCGTTTTGATTTGTGGGTGCTGACACGTAAGAGCAATCGCAGGGCTATTGAGAATTGGCGCAAGTCTGTCTGTGAGGGCGGTAACGGCGTTGATACAGAGCTGGCAGCCTGCGCCCGGAATATCCATTTTCTTTATTTTGATCTACCTCGTTGGGCGCGTTGGTGGAAAAAAGGCCGCCGCGGGGTGCATCTGTATTATACCCTCTGGCAGACATTTTCCAATAAGTTGGTGCGTGAAACCATGCAGCGGGAGGGGATAGAGATTTTTCATCACCTGACCTATGGCAATGTCCTTTGGAAAGTCAGTGCATACGGCCAGAAGTGTCCTTATTTTATTTGGGGACCCGTGGGTGGCTTGGAGACCATTCCTTCTCAATATACACGCTACTATTCCGCTAAATCCCGCATACAGGAGTTTGTGCGTAGGATTTTGGTAGGTACGGTACGTTTTAGCTTCGGTTTTAGGCAGCGTTGCAAAAATGCCTCTTTGATTCTTTGTAAGACCGATATTACGCGTCAATGTATTCCTGCTGCTTATCGTGACAAGGCTGTTCTTTTTACGGATGTGGCGGTGGAGAATATGGAAAATTATATCTCGCAGGAGCCCGGGAAGGTCAAGGAGCATGTGGATTTTTTGACTGTAGGCCGTTTGGAGGGTTGGCGTGGCTTTGATTTGGTCTTGGAGGCATTTGCCAAGGCTAAGTTCGAATGGCAACTTCGCACGGTGGCCGGTGAGACACTCAAACCCTTGCATCTGACCGTGATGGGAAATGGACCCGATGCTGTCAAACTTCAGCAGCATGCCCGCCAATTGGGATTGACTCAATCTGATTTGACTTTTACGGGGCGTGTTCCTATGCAGACCTATCGCAAATTTATTAGTGGTAGTGATGTGGTCGTCAATGCTTCTCTCAAGGAGGGGGCTGTAACCGTTTCATTTGATAGTCTTTCGTTGGGTAAACCGCTGATTTGTCTGGATACAACCGGTTATACCCGTTATTTTGATTCCGATTATAGCATTTTGATTCCTCGTCTGGAGGAAGGTGAGGAAAGAAAGCGCGAGGATGTGATCGCTTCTTTGTCACAGGCTATGCTTTGTCTGCTTGATGACGAACTTCGGGATAAGATGGGCGAAAATGCTTATAAAGCCGGAGCAAAATTCTCTTGGGATGAGCACGGCAGGGAAATATGTGATATTATATTAAAATGTGTATCTTTGCAAGATAACTAACTGATTAGATATGAAAGGTATTGTTTTAGCCGGGGGTAGCGGTACCCGCCTATATCCCATCACAAAAGGTATCTCTAAACAATTGATGCCGATTTATGACAAACCTATGGTGTATTATCCGATTTCCGTGCTGATGTTGGCCGGAATTCGCGATATCTTGATTATCAGTACGCCTTATGATTTGCCGGGCTTTAAGCGTCTTTTGGGAGATGGCAGCGATTATGGTGTGAATTTTACCTATGCCGAGCAGCCTTCGCCCGATGGTCTTGCACAGGCTTTTACGATTGGTGCGGATTTTATCGGCGATGATTCAGCTTGTCTGGTCTTGGGTGACAATATCTTCCACGGCGCAGGATTTACCAAAATGCTCAAAGAGGCGGTAAGAACGGCTGATGAAGAGCAGAAAGCCACGGTGTTTGGCTATTGGGTCAATGATCCCGAGCGATATGGTGTGGCGGAATTTGATGCCAATGGTAACTGTTTGAGCATCGAGGAGAAGCCGGCAGAGCCTAAAAGCAACTATGCGGTGGTTGGACTCTATTTCTATCCCAACAAGGTGGTGGAGGTAGCCAAGAATATCAAACCTTCAGCCCGTGGTGAATACGAAATTACGACTGTCAATCAGCAGTTCCTCGCCGATAAAGAATTGAAAGTGCAGACCTTGAGTCGTGGTTTTGCTTGGTTGGATACCGGCACTCACGATTCGTTGAGCGAGGCCTCCACCTATATTGAGGTGCTTGAAAAACGCCAGGGCTTGAAAGTCGGCTGTTTGGAAGGAATCGCGTTCAGACAAGGCTGGATTGATGAAAATCGTATGCGTGAGTTGGCGCAGCCCATGTTGAAGAATCAATATGGACAATATCTTCTTCGTGTAATTGACGAGGTAAAACAAACCGGAAAAGCAAATCTTGATTAATAGGATTCACAAAATATGAAACGTAGTATCATCATAACAGGTGGAGCAGGATTTATCGGTTCCCATGTTGTCAGACTTTTTGTAAACAAATACCCTGAGTATAATATCATCAATGTCGATAAACTGACTTATGCAGGTAATTTGGCCAATTTGAAAGACATTGAAGATAAGCCGAATTATCGTTTTGAACGCATCGATATTTGTGATTTTGATGCTATTTATGCGTTGATGCAGCGTGAGCAGGTGGATGGTGTCATTCATTTGGCTGCCGAAAGCCATGTGGATCGTTCCATTAAAGATCCGTTTACTTTTGCCCGCACCAATGTGATGGGTACGCTTTCTTTGTTGCAGGCGGCCAAATTGTATTGGGAGAGTCTTCCGGAAAAATATGAGGGAAAACGCTTCTATCATATTTCAACCGATGAAGTGTATGGCGCGTTGGAAATGAGTCATCCCGAAGGTATCGAGCCTCCTTTTACTACGGCGGCATCTTCCGGTGAGCATCATTTGGCTTATGGCGAGAAATTCTTTACCGAGGATTTGAAATATCAGCCTCATAGCCCCTATAGTGCCTCCAAGGCCAGTTCAGACCATTTTGTGCGTGCTTTCCACGATACCTATGGCTTGCCTACCATTGTGACCAACTGTTCCAATAACTATGGTCCTTACCAATTCCCCGAAAAGTTGATTCCTCTCTTTATCAATAATATCCGTCATCGCAAACCGCTTCCTGTCTATGGAAAGGGTGAGAATGTGCGTGACTGGCTCTACGTGGTAGATCACGCCCGTGCTATCGATGTGATTTTCCATGAGGGTAAAATTGCCGAAACTTACAATATCGGTGGATTTAACGAGTGGAAAAATATCGATATTATCAAGGTGGTTATCAATACGGTAGATCGTCTGTTGGGTCGTCCGGAAGGGGCTGATTTGGATTTGATCACCTATGTAACCGACAGAGCAGGACACGATTTGCGCTATGCAATTGATTCAACGAAATTGCAGCGCGAGTTGGGTTGGGAACCTTCTTTGCAGTTTGAAGAGGGTATCGAAAAGACCGTTCGTTGGTATCTTGACAACCAAGAGTGGCTCGACCAGGTCACCAGCGGCGACTATCTCAACTATTACGACGAGATGTACAAAGGCCGTTAGTGCCTTCTTTCTGCTCTAATATCCCGGATTTTGTGCAAGATCTGGGGCTGTCAGCGTTTCCATTTCGGGCAGTGGCATTAATGCTTGGGCTTGTTGCTGATTTTTTTGATAAAAAGAATAGTAAAACTCCGTAAATCTTATAATATTTCGGGAGTTGACTCCGCAAATCTTTTAAGATTTAAGGAATTTGTGTATATTTGCATTGAATAAAAATATAGACACTATGATTACAAGAGCCATAGAGGATAGAATAAACAATGCCCTTGCAAAGAAAAAAGCTGTAACCATAATGGGCCCGCGTCAGGTGGGAAAATCAACTCTCGCTGATGCCATCATTCCCAAAGATGCAAAAGTCCTTGAAATCAACGGTGACAACACCGACGTGCAGACTATGTTTGTAAACGTCGATGAAGCTAAGATGAAGATTCTCATTGGAAAAAATAACTTCCTATTTGTTGACGAGGCTCAGAAGATCGAGAATGTTGGCAATATGCTCAAG
>CAJGBW010000012.1 GCA_904501835.1 uncultured Bacteroidales bacterium
GTATAGGCACCCATACCACCGGTATTGGGACCTTTGTCTCCATCATAAGCGCGTTTGTGGTCTTGGCTGAGCGGCATGGGAACCACCTGATTGCCATTGACAAAACACATAAAGGAGAATTCAGGACCTTCCAAAAAGTCTTCAACAACGACCTTGCCTTTTCCAAAGCAAGAATCCAAAAGCATATCTTTCAGCGCGGCGTCTGCCTCTGCATAGTCGGCAGCAATGACAACTCCCTTACCGGCAGCAAGTCCGTCGTATTTCAATACCGCAGGGAAAGGTCGGCCGGCTACATAATCCAACGCCTCCTGATAGTCCGTAAAACTACGATAAGAAGCCGTCGGAATGTCATATTTTACCATCAGTTTTTTCGCAAACTCCTTGCTGGATTCAATGTTGGTTGCCGCTGCCGTATGACCGAAAATCTTCAATCCGTTGGCGCGGAACGCATCCACAATTCCCACAGCCAAAGCCGCTTCGGGACCCACAACGGTCAAATCAATCTTGTTTTCCTGTGCAAAGGCGAGCAAGGCATCCACCTGTGTTTCTTTTACAGGGACAATTTCAGCCTGCTGGGCAATGCCGGCATTACCGGGGGCACAATATATTTTTCCGACCTGCGGAGAGCGGGACAAGGCATCCACGATGGCATGACAACGTCCACCTGAACCGACTACTAATACTTTCTTCATCCTGTTTGAAAAGTCTTATTTTATTAAATTTTAATGCTTGAAGTGTCTCATTCCCGTGAAGAGCATGGTGATACCCAACTCGTTGGCTTTCACGATGCAATCATTGTCACGGATACTTCCGCCGGGCTGAACGATGGCTGTTACACCATATTTTGCAGCCAAAGCAACGGTGTCATCGAAAGGAAGGAAACCATCAGAGGCAAGCACCAATCCTTCAGTTACACCGGCAGCCTGTGCTTGTTTCATGGAGATTTCAGCTGAGCCGACACGGTTCATCTGACCGGCACCCACACCCAAGGTAGCGCCGTCTTTCACCACGACAATCGCATTGGATTTTACGTGTTTTACGATTTTCCAACCAAAGTCCATATCGGCCACCTGTGCGTCTGTAGGTTTGGTTTCCGTCACACACATATCGGCGGTGATGGTCTTGGTTACACGGTCTTTCTGCTGGGCAAGAATACCGCCGTTCATGCTGACATACTGCATTTCAACAGCGTCAGTACGCGTCATATCCACCTGCAACAAGCGAAGGTTTTTCTTGCTTGAAAGTACCTCAAGCGCCTCTTGTGAGAAAGAAGGAGCAATCACGATTTCCAAGAAAATGGGTTTCATCGCCAATGCGGCAGCGCCAGTGAGTTCGCGGTTTACGGCTACGATACCGCCATAAATGCTGACTTTGTCGGCCTCATAGGCTTTCTGCCAAGCTTCTTCAATGGTCTGTCCCACAGCGGCACCACAAGGATTCATGTGTTTCAAACCAACGGCTGCGGGTGCTTCGAACTCACGAATGATATCCAATGCTGCATTGGCATCCTGGATATTGTTGTAGCTCAACTCTTTGCCACCCAACTGACGGGCAAATGCCAATGAGAAAGGCTGGGGCTCCAAGGTCTTGTAGAATTTGGCCTCCTGGTGAGGATTCTCGCCATAACGCAATGACTGGCACAAATCGTACTCCAAGAACAATTTCTCGTTCAAACCGGCATTTTTACGCATAAAGGTAGCAATGCACATATCGTATTCAGCGGTGTGCGTATAGGCCTTGGCAGACAATTCCAAACGGGTCTGACGGCTGGTATTGCCCTCTGCCTTGATTTCCTCGATGATGCGGGGATAATCGGCAGGGTCGCATACAACTGTTACATCATTCCAGTTCTTGGCGGCACTACGAAGCATGGAAGGGCCTCCGATGTCGATATTCTCGATGGCATCTTCCATAGAAACACCTTCTTTAGCGATGGTCTGCTTGAAAGGATAAAGGTTCACACAAACCATATCGATAAACTGGATGCCGTTCTCTTTGAGGGCTTCCAAATGCTCGGGCAAATCTCTACGGGCCAACAAACCACCGTGTACTTTGGGGTGCAAAGTCTTGACACGGCCGTCGCAAATCTCCGGAAATCCGGTGACTTCGCTGATTCCGATATTCGGTATATTGTTGTCAATCAGGAGTTTCTGTGTACCGCCGGTCGCGATAATCTCCCAACCCAAATCCACAAGGTTCTGGGCAAATTCTTTCAATCCATTTTTATCGCTGACACTCAGCAATGCTCTTTTTTTCATCTTTATGCAAGTATAATATTAACACCCGGTTGGTCGGTGATTTTACCGATAACGGAAGCCTTTTCACCATTGGCTTTGAGGATTTCGATGGCTTTGTCAGCCTCGGAAGCGTCGAGGGCGATTACCATACCGACACCCATATTGAAGATGTTGAACATCTCGCGGTGAGGCACCTTACCCCACTCTTCCAATTTCTGGAATACAGGGAGGATTTCCCAACTACCCTCTTGAATTTCAATACCTTGACCTTCAGTAAGGATACGAGGAATGTTTTCGTCAAATCCACCACCGGTTACGTGGCAAATGCCGTGTACGTCGCAGTTCTTGATGACTTCAAGCACCTGTTTTACATAGATGCGGGTAGGTGTCAAAAGCACCTCGCCCAAGCTCTTGTCACCAAAGAGTTTGTCGCTGTATTTGAAACCATTGTCGCTCACGATTTTACGAACAAGGCTGAAACCGTTGGAATGCACACCGCTGGAAGCAATACCTACCAGCACGTCACCTACTTTTACTTTGCTACCGTCAATCAACTTGGATTTTTCCACAACACCCGTGGTATATCCGGCAATATCGTATTCGCCGTCCTGGTACATACCGGGCATTTCTGCCGTCTCACCACCTACCAAGGCACAACCGGCCTGGCGGCAACCTTCTGCGACACCGGCCACGATGGCTTCCACTTTTTCAGGGATATTGTGTCCAATTGCCACATAATCAAGGAAAATAAGGGGCTCTGCACCTTGCGCCAACACGTCATTGACACACATAGCCACCGCGTCAATACCGATGGTGTCGTGTTTGTCCATGTCGAAGGCGATTTTCAATTTCGTACCCACACCATCTGTTCCGCTTACCAATACGGGCTCTTTGATGCCCAATGCAGAAAGATCAAACATACCGCCAAATGAGCCAATGCTGCCCATTGAACCGGTTCTTTTTGTGGATGCTACGTGTTGCTTGATTCGGCGGACTACTTCGTATCCGGCTTCAAGGTTCACACCTGCGTTTTCGTAAGATTTTGCCATATTATTCTTTATTTTGATATAAATCGGTTGGATATTCGCCGTCAAAGCAAGCCAAGCACAATTCGGAACAACCAAAGGTGGATGCTCGGCAGCCTTCAGCACTGATATAGCCCAAAGAGTCGGCTCCAATGGCTTTGCAGGCCTCTTCCAGCGTGCGTCCGTTACAGAGCAATTCTTCTTTGGTGGATGTATCTACGCCATAGTAGCAGGGATGGGTCATCATAGGGCTGGCAATACGCACATGCACCTCTTTGGCACCTGCATTACGGAGTATATTTATAATTTTAATAGAGGTCGTGCCTCTAACGATGGAGTCATCGACCAGCACCAGACGCTTGCCATTGACAACGCTGCGGACCGCGGATAGTTTCATGGAAACACCCTTTTCACGCATTTCCTGAAGGGGTTGGATAAAGGTACGGGCCACATAACGGTTTTTCACCAAACCCATTTCGTAAGGAATGCCGCTTTCTTCGCTATATCCCATGGCGGCGCTCAAACTTGAATCCGGTACACCGACTACAATATCAACATCCGCAGGACATTCGCGAGCCAGAATACGGCCGGATTCCTTGCGGAAATTATGCACATTGCAACCGTCCATATCGCTGTCGGGACGTGCCAGATAGATGTATTCCATGCCACACATCTTGTGACGCTTGAATTGGGAGAACTGGCGGGAACGCAAGCCCTTTTCATCTATTGTAACGATTTCTCCGGGCGCTACATCACGCAGCAAGGTTGCCCCAATCAATTCAAAGGAACAACTTTCGCTGCTGACCACATAACCATCTCCTAACTTGCCGATTACCAAAGGTTTGATGCCATATTTGTCGCGGCAGGCATAGATGCGGTTCTTGGTCATGATGAGGAAAGCAAAACCGCCTTCCACCATATTGAGCGCACGAACGATATTGAAGATTCGGTCTTCGCTTTTGTCCTTTTTAATAAGGTTGGCCAGCAATTCGCTGTCGGTCATCGTGTGGAGTATGGTTCCCCTGCTTTCCAAAAACTCGCGAATCAAACTTGAATTGACCAAACTGCCATCGCCGGCAATACACATATCACCTCCGCGATGGTGGAAATAGAGGGGTTCAACATTATCCAAACCACCTTTTTTAACATTGGCATACTGGGTGGTTCCAATGCCTATATGTCCTTTCAGACGGCTCAGGCGATCCCCATTAAAGACTTCATTGATCAGTCCCAAGCCTTTGTGGTGGTAAAAGTTACCTTCGCTGTCAAATACTGAAATGCCGGCTCCTTCCTGGCCCCTGTGTTGGAGACCGTGAAGGCCGTAGTAAATAACAGAAGACGCTTTTTCTGCGCCATATACACCAAATACGCCCATATTATTTGATTAATCTTTCATATACTTCTTTGTAACCGTCAAGAATATATCCCAAGTCTTCACGGAAACGGTCTTTGTCGAGTTTTTTGCCGGTTTCAGCGTCCCACAAACGGCAACGGTCCGGACTGATTTCATCGGAAATGATGATTTTTCCTTCCGGGGTACGGCCAAACTCCAACTTAAAGTCAATCAGGTTGATACCCGCATCCGAAAAACGTTTCAGGAGGATTTCGTTGGCTTTGCGGGACATTTGATCGATGATTTGCAAATCTTCATACGTCGCCAAGCCCAATGCTACTGCCTGGTCGGGATTGATAAGCGGGTTATCCAAGTCGTCTGTATTGTATCTCAAATCCACAATTACATTCGGGCAACGTGTCCCCTCTTCAATATCCAGACGGCGTGCCAAGGAACCGGCAAACCAGTTGTGTACGACCACCACGATGTGAATCCATTCGATTTTGCGGCATAGTTGCTCGCGATCGCTGACTAAATCAATGTAGTGATTCTCAATACCTTCCTGTTTCAAAGCCTCGAAAAGAAGGGCCGAAATCTTATTGTTATAGACACCGATTCCCTTAAAACGGGCTCTCTTTATATTATTGTAGCAAGTCGTGATATCCTTGTAACGGATGATTACCTTTTCCGGGTCCTCCGTTGCGTATATCTGTTTTTCCTTGCCGTCGTACAACAACTCTTTTTTTGTGTAATCCGTTGTCATTGTCTTATTTTCTGAAATAATCCACTGCATTTTGGAAGAGCGGCTGCTCCAATTCCTCTTCGATGTTCTTGAAGACATTGGTCTCGTAACGCTCAGTGTGTCCCATCTTACCCAAAATCAATCCGTCAGGGCTGATGATACCCTCGATGGCGTAGTTGGAACCGTTGGGGTTGTAAGGTGATTCCATGGTCGGCTCTTCGGTCACAGGATTGACATAGCGGAAGGCAACCTGACCATTTTCAAAAAGCTGACGAGCCAATTCTTCGCTGACGACAAACTTACCTTCTCCGTGGCTGACAGCAATCGTGTGCATATCGCCTTTGTTGAAGCCTTTGAGCCAAGGCGAAGCGGTCGTAGCTACCGCGGTCGTAACCATTTGAGAGATATGGCGGTTGATGTCATTGCGGAACAAGGTCGGAGAGTCGATGGTCACGGCGCCCGGCTTTCCATAAGGAAGCAAACCACTCTTAATCAAGGCCTGGAATCCATTACAGATACCCAAAATCAAACCTTTGCGGGCCAACAATCCTTCAATGGCGGCAGAAACCTTGGCATTGCCGATGACGCTGGCAATGAATTTACCGCTACCATCGGGCTCGTCACCAGCAGAGAAACCACCGCAGAAGCCCAAGATGTGGCAATTGTTGATATTCTCGCACATTTCGTCAATAGAAGCAAGCACGTCTTCAGGGGTAAGGTTGCAGAATACGCTGGTTCTGACCTCTGCACCGGCTTTTCTAAAGGCTTTGGCTGTATCGTAGTCGCAGTTGGTACCCGGGAAAATCGGCAAGTAGGCAATCGGTTTCTCGACTTTTTCGCCGGGATAAGTAGCCGCTTTGGTCTTGCTAACTTTGCCCATACCGGCAGGCAACAATGCTTTGGTAGAGGCCTCGGCAGTCGGAGGATATACCTTGGCATAACGGGACTCGTAAGCCTTGCTGATGGCATCGTGAGAAATTTTCTCTCCATTGATGAGCAAATAGCCATCCTCACCGGCCACAACGCTACCCAAACGAACAGCCTGCGGGAAATTCAACTCGGTCTCGCTCTCAACCACGATGGAACCGTATGAAAGGCCGAACAAAGTCTTCTCATCCACCTGTACATCCACGCCAAAGAGGTTACCCATGGACATTTTGCACAAAGCTTCCGCCACACCGCCAAATCCGACAGACCAGGCCGATACGATGTTTCCGGCATCAATCTGTCCTTTTACAAAGTCCCAATTGGCTTTGAGCTGGTCGGTGTTGGGCATATAGTTGTCCAAAGCATCGTGACGTATTAAATAAAGGTGGTTACCCTCCCATTTGAGTTCGGGAGAAATCACTTTGTTGGCATCAACGGTCGTTACACCGAAAGCAACCAAAGTCGGAGGCACGCAGATATCCTCGAAGGTTCCACTCATGGAGTCTTTGCCACCGATGGAAGGCAAACCAAAGGCTACCTGCATCTTCAACGCACCCAAAAGGGCTGACAAAGGTTTACCCCAGGTGTGAGGATCCTCGGTCATTCTTTCAAAATACTCCTGGTATGAGAAACGCATCTTGGACCAGTCACCACCGGCACAAACCGCTTTGGCGCAGGCTTCTACCACAGCATAAGCCGAGCTGTGATAAGGGCTCCAGCGTGCGATGGCGGGATTGTAACCGAAGGTCAAAATGCTGGCCGTGTCGGTATAGCCGTCAGTAGGCAATTTCTGAACGGAAACCTGGGTCTCCGTGCTTTGCATCACACCACCATAAGGCATCAGGACGGTTGAACGACCGATGGTCGAGTCAAACATCTCAACCAAACCTTTTTGTGAGGCAACGTTTTTATCTGACATACAGGCACATATCTTTTCTTCAAGATTAGCACCTTCGTAATTTCTTTCAAAAGGATTTTCATCCGCAACAGCGGCAATGCAAGCCTTGGAATAGTGTTTTGCACCGGCGCTGTCAATAAATTCGCGGGAAAGGTCGCAGATGAGCGTGTCACCATAGAACATACGCATACGGGCCTTGTCGGTCACATAAGCCACTTCGGTCACTTCCACATTGTCTCTGCGGCAGTATTCTTTCATCTGCTCTTTGTCTTCAGCAGCTACGACCACAGCCATACGTTCCTGAGACTCGCTGATGGCAAGTTCGGTCGGGTTCAAACCGGAATATTTGGTCGGAACGCGGTCCAAATAGATATCCAGACCGGGGGCCAACTCTCCGATGGCAACACTCACACCACCCGCACCAAAGTCGTTGGATTTCTTAATCAAACGGGTTACCTCGCTGCGACGGAACAAACGCTGTAGTTTTCTTTCCTCGGGCGCATTTCCTTTCTGCACCTCGCTGGAACAGGTCTCAATAGACTGCTCGGTGTGTTCCTTGGAAGAACCGGTAGCACCACCGATACCATCGCGGCCAGTACGTCCACCCATCAAAAGAATCACATCGCCGGCAGCGGGACTTTCACGACGAACGGCTGAAGCTTTAACAGCACCGACAACCGCACCGATTTCCAGACGTTTGGCTACATAACCATCGTCAAAAATCTCACGTACGTGGGTCGTTGCAAGACCGATTTGGTTACCGTAAGAAGAATATCCGGCAGCAGCTTTGCGGCTGATGATGCTCTGGGGCAATTTACCGGCACGCGTCTGATCCACAGGCAACGTGATGTCACCGGCACCTGTTACGCGCATGGCCTGATAAACATAGGCACGACCGGAAAGAGGGTCACGGATGGCACCACCCAAACAGGTAGAAGCGCCTCCGAAAGGCTCAATCTCAGTCGGGTGATTGTGGGTTTCGTTCTTGAACTGAAGCAACCATTTTTCCTGCTGTCCGTCCACATCGACATCTACATAGATACTGCAAGCGTTGTTTTCCTCGCTCACCTCCATATCGTCGAGCAAGCCTTTCTTTTTCAAATAGCGGGCACCGATGGTCGCCAATTCCATCAGACAAAGGCTCTTTCCTTCTCGTCCAAGCTCTTTGCGAATATCGTGGAAAGCACCCATCTGACTCTCCAATTCTTCTTTAAGGAAAGAGTCATCTATCTTGATTTCTGTCAATTCTGTCGTAAAGGTGGTGTGACGGCAGTGGTCGCTCCAATAAGTGTCCAAAATGCGCAACTCGGTCTCGGTCGGAACACGGCCTTCACGGGTAAAGTATTTTACCACCTCGCCCAAGTCATCCACATTCATGGCAAGACCCCATTGTTTGCAGAAAGCGGCATAGTCTTCCACTTTCAAATCCAAGAAACCGGCCATGTCGGCAAGTGCCTTCACATCGGCTTTCTCGGCGAAACTCAGTTTGGAGAGGTCTTTCTCACGGGACTCCACAGCATTGATGAAATACTTGCGAATCTGCTCCAAAGTCTCATCGGCCAAATCATCATCGAAGATAATCAGGCGGGATGAGCGAATCTGGATATCGGCATGAGGATCAATCAAATGCACACAATCGACCGCGGAAGAAGCGCGCTGGTCAAACTGACCGGGAATGTACTCCACGGCCAAATATTTTTTACCTTCCAACTCACACTCGTCGCTCACTTTGTCGGTCACCACCTCACCAAATACGGTGTAGCGGCATTTTTCCAACAGCTCATCGCTGAATCCCTCCAAGTCATAGACATTGAGGAGGCGTAATTCTTTGAGGGAGAGGGAAAGATTTTCGTTAAATTCTTTCTTCAAACTACCCGCTTCGACCTGAAAACGGGGATACTTTTCGACATAGATACGTTTTGCGTTCATCATCAAAGGATTTACAATACGGCTGACAATACTTTTTCGGCTTGCTTGCGACGGAACTCGGCCAATTTTTCAGACAAGGCAGGGTCGGTCAAAGCAAAAATACTGATGGCAATGAGGGCCGCGTTCTTTGCGCCATCAATGGCAACAGTGGAAACCGGAATACCGGAAGGCATCTGAACCATAGACAAGAGCGAGTCCAGACCGCCCAATGCTTTGCTGCGGATAGGAACGCCAATCACAGGAAGAATGGTATGACCAGCGGCAACACCGGCTAAATGTGCGGCGCCACCGGCACCGGCGATAATCACGCCAATTCCCCTCTCGGGGGCGGAATTGACATACTCACTGAATTCTGCGGGAGTACGATGTGCGCTATACACTTTCTTTTCGTAATCTACACCGAATTCTTCCAATACATCACAAGCGCCTTTCATTACATCCCAATCGCTTGTGGAGCCCATTACGACAGCAACTTTCATATTCAAATCAGTTAAATAAAAATTCCGTAGGTCAAACACTACGGCTATGTATAAAAAATGCTCGCAAATTTAGTTGATTTTTTTTTCTTGAACAAAAACGCAGGGCATTTTTATCAACAATTTTATTAACAAGTTTACAACCCTATTTAGTTGATAAGTTTTTTACATTTTTTGCCTATTTTTCACTAAATTTGCCACGCAAAATTTGTATTTAATTAAAATTCAAAATACTATGCAGAATAAATTGCAGGAATTGACCGACAAACTCTACAACGAGGGCTTGTCAAAAGGTAAGGCTGAGGGCGAACAGATTCTCGCCCAAGCAAAGGCGCAGGCAGACGAAATTCTCGCTCAGGCAAAAGCCCAGGCTTCCGAGCTGGTAGCCAAAGCTGAAAAAGAGGCTGCCGATCTTCAGAATAAAGTATTGTCAGATCTTACTCAAGCCTCTCGCAAAACTTTATCTCAAACAAGACAACTGATTGAAAATCTTATTGTTGCTAAAATGAATGATGCGGCTGTCAACAAGGCTCTTTCCGAAGAAGCATTTGTCAAAGACATCATTACAACGGTGGCAAAAGCATTCAACAAAGAGGGTCAGACCGAGCTTTCGCTCATCCTCTCCGAGAGTCAGAAAGAAGCGTTGGAGCCTTTCGTCGAGAATGAGTTGGCCCAGATACTTGGTACAGGTGTGGAAGTCTGTTTTTCCAAGAAAATGGCGGGCGGTTTGAAAATCGGTCCCAAGGATGGAGGATATTTTATCAGTTTTGATGAAGAAAATTTCAAGGAAATCATCTCCTCTTATCTTCGTCCTGCTACCAAGAAAATCCTTTTTGGATAATGAACAACTATCATTATATAGTATCTTCCCTTCCTGCCCTCAGTTTGGATTACCGTTTCACGAAAGAAACGCCCGCTGAAATCAAAGAGCAGATTCTTGAATTGTGCTCGGAAAGAGATCAGAAGGTCATAACCTTTCTTGAAAGCGGTTATTTGAAAGAGAACATGACGGCCGATTTTTATAGGGAAGCGTTGGCGCACAAAAATCCCTTTATTCGTGCGTTCTTTTGTTTTGATTTGAATGTTCGCAATGCCAAGGTCGAGTATCTCAACAGTCAGCTCGGACGCGAAAAAGGAACCGATGTGGTGATTTTGAGCGAAGAGTCTGTGGAATTCGAAGACAGCAATGAGGTGGCAGCGGCCCTCTCTTCTGCGGATTTATTGACACGCGAAAGGGCCTTGGACGAGCTATATTGGCGGAAAATCGAATCCCTCACCCTATTCAATTATTTCGACATTACCGCAATTTTGGGCTTCATCGCACGCCTACATATTGTGGCCCGATGGTTTGAATTGGATGAGCAGAAAGGCCGCGAGAAATTCCGTCAGCTGGTGGATGAGGTCAGAGGCACATTCAAAGGTGTAGAATATAAAAATTAAAAGATATTATTTCGATTATGAAAACAACAGGAAAGGTTACGGGCATCGTTTCCAACCTTGTTACCGTAAAGTGTGACGGTCCGGTGTCGCAGAATGAAATCTGCTATATCACTGTGGACGGCACGCCGCTTATGGCTGAGGTTATCAAGGTAAATGGCGACAGCGCTGCCGTACAGGTATTTGAAAGTACCCGAGGACTGAAAAATGGCGATCCTGTGGAATTTCAGGCGCGAATGCTTGAAGCTACTTTGGGTCCCGGCCTTTTGTCAAGTTCTTATGATGGTCTTCAGAACAATTTGGAGACCATGACCGGTGTATTCCTTAAAAAAGGAGAATATACCGACCCTCTCGATCATGAAAAATTGTGGGATTTCACGCCTATAGCTAAAGAGGGTGATAAAGTGCAGGCCGCAGATTGGTTGGGTGAAGTGAAAGAAGGCTGGTTGCCTCATAAAATCATGGTACCCTTCTCATTTACAGGAGAATATACCGTTAAATCGCTTAAAGAGGCCGGTCAATACAACATTGACACCGTGATAGCTGTTTTGACCAACGACGCCGGAGAAGAGGTCGAGGTAACGATGACACAGAAATGGCCGGTGAAAGTGGCTGTGAAAGGTTATCGTGAGAAACCCCGTCCCAATCGTATCATGGAGACCGGTGTGCGCGTTATCGACACACTCAACCCCATTGCAGAGGGAGGTACAGGCTTTATCCCCGGTCCTTTCGGTTGTGGTAAGACCGTGCTTCAGCATGCCATTGCCAAACAAGGTGAGGCCGATGTGATTGTGATGGCGGCTTGTGGTGAGCGTGCCAACGAGGTGGTGGAAATCTTCACCGAATTCCCCGAATTGGTCGATCCTCACACCGGACGTTTCTTGATGGAACGTACCACCATTATCTGTAATACCTCCAACATGCCCGTAGCGGCTCGTGAGGCTTCCGTTTATACCGCCATGACCCTTTGTGAGTACTATCGTGCCATGGGCTTGAAGGTATTGTTGTTGGCTGACTCAACTTCTCGTTGGGCACAGGCCTTGCGTGAAATGAGTAACCGTATGGAAGAGCTTCCCGGTGCTGACGCTTTCCCTGTGGATTTGTCTGCCATCATCAGCAACTTCTATGCACGCGCCGGTATGGTTTATTTGAACAACGGGCAGACCGGTTCTGTTACTTTCATCGGTACGGTATCCCCTGCCGGCGGTAACTTGAAAGAGCCTGTTACGGAGAGTACCAAAAAAGCGGCACGCTGTTTCTATGCCTTGGAGCAGAACCGCGCAGATAAGAAACGCTACCCTGCCGTCAATCCCATTGACTCCTATTCCAAATACTTGGAATATCCCGAGATTGCCGAGCACTTGTCGGAGCGTATTATGCCCGGCTGGGTAGAGATGGTGGCAAATGCCAAGAATATCATCCGTAAAGGTCGTGATGCCAGCGAGCAAATCAACATCCTCGGTGATGACGGTGTGCCTATGAGTTATCACGAAATGTTCTGGAAAAGCGAATTGCTTGACTTTGTCATTCTTCAGCAGGACGCTTTTGATGCGGTGGATGCGCTCTGTCCGCTCGAAAGACAAAAATATATGTTGCAACTCATTTTGGACATTTGCAAACGTGAATTTGAGTTTGAGGACTTCGAAAAATGTCGTGACTACTTCAAGAATATGATCAATATCCTTCGTCAGATGAACTATTCTGAATTCCAGAGCGAGAAATTCAACGGATTTATTCAGCAACTTAATCAACTTCTTGAAAGCAATGGCAAATAGAATATATCAGAAAACGTTTACCCGTTTGGAGGCCATTACCAAAGCGACTGTGGCCTTGAAAGCTCCGGGTGTATCCAACGATGAACTTGCCGTTGTGGACGGCAGATTGGCACAGGTCGTAAAGACCAAAGGCGACTTGGTAACCTTGCAGATTTTCTCCGGCACGGAAGGTATTCCTACCGATGCAGAGGTCGTATTTTTGGGTGAACCTCCCACATTGAAAGTATCCGACGATTTGGCCGGACGCTTTTTCAATGCCTATGGTCATCCCATTGATGGCGGTCCCGAAATCGAAGGCGAGGCGCGTCAGATTGGTGGTCCCTCTGTGAACCCCTACAAACGTCGTATGCCCAGTCAGATTATCCCGACGGGTATTGCCGGTATCGACTTGAACAACACCTTGGTGTCCGGTCAGAAGATTCCTTTCTTCGCCGATGCAGACCAACCTTATAATAATGTAATGGCACAGGTGGCCCTTCGTGCCGATGTGGATAAAATCATCCTCGGCGGTATGGGTTTGAGTAATGATGACTACCTGTATTTCAAACACGAATTTGAAAGCGCCGGTGCATTGGATAAAATCATCTCCTTTGTCAATACGACCGAGCAACCCCCTGTGGAGCGTCTGTTGATTCCCGATATGGCTTTGACGGCTGCCGAGTACTTTGCGGTTGAGAAAAACGAGAAAGTTCTGGTGCTTTTGACCGACATGACTTTGTATGCGGATGCGCTTTCTATCGTGAGCAACCGTATGGATCAGATTCCTTCCAAGGATTCCATGCCGGGTTCTCTCTACTCAGATTTGGCAAAAATCTATGAGAAGGCGGTGCAGCTTCCTGACGGCGGTTCCATCACCATTATTGCAGTGACTACCTTGAACGACGGAGACATTACTCATGCCATTCCCGACAATACGGGATATATTACAGAGGGTCAGTTGTATCTTCGTTCGGATCCGGATTCCGGAAAAGTCATCATTGACCCTTTCCGCAGTCTTTCCCGTCTGAAACAGCATGTACAGGGTAAGAAAACCCGTGAAGACCACTCCCAGGTGATGAATGCTTCCGTGCGTCTGTATTCCGATGCATCGAATGCGAAGACCAAATTGGAGAATGGTTTTGATTTGAGCGAATACGATTTGCGTTGTCTGGATTATGCCAAAGATTATGCAACCCGTCTGCTTTCCATTGATGTAAACATTTCTCTGACGGAAATGCTTGACACTGCTTGGGAACTTTTCGCCAAATACTTCACTCCGGCAGAAACCGGTATCAAACAGGTATTCATTGACAAATACTGGAAGAAATAATGGCTGTTAAATTCCAATACAATAAGACTTCGCTGAATAACATCACCAAGCAACTGAAGATGAGAGTCAGCGCGTTGCCTACCTTGAAAAACAAGGAGAGCGCGTTGCGTCTGGAGGTTCGCAAGGCGAAAGAATATTCAGAGAAACTCATTGCACAACTGGAAGAAGCCTTGCAGAAATACGATTATCTCGCCGCGCTGTGGAATGAATTCGACGGCGGTCTGATCAGCATTACGGATGTGGATCTCTTTACTGAAAAAGTCGCGGGTGTAAAGACGCCCGGCCTGGGAGAGATTCATTATGAAATCCATACTTTTAACGCGTTTTCCTCCCCTGCCTGGTTTGCTGATGGGGTGAGCATTTTGAAAGAGCTCAGCCGTCTGGGAATTGAATCGGAGGTCTATATGGAGAAAAGCCGTATTTTGGATTTTCAAAGGAAGAAGACGACTCAAAAGGTAAACCTTTATGAGAAAGTGCAGATTCCGGGCTATCAGGAGGCGATTCGTAAAATCAAACGATTTATGGAGGATGAGGAGAATTTGAGCAAGGCTGCATCCAAGATTGTCAAATCTCGACACGCACAACAAGAAGAAGAGGAGGAAATGCAATGATTACAAAAATGACACGATACGACTTCATCATGCTCGCTGAGCAGGGTGAGGCCTTTATCCAGGACATTTCCGCACTCGGTCTTGTGGATATTACCCGTTCTTCCAAACCCGTGGATGAGACATCGATTGCTTTGTTGGCAGAAGCGGACCGTTTGAAAGAACGCATCACACTCCTTAAAAACAAACGCTACGAGGGCGACAGTACGTACGCGGCTTTGGCTGAAAAAGTAAAGGAGGCCAAGAAAGATTACGAACAATGCGAGCCCTGGGGCGCTTTTGACAAGGAGAAATTGGAGCTCATTTTTGGCGGACGTTTGCGCTATTATCTTTGCGACAAGAAGAAATTCCAAGAGGAATGGGCACTTGCTGTATGTCAGGATGATGGCAAAAATGTATGGTTTGTCAGCGAAGAGGAAGTTGCGGCACCTGCAAAGTCTGTCGTTGCACCCAAATTTGGCTTACAACAGGCACAAGCGGCACTTGATACGGCTCAAAAGGCGCTTCAAGATAGAGAGGAGGCCCTTAATGCTGAAGATATTGCAGCCTTGGAGGCGTGCTATCAGGAAAAAATGCGTGCGTTGGATACTTATCTGGCAGGTGCAGCAGCGGAAAACGCGGTAGAAGACAAATTGTGCATCTATACGGGTTTTGCTCCTTTGGCACAACAACAAGCCCTTTGTGAGTCTTTCGAAAAAATGGACGTCCTCTATCTTGCTACAGAAGCAAAACTTGAGGACAACCCGCCTATCCATTTGAAAAACAATAGTTTTGTCAAACAGTTTGAGCCGCTAACCGAAATGTATGGTGTGCCGGTTTATAACGAGTTTGATCCGACGGTCTTCCTCAGCATCTTTTTCCTTTTGTTCTTTGCTATGTGTATGGGCGATGCCGGATATGGTATCATTCTCATCATAGCGGGACTGTTGATGAAAGGAAAAGAAGGCGGTTTGGCAAAAATGCACGGGCTGATCACTACCTTGGGTATTGGAACAACTTTGGTCGGTTTCTTTATGGGCGGCTTCTTTGGCATCAATTTGGCTGAACAAAGCTGGGTGCCTGATGCCCTTAAAAGTGTTATGCTGACCGGAGAAGTTACCGTTATCGGACGACCGTTTGCCTTACAGATGATTATCGCGCTGGGCATCGGTGTGTTCCATCTTTGCTTGGCTTTTATTGTCAAGACGGTGTATGCCATCAAGAAGAACGGTCTGAAAAATTCCCTCAGCACTTTGGGCTGGACCTTGCTCATTGTCGGTTCTGTTTTGGTATTTGCAGCCGGTATGCTCTTCAACCTGTCGGAAGAAGCCATCAAATGGACGATTATCGCGATTGCGGGTATTTCCGCGCTCGGTATTTATGTATTCAACACTTGGGGACGCAATCCCTTGGTAAACATCGGTTCCGGCCTTTGGGATACCTATTCCATGGCTTCCGGACTGATGGGAGATGTGCTCAGTTATATCCGTCTGTATGCCTTGGGACTTTCCGGCGGTATGTTGGGTTCTACCTTCAACCAATTGGCCGGTACGGTCAAAGATTGCGGCATTCCCGGATTGGACTGGGCTGGATTCATCCTGATTGCTCTTTTGGGTCATGTACTGAATATCGCGATGAGTTGCTTGGGAGCCTTTGTGCATCCGCTTCGTCTGAACTTTGTGGAATTCTTCAAGAATTCAGACTACGAAGGACGTGGCAACAAATACAAACCTCTAAAGAAATAATTAAAAACAATTAAATAAAACATTATGCTTAACACTATTTTAGGTTATCTCGGTATGGGACTTATGTTGAGTCTCGCCGGTATCGGTTCTGCTTACGGAACGACTATCGCTGGTAATGCTGCCGAAGGCGCATTGAAAAAAGCACCTGAAAACTCTTCAGGTTACATGATTTTGTCTGCCCTCCCCGCTACCCAGGGTCTTTATGGTTTCTTGGGCTTCATCCTTTGGTTGGGCAAAGATTTCGCTGCTAACGGCGCCATGTATTTCTGCATCGGACTTTGCGCCGGCTTGGTATTCTTGTTCTCTGCCATTCGTCAAGGACAGGTTGCCGCCAATGGTATCGTAGGTATGTCTCAGGGACACAATGTACTCACCAACACGATGATTTATTGTGCGCTTCCTGAGTTCTACGCGATTCTTTCGTTGATTGCTGCCATTATGATTGGTTAGTGCGTCAGCGTTTGATTCATATTATAGACGGAGTTCCGGGCTCTCCTGCATCCAGGATGGCCCGGTCCGTTTGTTTGGACCTATATGAAGGAGAACATTGGGCGATAGTCGGTGACAATGCGGCTGGGAAAACGCGGTTGATGCACATTCTCAATGGGGAAAGTCCCCTGCCGTTTTCGTCCATTTCTTATGACTTCTCCCCTTCGGAACGTCCTTTGCTTTCTGACAATATCAAGAGTATTTCTTTCCATGACTCTTATGGTAGTTCGGACAGCAGTTACTATCTTCAAAAACGCTGGAATCAACAGGATATAGATCCTGAAGACAATCCAACTTTAGGGCGTGTTTTACAACGTATTCCTGCCATTTCGGAGGACTTTCGAGAAGAGTTGTATCGCTTTTTTTGCATAGAGCCCATGTTGGATCAATATCTCATCTCATTATCCAGCGGTGAGTTGAGAAAATATCAATTGGTAAAAGCCCTTTTGACCTTGCCGCGTGTCTTGATGTTGGACAATCCCTTTATCGGCTTGGACGTGCAGACCCGGGAGCGTTTGTCGACCTTATTGGGCGAATTATCAAAGCGTTATCCCCTTTCCATTATCCTGATTTTGCCTCGTCCGGAAGATTTGCTTCCGTCATTTATTACCCATGTCATTGAGGTGAAAGACTTGTTGGTAGGCCCTAAATGGACGCGTGAACAGTATTTACAAAACCTCGCCATCCCCGGTGTAGAGCAGCTAGAAATGAGGGCTGCTATTGAGAACAAGCAAGAGGATTGTGCGCGAGCGGAAATCATTCGTACGCGCAAAATGCGTATTGCTTATGGAGGACGTACGATTCTTCAAACGCTGGACTGGGTAGTTCGTGAGGGCGACAAATGGATAATCAGTGGGGAAAACGGAAGTGGAAAATCTACCCTTCTTTCTTGTATTTGTGCTGATAATCCCCAAAGCTATGCCTGTGATATTGAGTTGTTTTCGCGTCGCAGAGGTAGCGGAGAAAGTATTTGGGATATCAAGCGCCATATCGGCTATGTCAGCCCTGAAATGCACAGAGCCTATCAAAAGGATATTTTGGCGGAAGAAGTCGTTGCCAGCGGCTTTTTTGATACTGTCGGCTCGATTCGTCGCTTGAGCGATGAGCAGGAGGAAATCTGTCGGAAATGGATGAAATGCTTCGGGATTGAGCATCTGTACGGCCGTCGCTATCTTCGTATTTCCAGTGGAGAACAGCGTCTCTGTCTATTGGCGCGTGCATTTGTGAAAGAACCTCCGCTATTGATTTTGGATGAGCCTATGCATGGTCTGGATGCCCAACATTCTGCACGGGTTCGAGAAATTATTGATGCGTATATGCAGGATTCGGGGAAGACACTTTTGATGGTCAGTCATTTCCCTTCTGAATATCCTTCCTGTATCGATCACGAGCTGCACCTTCGCAAAGGCTGATGGCCTTGACGCGTTGGTACGTCTCCATCATTTTATCGTAATCGGCGGGGATTTTCCACTGCGAGCGTTTCCCTATCCATTCTTCCACGAAAATCATTGCATAAGAATTGGTCAGACGGCCGGGCAAGGTACACCACATCCAATGGAGTGTCGGTGGCAAGATTTTCTTCTCTTTGATGAGGATATTCAATTCAACGGCCAATTCCAGACGGGTATTTTTTGCGCTCATATTGGAAACGGCATTACCCACGGAATAAATCACGGGGACATTGTGAATCCACGCCGTATCCTGTACGACATGAGGATGGGCGCCGATAATGGCATTCACGCCTTTATTTACCATATAACGAGCCATTTTTTCTTGGGCAGGACTGTGGAGCAAATCATATTCGACGCCCCAATGAGGAAGCGCAATGAGTAAATCGGCTTGTGCCCGATGTGCCGAATCAATGGCTTCTGACAGGGTTTGCTCGGACAGAATAGACAATCTGGGAGCACTTTTTGAAACAGGCGCATTGCTTCCGTAGGTGAAATTGAGAAAAGCTATGCGAATCCCCTTCTTTTCTATTATGAGCGGGGCGTTATTCAGTCCGGTAAAAGGCATTTGCAGCGAGTCGCGATAGACGGAAAGGGTGCGCAACATACCGCTTTTTCCTTTGTCTGCCAGATGATTATTGGCAAGCAAAAAGATATCCGCGCCATCCTCCTTAAGCTGGTGGGCAATTGCATCCGGAGCAGAAAAAGCCGGATAGCCGCTATATGGCTCGCCGGCAAGACTGAATTCCATATTGGCAATACACAAGTCGGCTTCTTGCATTTTGGGGCGCACAAATTGAAAAAAATGTTTGGGGTTGTGTGAAAGCTGGGCTTGGTGCATCATCACGTCGCCCAAAATCAACAATCGCAGTGTGTCAGAACGTTGGGCTGCAATACTATGGCTTGCAAGCAGCAACAACGCGCTCAGTAACAGCAACTTATATTTTCCTCGTGGAGCGAACATAGCAATGAAAATAAAAAAGGTCGGGAACCGATGGCTTCCGACCTTTTGCTCCTGAACTAGGACTTGAACCTAGGACCCTCTGATTAACAGTCAGATGCTCTAACCAACTGAGCTATTCAGGAATTTCCCTTTCGGGATTGCAAAGGTACAACATTTTTTTATTTATGCAAAAAATATTGCGTAAAAATTTGAACTTTTTTCAAAAATGTCGATACCCGCTAAAATCTCGCTCTGTTCCGACCCATTCAAGCTGTTCGGAATGGGATGTAATCTCCCCTATGACCGTGCAATATGCCGGAAGCGGAGTCCCGGGACGGCAGGTAAAAAGCAATTCATAATCCTCTCCACCTCCCAATGCCAAGTCCAGTTCATCCCAGGATTCCCGCTGGCAGACGGCAGAGAAGGCTGCAGAACGAGGTATTTTCGTCACATTCACGCGCGCCCCCACACCGGAGGCTTTCAGGATATGGCGCAAGTCGGAAGCAATACCGTCGGAAATATCCATCATGGCACCTATGCCCTCCAATTGGGCCAGTTGTAAGCCCTCGTGTATGCGAGGACAAGGTTGGGTATGCTTTTGTATCAGAGCCTTTACATGTTCATCTGCGGGTAAATCTGACAAAATACATTTCAAGCCGGCTGCACTATCCCCCAATGGACCTGTTACCACAATCCAGTCCCCCACACGAGCGGCACTGCGTTTAATGCTTCTTCCCTTTTCCGCCTCTCCTATGATAGCCACATTGACGCAGATCCCATTTTTGGAGGAACAGGTGTCGCCGCCCATCAAAAGGACATGATGTTGGGACAAGATATCGCGAAAACCTTTGAGAAATTCATCTATCCATGTCGGGGAAAGAGCGGCAGGCAAAGCGATGGAAAGAAACACCCAACGAGGCGTTCCTCCCATCGCAGCTATGTCGCTGATATTGACCGCTGCCGATTTCCATCCCAGACTATAAGGATTTTGGCTGCGCAAGAAATGCACATCTTCTATGAGCATATCCGTGCTGACAAGCCATTCCCGACCATTTCCACAGTCGAGAACGGCACAGTCGTCTCCAATCCCTATCTGTCCGTCTTGGTTGGCAGACGGGAAGATAGATTTTATTTTTTCAATCAGGTCGAACTCGCCCATGGTTTAGAAATTCACGGTGTTATTCAAACGAATATCGGCCACAGAAGCACCTACAAAAATATTAAATGCTCCCTCGTTGGTCTTCCAATCGCGAGTCTTCATATCAAAGAAAGCAAAGTCCGCTTTGGAAAGATGCACGCTGACGCGCTGTGACTTGCCTTTCGGGATAAATACTTTCTGGAAGCCCTTCAATTCTTTGGCAGGACGCGGCACCGTCGGATTTACCTCTCCTACATACACCTGGGCTACCTCGTGGGCATCATACTTACCCGTATTCTTCACCGTGAAAGCGACATCGAAGCCGTCGCCGCAGGGCTCAATAGCCAAATCTGAATATTCAAATTGGGTGTAAGTCAGACCGTAGCCAAAAGGGAAGAGAGGTTTAACCTGATTCTTTTCGTAACCTCTGTATCCCATAAACACGCCCTCACGATACTCTACGCGGGAATAAGGGTTGTTTTTAGGCAGACGCATACGGTCCACATTCTCATAATAATTGTCAGCACCGGGGTTGTCTTTCAATTCTGTTTCAATGGAAATAGGAAGCCTTCCGGAAGGAGCAATTTTACCTGTGATGATTTCAGAAACGGCCATACCGCCCTGCTGACCGGGATACCAAGCCATCAAAACTGCTTTGACATCGGGCAACCAAGACGCCATCTCAACACCGCCACCACCATTGACGACAACGACCACGTTTTTGTTGAGTTTGGCAACATTCTGAATATACTCGACATGACCTTTGGGCAACTCGAAGGTGCGGTCGGCATTTTCCTTCTCCGAATCGCTGGTGTGTCCCACGCAGACAATCACACAATCGGCCTCACGAAGTCCTTTGGCTGAATTCAAACGCTCATCAAGTGGCTGAGAGAAAGTCATAGACAAGCCCACTGTGCCACCGCGATTGAAATGCTCAATCACAAATTCATAATTCTTGCCCGCTTCAAAATGATATTTGACAGTACCGGAATTCCAACTCTCACCATACCAGGCATCCACGAGCAACTCACCATTGATAAACATACGGCAGCCATCGTTTCCGCGAGCGGTCACCATCAGGTTCTCTGTTTTTTGAGCAGGATAAACGAAGGTATGACGGGAGGAAATGTTGGGTTTATCCAATTCTTCATGTGCTTCTGCAGCGGTATAATCCAAGAATACTTTCTCTGCAACATAGGTCTCATAAGGTTCACCCTCGACATTCACATTCTTGAAAAGTTCCACTTTGACACCCTGGGTACTCAGGCTTGCATCGGTATAAATTCCGGGCAAATTGTCAAAACTTCCTTCGGTCATAATGGTGGTTTTCACCTTCTTACCCATTTGTACGATACCCTCTGCCACAGAAGAAGAAATCAAAGGGGTAACGTGTCCGCTGCCACCGCCGGTTACAACCTTATCAACATTGGGGCCACAGACAAAGAATTTACCTTTTTTCACAGGAAGGAAATTGTCTTCGTTTTTCAATAGAACAATAGCAGCACGGGCCAAATCATGGGCGACGGCATCACATTCAGGGTTGTTTTCCGGAAGGGAAGAATCCAACTGCGGACGTTTGTCAAACTCATAAGCCAGAATGGTCTGGATAATGTGCTGACATTTGACATCAAAAGAAGACTCATCGATAACACCCTGCTCCACCAATTGTTTCATCAAAGCCGGATCCATGGCGCGGGGGCTGGGCATTTCCAAATCTACACCCCAACGAGCCACATTTACAGGCGAATAGCAGGAATTCCAGTCAGACATCACAATGCCATCAAAGCCCCAGCGCTGACGGAGCACCTCCTGATTGAGGTAATAACTCTCAGAGGCGCGGACGCAGTTGAGCAAGTTGTAGGAAGTCATGATTGTAGCTACATTTCCCTTCTTCACCGCTTTCTCAAAAGCAGGGAAATAGATTTCATGCATCGTTCTTTCATCGATATCCGAAGAAACCGTATGTCTTCCGTATTCCTGGTTGTTGGCAGCAAAATGCTTTACACACGCCATCACACCTTGGCTTTGAACACCATTGATATAACTGGCGGCAATCTCACCTGCCAAATAAGGATCCTCGCCGAAATACTCAAAATTGCGTCCGCAGAGGGGTGAACGATAGATATTGACACCGGGACCCAAAAGGATGTGAACGCCTCTGGCGCGGGAATCCTTACCCAAGGACTCACCCATTTTCTGAATGAGTTCTACATCCCACGTGGCAGCAGCACCGATGCCGGAAGGATACAAGGTGCTTTTTGTGTTGTTTCTGACGCCTTGCGGACCATCTGCCATTTTTACAGCCGGCAGGCCCAAACGGTCTATCGCGCGGATGTACCAGTTTTCATAACCGCCCACATAGGCGATTTTTTCCTCCAAGGTCATCTGGCTGACAATCGCAGCCGCCCTGTCTTTGTGTTCCTGCGTTACAACATATTGTTGCGCTGTCGCAGACACGCAGGCAAAAGTTAATAGAATGCTAAATAATCTTTTCATATTGTTTGAATTAAAGAATTACAAGTGTTTATGCTTTTCTGCCATATAAATTCTCATTCGCAGGCATTTTTCCATTGCCAAGCGGAACCATTTTACCCATTTTCGCATTTTGGGACCACCTCCTGCCGTGTGTGTGCTGTATGCGATATAATTCACATTACGGGCTGAATTTCCTTGTCCTAAAAAGAGAACGGGCATTAGCGGAGAATAGCGTAAAACGGGCGTAAAGGAAAGTTGGTCTCGCGTTGAACATTGTATGAACAATGTCCACCAGGCTTCATCCAATGCGATGAGCTCATCGGCGAGGTGTTTGCGAAATACGATATTGGTCTCATACAAGCCCCTATGACGCGGCATGCGGCTGTCCAATAAATAAGTCAAATGGTGATTCGCCTGTCTCCATGTGATGCGCTTGGTTTTGTAACAGACGCACAACTCATCATAGACACAATTACGGGACGGATGAGCAATCATGGCTAATTTTTCTTCTGCGGCAATCAACGCATCTACTTTTTCATAAAATTCTTCTCCACAGATACACAGATTGGCATCCATCCAGACGCTATATTCGTATTCGGGAAGATATATATGGGGCAAGATTTTCATTCGTCGGGCTTTCTCAATCTGTCCACCTTTGAAAGGAATGGTACGCAGTTGCCAAACCCCGCTTGTGTGTTGCGTACCATCAGCAGGAAGTTCGCTATCCGTAAAACAGATGTAATCCCATCCCGGGGCTATGCAGGTAGGCTGTTTCAAATTGTCGTGCCCGCCAGTCAAAGCCGTATAAATCACCTTCTTATGTACTCTATCCTGCATGTGAATATAAATTAAAAAGATTTATTGGGCTTCGGAAAAAGCGTCAAAGCTGCGCCCGCCATTTCGTCCATATTTCTATCATAGAAAGGAATAAAGCCGGAATTGGGATAAAAAGTAAGTTCTGAAAAATAGATCTGACCTTTTACGCAATACAAGTCAACACGCAAAAACGGATGACCTTGCGACAATTCGGCGGCTATTTGCAACATTTTATCCAAGCATGCCGGTTTCGGTGGATTTTCATAGAGTTGATAATCCTTGCGCTGGAAAGGTGCCCATGTCCAATCTTTGTTCAAAAAACACATACGGGCTGTAGCATGGTTATCCAAACCTACCGATATATATAAATATTCTACCTTGCCGTCAAAACAGAAGAATTTATAATCAATCAACCCCGCCTCGGTATCATCGCCCTCCAAATACTGTTCTGCAAGAATACAGGGCTTAATCTGCGAGTAAACCCATTCCTCGCTATTGCTGGAAAAATCGTGCTGAAGATGCTCTTTTAGCGACTGTCGGATTGTCTCCAAATCGGCTTTGGACTTATCTTTGACGACAAATACACTACCGCTGTCGTGGTTGCATTTGATGACGAATTGTTGGGGCAAAAGGTCAAAGTCGATATCCTCAGCCCTTTCCCAAACCCCATAGTTCGGCACAATATATTCTGCCCCAATTTTCTTTGCTACCCATTCCTTGGCCGTCAATTTGTCCGCCATTTTTACATACTCGGGCTTGCGGTCATACAATTTCAAATACTGAATTTTCTCATTGAATCCCAATGGATTAGACCAATTAATAAAGCTGCCGAAATAATTATAAAAGAACATATCCAGCCGCCACTTCGCCGGAAGAGGCAACTTCAGAAGATTCCAAAAAAGTTTTTTCAGATATTTATTCGGCTTTGCGGAAGGATTCATAATTAGGATACAAGCAATTAGCGAAGATATAAAAAAAATACGGTATTGAATAGGATAATGATAAATAATTCATCAAAATGAAAAAGATTTTGAGAATGACAAAATCGTAAGTATCTTTACTTGTTTTGTTTGATACTCCTATTTTATGGATATGAAAAAGATTTCAATTTTTAAGACACTCTCTCCAACGGGTTTCATCAATGGCGCGGCTATCTGCTTGTCAATGTGTATGTTACCGGCTTGTATGGAAGATGCGTACACCCTTTCCGAAGAAAGAATCAACACGGAGGCAACCCTTTTTCAAGAAGGTCTGTCCCTCCCTCTCGGCACGACTGCTCCCATCAGACTCAGCCAATTGATGGAACAGATGGATTCATCTTCCCGTCAGATGTTTATCAGTCAAAGTGGAAAGTACGCATTCTATATGGGTGACATGTTGAGTCTGAGTAAAGAACTCAGCACCATCAACGAGTCTTTGGAGTTGGATAAAATTGAAATCCATGAGCGTATTCCCTTGCATCTTTCGGATGTGGATTTGTCGGAACTTTCTATCACTCTTCCTGCCATAGAACCTTATCAGATTGAATTGGGCAAACTGATAGAAATTCCCGATATTACCTTGCAAAAGTTCCAGTTGGACCCTCCGATGGCGTTTTCCAAGAACATGCCCGCGATTGATCCCACTCAAATGGATTTGCATATCGACCCTGTTTCAACAGAAGGGCGATTTGCTTCGCTACAAAGTGCCAATGTGGAGCAACTGTACCTCCATGCCGAGGTTCAGGGAAAATTGGATGAGGCTATGTCGTATGATGAATTGATGCAATATGCGGCAGAGCACGGCATGGAGAATATTGTGGATGTCAAGACCAGCATTGATAAGGAGTCGTATCACATTCCCCTCTCTCTTGAATTCCCTAAAGAAATCAAGGCCATTAAAGACATAGAATTGAATGAGAGTGCTCAAATCGAGTTGAGCGTTGAAATGCTTGATCCTTTCTTTTCCGGCTTCATCAAACCCAGTGTCGATGTGGATGTCAGCCAGTTCCTGCATATTAAACCCGATTTGAACGACGCCGGAACGCTGGAAGACCACCTTAAACATGATTTTATCGTCACGAGTTCCAACGGTTGGAGGGATGTTTATACTTACGATGTGCTTTCCTTGATGATAAAGGAGGATGATTTTGTTAAACAAACCGATGGCAGATTGACTCTGAATAAAGATGCGATCGTGACGGCGGAATGTAACATTGACCCCACCGGATTGATAGCCAGCGTACGAGAGTTGTACGAGAACAGAGAGAAGACCATGAGGGTAAAATTGGAAGCCAAATTTATCAATTTTACGATTGATAATGTAAAAATGGAAATTGAGCCCATTGTGTTCACCCAGGAAATTGCCATTCCGGTCAAGATTGATCCCATTTCTCTTCCCGAAGTTGTCAAAGAGATTGAGTATGTGGAATTTGATTCCAATTATCCCCTTTCTCTCGATATCAGTTCATCGGTGCCTCCTGCCCTTCGCTCCTTGCAGTTGGATGTGGAAGAGATTGAATTGCTTCTTCCTGCGGGAATCGAACTCAATCATCCCGGCTACAATGCTTCTACCCAAACTTTGACCTTATTCAATCAAACACCCTTGATTACTACGGTCCCTGACAGCAACGATGATTATGGGGTGAATCTCCATGAAGATATCATTCTGTCTAAAATCAAAATCCCGACTCCGCTTGCCGGTATGATTCAATATGACGAGTCGGTTCAGGTGTGTGCCAGCGCCAAGGCTACGGGAATCATCAATTCCAGCGATTTGATTTCTTCTCAAGGAAGTCAGATTAAAGTGGATATAACAACCGATGGTGAGCCGAAGATAGATGATTTTCGTATAGCGACCAACTACTACCCTTACGAGATAGAGGTTGAGCCTCAAAGCATTTACGAAACTCTGCCGGAAGAGGTGGCTAAAATGAGCAATATTTCGGTATATCCCGAAAAAATCGACGGAAAGAATCCGACTATACAAATCCATCTGGATTATCCCATGCCGGAAACTCTCTCCATCATACCGAATGCTGAAAAGGGCTTGCATCTGATTTTTCCGAAATTTATCGTGTTGGACGAATTGGGAGCGGAATGCAAAGACTACTATAATCCCGATTATAGCGAAAAATACCAGTCCATCAGTTTCGATGATGATAAGCCTCTGCCTACGCTGATTAAATTGCCTATCAAGCGTTTGGATTTGGTTCCGGAGCTTGTGGATGGAACGCAAGATGAATACTGCATTCGTGGACAAATAGAAATGAAAGGCGGTATGAGCATGGCGGGTACCTATATGACCAAAAAGCAATTGGAGGATTTGAAGGCACAAAATGAAAAAATAGCCATTTCGGTTGATTTTCCCACCCTCAAACCGGCTCAACTTGCTATGGGACAGTACAGCAGTTCTTTCAGCGAGAAAATCACGATGGACAATCTCTCTTTAGGAGAAATGCCCGAAATGCTCAAATCCATCAAAGAGGTGGGACTGAAAGATGTGGAGTTGTATTTGAATATCGATGCTTCATCCCTATGCTCGGTGTTGGGAGATATCGATATGTCTTTGAATATGGATATTTCGATTCCGGATATCATTACCATACGCGAAAGTGATTCCCAGCATAAACTCCATGTCGAGGCTTCGCTCAATGAGGATAAACAAATGATTATCGGCCCCTATAAGGTTGAAAAATTGGACTTGTCTTCGATAGACTTTAGCCAGGATAATATCAGCTTGAACGATATGGAAATCAATATCGAGGGTATGTTCAGCTTATCCAATGTGGATATAGACCTCGGAGCGCAGTTAGACGATCTTGAGGTGGAAATTAACGGCTGGATGAGTACTTCAGGGACTGATAAAATCAAATTGGACAAGGTTGAGACCGTCATCAATTACCAGATGGAACCCTATCGACAAAGTATCGATTTAAGTTCGTTCTACCAATCTTTGGGAGAGAAAATAGAGTTGAATTTGGATATTTACAGATACAGTCTTGCTTTGGATGTCAAGACCAATCTGGATATTCCCGTACAGGCCCATTTGACATTAAGTCCTTATAAAAACGGACAGATATTAACGGAACAATGTGAAAATCAAAAGATTGCACTTAAATCTTCTCAGTCTGTTACTGACACTACCTATACAAAATTGTGGATTTCCAATCGTCAGGACGATTGTCCTTTGGGATATGATTGGGTGAAGATGGACTTGCCGGGTATTCTTAAAGCGGCGCCGGACAGCATTGTATTCAGTTTGGATGCCGGTACGGGCGGAGATGTGTCCTGGACGCTGAAAACCGACGCGGAATATGTCTTGGAGGCTAATTACGCCTTAAAAGTGCCTTTGGAATTGGGTGCGGACTTTATGCTTACTTATTCGGACACGTTGGCGCTGCCTGATGATATTGAGCCCCTATTATCCCTCGGTAGTTTGGGACTGAAAGGAACATTTACCAACAGCCTTCCGATACAGTTGAATGTTGATTTCGCTTTATTGGATGAAGCAGGAAACGAATTGGCTTCGGCGGATGGGGCCGGACACCAAGTCATTAAAGCCGGTGCCTTGGATGGCTCCCCTGTCGATAGCGACTTGTATATTAAATTGGGCCTGAAAAACCGAGAGGACGCTTCCGCTGTCAGTTCTTTGAAAATAACGCTTTCGCTTAGCAGCGGTGGTGTTGCCGGCGCTCCTTTTAGGGAGGATAGTTTCGTACTGGCTTCACTATCGGCCATGATTCCTGATGGCATTCACCTCGACCTTAAAGGTCTAACCACACAAAACAATGAAGAGTAATATGAAAAAGATATCGACTGTTGTAATTGCTTGTGTCATCGCCCTGATGACAATGCCGCTTCAAACCCAAGCACAGGCATTGAAGGGAAGTTATTTTTTGGATTATTCGCTCAATCGTCATAAACTCAATCCTGCATTCGCACCGAGAGCCGATTATTTTCAACTTTTCGGAGTGGGTAATTTGGGTGTAGGAATAGGGACAAATCTGGATATTCCCACCTTTTTCTATCCTAAAAATGGAGAATTGCTGACATTTCTTCATCAGAATGTCAGTATGAAAGAGTTTAGCCGTGCGCTTCCGGCTCACCCCCATTTTGATTTCGAACTGAATACGACCTTGTTGGGCTTTGGATTTTATACCAAACAAATGTCTTATTGGACCTTTGATTTGGGTATTAAAACCCTGATGGATGTGGATCTTCCGCGCGATTTGTTCCTCTTTGCGAAAAAAGGTACCGGGACCGCCCATCAAAGTTTCAACATTGGAAATATCAACGCTTATGCCATGGCGGCCATGCAGGCTTCCTTGGGCTATTCCAGAAATTTTCCCAACGGATTCCGAGGGGGTATCAAAGTGCGCGTTCTTGCTCCGTTTGCTTATATGGGGCTAAATGTTGAAAATCTGAGATTAAATACTTCTACCGACAAATGGACCCTTCAAAGCGAAGGATATGCGCAGATGGCTGTACAGGGTTTAATGATGTCCAGCAATGAGCAGGGTGTGCCAAGCCCTCAATTTGATATTCAAAGAATGTTACAAAACGGTGTGGTATCCGGTTGGGGCGGTTCGATTGATTTGGGCGTGGAATATACGCTTGAAACGGGTAGTGCTGTCGATGGACTGTCCGTTTCTGCTGCGGTGACAGATTTGGGAGCCATTTATTATGATGCCAAATCCGTGACTTCTTACAAAAGCCAAGGTGAGATTGAATGGACCGGATTTCAAGATGTAGCCATCAATGGTAGTGATTTTGAGGCCTCTCTCAATGAGTTTGTGGAAAATGCGAAAAAGGAACTCCTTAATTTGACGGAAACTGAAACCTCCAAGGGCTTGCTCCGTTCTACGATGCCGACACTCTATGTGGGTGCCGAACTTCCCTTTCTCAAAAGAAGTATGAGCGTCGGTGTGCTTTATTCCTGTCGTTTCAGCCATAGCTATCCTCGCCACGAATTGACTTTCTCCTATAACTTAACGCCGTGCAAGTGGTTTGCGCTCGGAGTCAATTATTCTTTGCTCAACACCACGCGCACCTTGGGCGCCATCTTGGAAATCACGCCCAAGGCGGGTCCGTCTTTGTTTATTGGCGCGGATTACATCCCTGTATCCTGGACCAAGGCGCCTATCCTATTGGGAAATGGCTCGTTCAATGCCATTCCCCTCTCCTACCGCCTAAACCTACATTTCGGCATTGCCATGCACGTAGGCAGCAAATATCTTAAAAAGTAGAAGTGACATGTCGCAAGTATATAATTTGGCTATACGATTAAATAAATACAAAATAATTAATATATGAGAAAAAGATTTATTATTCTTCCACTTATTTTTGCATTCGTAACCTCTTGTAATGTTTCAAATTCGCAAGATAACTCAATTGGTACCCAGGAAAAAGCATCAATGGATAGAAAGGGACTTGCAATTGAGATCCTATCTGATTATAGATTAATCACATATGATCGCCCTTTAAATGAAATTTTAGATGCGGATTTTATTAACTCAGAAGTTTCAGCTTCTATAAAAAAGAGTGTTTTTTACAGAAATAGACAAGCAGCATTAACGAAATCGGGTGTGAATAACATCTCTGACACCTTGTCAAACTCAGAAATGATACCTTTTTGCGCAAATATATCAGAATCCACCTCTATTTTTCAAGATGGACGTTCAGAATATAGGCAAGAAACAAACTTGGATCCCGAAATAAATCCCCTTCTTAGTTTTCATGAAACTGAGATGAATCTTTCAAAATGTGTTTCAAAAGTAGAAATCAAAGATGGGATTGCAATTACATACAACAACAAAGGTGAGGTCTTATCTCAAAAAGAAGTTCCGATGCCAGATTATTCGGAATATCTAACTGAATTAGAGAACGCGAAAGAGGAATCTTCGCTTGGTACAAAATCTGGGATAAAAAGAAATATTAACTGGCTCCGCAACAAAATGGCAGAACAGTGTCCCACAAAAGCTGGAGAAAATCCTTCCTATAGAATATATGAACAAAGTGATTTAGTAATTCTAGAACAATCTATTAGCGGGACAAAAGCAGACGAAGGAACAATTGTAAAGACGATATTCTCTAAAGACATCTCTAAGACTTATGGTTATGACCATCTTATTGGGGGTAAACTCAAAGTAAGATGCCGACATTCTTTCGAGGATAATTCTTTCTCAACAAAGAGTATAAATATGCCTATAAAGGATATTTCCGACAACAATCCCTCTAAAACGGTCATTGAAGAGATTTCATGTCTAAATGATGGCACCCCTATGCTGAAAGTCATAGAAAAGGGATATAGTAGAAACACAATCAAATTCAACATTAAGTAGTCTTACCATGAGAAAATTTATAACATCCTTCATAATGATTTTAACGATGTTTTCCTTAATGCAAGGACAAACATATTCCAATAAAGTATATTGGGTACATGGGTTTAGAGATAATTCATCAACTTGGAACACATATAAAAATGCGTTGGTTCCATATGAGAATCAAGGGACAAATATTTCTTGGTCAGAAAATAGTTCCCTTAATACTGCTGCAATCTCTTTAAACGCAAGAATCAACAATGAAGTAAATCCATCAAAACATGCAATAGTTTTCGGTCATAGTGCCGGAGGTATTGTTGCAAGGAAAGCTGCTCTTTCAAACAATAAAATTAGATCTGTTATTACAGCTGGAACACCAAATCAGGGTGCAGGAATAGTAACATCCTTAAAAAACCAATCCTTAAATAATGTTGCACAAACGGCTATTTCAAAGTTACAAGCCAGTCTTTCTTTCGGAACGCAAGCGGTAGGTTCCCTTCTACCCGGAGTTGGTAATGCGATTGCAATGTTTTTAAGCGCCGCATTTAATATTGTTGGCGAAGTCGGACAATCACTGGCAAATAATGCAATTGAGGATATAAAAGCAGACTATTCTACAGTTGCAGCTGAAGATATGAATCCGGACCTTTCCCAAAATGAATTTTTACGGAATTTAAATTCAAGTAGCTCTTCAAAACCCATTATTAACATATATGGGAATGAGGACGACAATCGACTTGTTCGAATAGCGGGAACAGCTATTAATAAATCGTATAATGACACCAATACCACGGACAATTGTTATGACGAGACCATGTTTCCCTATTATAATGCCGCATTGGCCACAAGTACAACATTCGAGGTTCTTCATTATGCCGCTGGAGCAACAACTGCGGTTGTCGGTATTTTTAATCCATGTTATATTGCGGCAAGTGCCTTGAATTTTTCTGCCGCCGCATCATGGACTTCGACAAGACGATTTATTCAATTTGATATTCATAACGAATGGGATAGTATGATTGGCGCAACCCATACGGATCGTATTGAAAATTGGCATAAATTTTTATGGTGGAGTTGGTGCGATGTTGAATACGTAACTGTCTATGAAAATAGCGATGGATTCATTCCGAATAATAGTTCGAAGATGAGCGGAGTAAATGTTCAAAATATTGAGGTTATAGGTGTTAATCACTTGGAAATGAATAGTCATTATAAAATGAGAAGACTCCTTCAAGATGTAATTAGCAATGGTATGTATGGCAAAGATTTCAATTATAATTATTAGTATAGTTTCTATCCTGCTTTGTTCCTGCTGTAAGACTGAGAATAAGCAAGGTCTGATAAGTCCAGAGTGGTCTGCTGTTATTCCGACACATGATTCTCCAGAGATATTTTGTCCGGGCTTGGTTAATCTACCAAAATCAGGTAATATTATGGTCGTTCCTACAACTATATACGATGAAGGATTTATGGCTGAAGATAATAGACTATGTGGGATAGACATCATGACTGGGGATGTCAAATGGTTTTTTCCATCTGATTTAGAAAAAAGGCATTATTGTGATTTCGACTCAAAAGGGTATCTCCATAATAATAAACTGATTTTTCAATATGAAGCAAACCAACGAGAGGATATATTTACCCGTCCGATAGTTTGTCTTGATGTAATGACAGGAAAGTTGATATGGCAAAAAGACAGCAGGTCATCTGGTGCAATCAAACCTGTAATCGGAAGTAACAACGATTGTTACTTTGTTCAAGACAGCTGTCGTGTTTGTAAAGTCAATATGGATAGCGATCATATCAGTGAATTTTACTATACGGGTGATGACTTGCTGCAAATAAATGATTTTGTATTATACGACAACTGTTTGGTCTTGTCTTGTTTTTCAGACTCTATTGTCGAGGAATATAAATTTGAAACCTATGTCATTATTGTTGATAAAACTACTGGAAATGAGATATTTAGAAAATATATTGGACGCTCTCCGGTGGGTGCGCATAGCTACATAAATGACAACACATTATACTCGAATGTTGATCGAACGATGATGGCTATTGATATTGAGACGGGCAACATTATCTGGGAGCGATACGATATATGTGCTTATGCTTGCCAAGATGTATTGTTCTACAATGATATTTTGATGAAATGTGCTGTAAATGCCACAATTGGTTACGACAAGAATACCGGGGATGTCAAATATCTATTTGACGATTATGGATCATATTATGTGACACAGCAAGGTAGATATGCTTATTTTTTAAATAGAAAAGATAAAGTAGACATTATAGAAATAGAGACTGGCAAAAAACTTGGCCAGATTATATGTCCTAATAATAATAGATATGGATTTCTAGGTCCTTACCCAACAATATATGATAATAAATTATATATCATTGGTAACAATACCCTATACCGTTATCCGACATATCCGTGGAATTAAATGAATAGTAATGATAAGATGAAGTATTATCATACAATATTTTAGACGATGGGATACGTCGCGATGCGTTTAATTACAATATGTAGTGTCATAATGGGTTTGCTTTGTTCATGCTGTAAGACGCAACACGAAAAAGGAAATATAAGACCAGAATGGTCTGCTGTTATTCCGACACATGATTCACCAGAGATATTTTGTGAGGGAATTGTCAATCTTCCTAAATCTGGAGATTTTATGGTA
>CAJGBW010000013.1 GCA_904501835.1 uncultured Bacteroidales bacterium
ATATAGGCGATGACGGGTTTGGAATTTCTGAATTTCAACAAGGCATTTCTTAATTCCTCCACATGAGCCAATCCGCCTGAAACTTGATCGGGCTTGAGGTAGATATATTGAATCTGCGGGTCTGTGGCAGCGATATTGATGGCTTCTACCGCGTCTCGGATGCCTAAAAAGTTGGTATTTTCCCTGCCTTCTAAAAAAGCCACGGGGTTTTCCATGCTTTGTTCCGCCAGGCTGATTTTAGCCATGTCGATATGTAGAACGGCTTTGGCCGGCACCGTTGTCATTTCGCTCAGACTGAACGAGCCGACAGCCTTTATCAATATGAAAATGAGTACGAATAGGCAGAGCATGGCGCCACCCGCAATAGCCAAAAAGTATTTAAGTATTTTTTTCATATCACTCCGTTTTTTATCATTTTAGACGGTACAAAAGTACGATTTTTTTTATATTTTTGCAGAATTATTGATATTTGCTAAAGTATGCTTAAAAAACATTTGGGGAAGATGCAGAGGTGGTTTCTCTCAGTTTCGTTGCTGATGCTGGGGGTGTGGGTTTCGTATGCACAGGATGGCTATATCTATACTTCAAAGGGCTGGGTAGATACGACAGGCATGTATGCCGATCGGGCGGATTCTTTGTCTGAAGCGGTGGCGGTCAGCGCGACAGGAGGCAATTTCATTTCCAAACGTTCCAATCTTCGTACCGAAGTCATTTCGGCGGCCGGTCTTTGTAAAATGGCGTGCTGCAATCTGGCAGAAAGTTTTGAAAATTCGGCCAGTGTTACCGTTGGATACAGTGATGCGATTACCGGTGCCCGTCAGATTCGTTTGTTGGGCTTGAGCGGTATTTATACACAAATGTTGGATGAGAACCGTCCGATTATGCGGGGCATCAGCGCTCCTTTCGGTTTGAGTTACATTCCCGGCCAATGGCTTGAGAGCATACAAATCGGCAAAGGTTCCTCATCGGTCATCAATGGTGTGGAGAGTATGACGGGACAAATCAATATGGAACATCGCAAACCTACGGACGAGAAACCCTTGTTTGTCAATGCGTCCGTGATGAGCGATACCAAGTTGGATTTGAATGTAGCTTCTTCCCTGCAACTCAATGACAATTGGAGCACGGCTATCTTGGGCCATGTTTCCGGCAATATCATCAGTTCAGACCATAATAAGGACGGGTTTTTGGACGATCCGATGCAGATGATTTACAGCCTGTCCAACCGCTGGCTTTATTATGCGCCCAGTGGCTTGCAGGTGCGTTTTGGTTTCAAAGCCTTGCGTCATACCAACCGAGGCGGTGAGGGCGAGTCCGGAAAGCCTTTGTATAACTATCTGGATTATAATTCCTTGTCTTCGGCTTGGGGCTCGGATATTACCAATAATTATCTAAACGCCTATGTGAAAGTGGGCGTACCTTTGAACGAAGATAATAGTCAGAATATCGCGCTGGTGGCGGATGCAAGTTATCACAAGATGGACGCCCATTTCGGTGCCAATGCCTATTGTCCGAGTCAGGGTTCCGGCTTCTTTAATTTGCTTTATCAGGACCAACGCTTTCAAGAGCACCATTTTACGCTCGGTCTGAAAGGCTTTTTCGATAAATTCGAAGGCATGTCTTACACCCCTAAGGTGATAGGGACGCAGGCCTATGAGGGATATGATTCTATCGGAAATTTGGGTCTGTTCGGAGAATATACCTATCGTGGCGGAGACAAACTGACGGCCATCGCCGGGTTGCATGCCGACTGGTATGTGGGTGATAAATTCTATGTTTCTCCCCGCGCAACCTTGAAGTATTCTCCCATAGAAGAGGTCGTTATCCGCGCCAATGGCGGTCGTGGCATGCGCCATGCTCATCCTTTGACCGATAATATCGGCGTGTTCTCAACAGGGAAAGCCTATACCTGGAGTTTTGAAGGAAGCCCGCTGGAAGATGCCTGGACTTTCGGAGGAAACGTGTCGTATTATTTCACGCTGGGTGCCTCCGACAACGCTTATGTAAGTTTTGATTATTTCCGTACACAATTTACCCAACAGTTGATTGTGGATTATGAGCGTTTCCCCAATACGATTTCCTTCTATACTTTGGACAAGGTGCAGGATGGGCGTTCTTTTACGGATAATTTCCAGTTGGATTTTTCCTGTGAACCTTTTGAACGATTTACCGTTACCTTGACAGGACGTTATACCCATGCCAAGACTACCTATGTGCAGCCCGGTTCTATTGATACAGGAAAGCCCTTGTTGGGCCAGTTGCGTGAAAAACCTATGACTTCGCGCGCCAAAGCGGTTTTGAATCTTCAATATGCAACTCATTTGAACAAGTGGATTTTTGATTTTACCGCTTCGGTCAATGGTTCTGCTCGTGTGTATGACTTTATGGCGGATAGAAAAGATGCCGATGGTAATTTGCTTTATGTCGGTGGCAGAACGCCAGTTTATCCCATGCTTTATTTGCAGGTTACCCGTCGTTTCAAAGGGGTGGATGTCTATGTGGGTGGAGAAAATCTCACCAATTTTACCCAAAAAGATGTCATCCTCGGCGACAAGTTGCCCAGCGGACGTATCAAAACATACCTGCCCAATTTTGATGCAAGTTGTGTCTGGGGACCTTTGATGGGAGCGCGTTTTTACGCCGGTGTGCGTATTACTTTGTGGAAAACTTATTAAAAACAGTATATGAAAACATTATTGCTCATTTTAGCCTTGGCGCTTGGTGTCGCAGAAGTGACTTTCGAGACCGATTTGCACTGCAAGAATTGCGTAAAAAAGGTGGAAGAAAACATTGCCTTCGAGCGCGGTGTCAAGGATTTGAAGGTGTCTTTGGAAGAAGGTACCATTTATATTAAATATGACGCCAAGAAGACCAATGTTGAAAAATTGACCAAGGCCATCAATAAATTGGGCTATCAAGTCAAACCCATTGAAGAGAAACCTATAGAAAAGACTAAATAATCAGCTATGTACGAAATTATTTCCAAAAAGATGCTGACGCCGACCATTTGCGAAATGGACGTGAAAGCCGAAAGACTTTCCAAGGCGGCGCAGCCGGGACAATTCCTCATTGTTCGCGCTGATGAGAAAGGAGAGCGTGTGCCGCTCACAATCAGTGATTATGATGCAGAAAAAGGAACCGTAACCATCGTTACGCAACAGATAGGCGCATCCTCATCCGATATCATTGCCCACGAGCAAGGTGAGGAATTTTGTGATGTTGTAGGCCCCTTGGGCATTCCTTCCGAATTTGTAAAAATGTCTGCCGAGGAGTTGGCTCAGCAACACTATGTGTTTATTGCCGGTGGTGTCGGCACGGCTCCGGTATATCCCCAGGCAAAATGGTTGCACGAAAGAGGAGTAAAAGTGGATGTGATCGTGGGTGCCAAGACCAAAGACTTGTTGATTTACACCGACAAGATGGAGAAGGCTTGCGACAACCTCTACATCTGCACAGATGACGGTTCTGCCGGTTTCCACGGTCTGGTTACCGCCATGTTGGAGAAATTGGTTGCCGAGGGAAATGTCTATACCCAGGTGGTCGCCATCGGTCCTATGATTATGATGAAATTTGCGACGCTGACCGCCAAGAAGTTGAACTTGCCCATCATTGTAAGTTTGAATACCTTGATGGTGGACGGTACCGGTATGTGTGGCGCTTGTCGTGTGACCGTGGGTGGAAAAACCCGTTTTGCCTGTGTAGAGGGTCCCGAGTTTGACGGACACCAGGTGGATTTCGACGAGGCATTGCGTCGTCAGAGAATGTATGTTGCGGAAGAGAAAGAGGCCAACGAAAACCATGTATGCCACATTGGCAGAGGAAAATAGACGATTATGGCAAATAAAATAGCAAGAACCAAAGCCCGCGAACAGGCACCGCTTGTCAGGGCTACCAATTTTGAAGAGGTTTGTTATGGCTTCACTTTGGAAGAAGCGCAGTTGGAAGCCTCTCGCTGTTTGCATTGCAAGAACCCCCGTTGTGTGAGCGCTTGCCCTGTGAACATCAATATCCCGGATTTTATCGCAAAAGTGCTGGAGGGCGACATCAAAGGAGCGGCTTCTATCATTGCGCAAGATTCCTCATTGCCGGCGGTGTGCGGTCGTGTTTGTCCGCAGGAAAACCAGTGTGAGGGCAGTTGTATCTTGGGTATCAAGGGAGAGAGCGTGGCCATCGGTCAGTTGGAGCGTTTTGTGGCTGACAACAGCACGGCAGAGGCCGTTGTGGCTCCTTCCAATGGCATCAAAGTGGCGGTGGTCGGAAGTGGTCCTGCCGGTTTGGCCTGTGCCAGTGACTTGGCAAAGATGGGCTACAGCGTGACGGTGTTTGAAGCCTTGCACAAATTGGGCGGCGTGCTTCAATATGGTATTCCCGAATTCCGTCTTCCCAAGGATACGGTCTTGGCACGTGAAATCGAGTCTGTCAAGGCTTTGGGTGTGACTTTTGAGACGGATGTGGTTATCGGTCGCACCGTGACCATCGACCAGCTTTTCGATGAAGAGGGTTTCAAGGCGGTATTTGTGGGTTCCGGTGCCGGTCTTCCCCGTTTTATGGGCATCCCCGGTGAGAACCTCAATGGCGTGTTCTCTGCCAATGAGTTCTTGACCCGCAACAATTTGATGAAAGCCTTCCGTCCGGATTATCTCACGCCTATCCATGCGGGCAAACGCGCGGTGATTGTCGGCGGTGGCAACGTGGCCATGGATGCAGCCAGAACGGCTTTGCGTCTGGGTGCAGAGACTCATATCGTCTATCGTCGTACCGAGAAAGAACTTCCTGCCCGTCGTGAGGAAGTACACCACGCTATCGAGGAAGGCATTATTTTCGATATGCTGACCAACCCCGTTGAGATTTTGGGTGACGAGAATGGCAATGTGCGCGCGGTGAAATGTGTGAAAATGGAGTTAGGCGAGCCGGATGAAAGCGGCCGTAGAAGTCCTCAGGTGGTTGAAGGTTCTGAATTTGAAATTCCTACCGAGACTGTCATCATGTCTTTGGGTACTTCTCCCAACCCTTTGATTGCTTCCACCACCGAAGGTCTGGAGGTGAATCGCCGCGGATGTATCGTTGCCTCTGAAGTGGGCGCGACTTCTCGTGAGGGCGTCTTTGCCGGTGGCGATGCTGTTTCCGGTGCTGCTACGGTAATTTTGGCCATGGGTGCCGGTCGAAAGGCAGCCAAAGCCATTGACGAGTATATCCAAAGCAAGTAGTCCTTAATATTCTACTTTCGTCAGAAAGAGTGCGTTGCCGGGGACCGATTGGCCTGCCCGGCAACGATTTTTAGAGGCCAATACTTCGGGCAAGTCTTCGGCTTTCATTCTGCCGCGCCCGATTTCAATCATGGTCCCCACAATGGCGCGTACCATGTTTCTCAAGAAACGATTGGCGCTTACGGTAAAACAAAGGTAAGATTCGCCGCCATCTTTTCCGCAGAGCGATTGCAGGCTGGGACGATAAAATTCCCATTTCGCTTCATAGAGGGTGCAAAGGGTGGTCTTGCTGTCTGCCCCTTTCTTTTCAAAGCAGGCAAAGTCTTGGGTACCAATCAAATACTGGCAAGCGCGCTGCATGGCTTCCACGTCTAATTTGTATTTGCAATACCAGGAATAATGCCTTACAAAAGGATCTTTCTTGAAATGAATAAAGTAGTGATAGGTTCTTTTGCATGCATCAAATCGGGCATGAAAATCATCTGCAACAGCGATTGTTTCCTGTATGCTGATTTCTTGTGGGAGTATGGCATTTAATTTGAATGTAAAATCTGTGCATTCATAGGGTAGGACGCCGACATAGTCGAAGTGTGCGATATATTCAAAAGCATTTACGTCTGTGTCGGTTCTTCCTGCACCGGTAACGGCTATTTCGCAGCCGAGCAAGGTGCCCAGTGCTTGTTGAAGTGTTTCCTGGATAGAACGCTCGTTGGGTTGGATTTGCCAACCATAAAAGCCTGATCCATCGTATGAAAGAGTCAGTGCGTAACGCATAATTGACAGAATTTGTTAAATTTGCAACGCAAAATTAGAAAAAACTATAAAATTATAATCAATATGGAGAGTTTCAATATCAAAGAATTGAATGACCGTATCAGTGAGGAAAGCAAATTTGTGGATTTGTTGTCCATTGAAATGGGCAAGGTGATAGTGGGCCAAAAGGGTCTGATTGAGAGTCTGTTGATTGCCCTTCTTGCTGACGGCCACATCTTGTTGGAAGGTGTTCCCGGTTTGGCAAAGACCTTGGCAATCAATACTTTGTCAAAGGCGGTGGATGCGCAGTTCAGCCGTATTCAGTTTACTCCTGACTTGCTTCCTGCCGATGTGGTGGGTACTTTGATTTATTCTCAAAAGACCGAGCAGTTCAATATTAAGAAAGGCCCTATTTTCGCCAATTTTGTTTTGGCGGATGAAATCAACCGTTCTCCGGCCAAAGTGCAGTCCGCTTTGTTGGAGGCGATGCAGGAAAGACAGGTGACCATTGGCGACCAGACTTTCCCCCTTCCCAAGCCTTTCCTTGTGATGGCTACGCAGAACCCTATCGAGCAGGAGGGTACCTACCCGCTCCCTGAAGCCCAGGTCGATCGTTTCATGCTCAAATGCGTGGTGGATTATCCCAAAAAAGAAGAAGAGCGCATGATTGTGCGTATGAATAATTCTAGCGCTGCATTCCCTCAGCCCTCTGCGGTCGTGACGCCGGAAGATATTGTTCGCGCTCGTGAGATTGTCCGTGAGGTTTATATGGATGAGAAAATCGAGCGTTATATCGTGGATATGGTGTTTGCAACCCGTAATCCCGAAGATTACAAACTTGAAAAGCTCAAAGGCATGATCAGTTATGGAGCATCACCCCGTGCCAGCATTTCTTTGAGTATGGCAGCCAAAACCTATGCCTTTATCAAACGCAGAGGTTATGTGATTCCGGAGGATGTTCGTGCGGTCTGCCCGCAGGTGTTGCGTCACCGTATCGGCCTTTCTTATGAGGCGCAGGCTGAAAATATCAGTGCGGATGATATTGTAAATGAAATCATCAACGCGGTAGAGGTTCCTTAATAGATAGCCGAATAGACGCTGATGGCACAAAAGGAAGATAAGACACAAGAGCTTCTCGCAAAGGTCCGTAAAATCGAAATCAAGACGCGTGGTCTGTCGCATCAGATTTTTGCGGGCGAATATCATTCTGCGTTCAAGGGACGCGGAATGGCTTTTAGTGAGGTGCGTGAGTATCAATACGGGGACGATGTCCGCAATATGGACTGGAATGTAACCGCCCGAATGAATGCTCCTTATATCAAGGTGTTTGAAGAGGAGCGAGAACTTACGGTGGTGCTGCTTATCGATATCAGTCGTTCCGGTCTGTTTGGCAGTCGCCGTATGACCAAAAAAGATATGCTGACGGAAATAGCGGCGGTTTTGTCTTTCTCGGCCTTGATTAACAATGATAAAGTGGGTGCGCTCTTTTTTAGCGACAGGGTGGAAAAATTCATCCCGCCGGCCAAAGGAAGAACGCATCTGTTGCATATTATCCGCGAGATTCTGCAATTCGAGCCCCAAAGCAACGGCACCAATCTTTCGGAGGCGTTGCGTTATCTGTCCAATGCCATCAAGAAACGTTGCACGGCCTTTTTGTTGTCCGACTTGCTCGATGTGGAGGCGGATGGCACTCCGAAATATGAGGATGCGCTCAAAGTGGCGGTCTCTCGCCATGATTTGTCTGTAATCCAGGTCTATGATCCCTTGGAAAGGAAGATGCCGGATGTGGGCATTATCCATGTCAAAGATGCGGAGAGCGGACAAAGTATGTTTGTCAATACCTCGTCCAAACGTACCCGACAAGAATATGATGCCTTTTTTGAGGCGGTCGAAAGTGCCTCATCAGCGCTGTTGGGACGTTATGCCGTGGATTCTGTGCGTATTGCAACGGATGAGGATTATGTGAAAGGATTAATGTCATTTTTCCAAAAACGATGAAAGGACCCCAAGCGATGAAGTCTGTTTTTCAATATATCCTTTTGTGTTGTGCGTTGTGTATGAGTCTGTCGCTTTCTGCGATGGGTCGTCACGAAGAAGTAAAAAAAGAGCATGCTTCTTTTCTCGAACAACTCCAGGAACGTGATTCTTTGCTGCTTGCCGACCAGCTTCGTTACGGCGTGCGTATTTATCGTTTGGAGGAAAATACCCGTTTGACACCATCCTGGGAGGACAATATCATGTTGTCGGATTCTCTGATGGTGGTGAAGGATTGGCATATCGATACGCTTTCGGCGTATGAAGCGGCTCCCGGGGATGTTCGTAGCGATATAGAACTATCCGTGCAACTGACTTCTTTTGATGCCGCGCGTTACCATTTGCCCGGCATTGTCGTGGAGCGTTGGTTTAAGGATGGGGTGGTTGATTCTCTGGTTTTTGCCGGGGAGGATATCGAGTATTTTACCATTCCTGTCGATACGGCTACTTTTCAAGTACATCCTTTGAAAGCCCAGATTGAGTACCCTGTTACTTTTGTGGAGATTTTGCCTTACCTGGGTGGAGCTATTCTGCTTGTTTTGCTGGTGGTGCTCACCGTATTCCTGATTCGTCGTTATCTTTCCCGCAGGGATGAGGCGGTGTTGAAAAGAGAGCCTGCCCACATTGTTGCGTTGAGGAAATTGGATGCCTATCGTGGCGATAAATACTGGACTGAAGATAAGCAAAAGCAATTTTATTCGGGTGTAACCGATGCGCTTCGTGAATATATTTCAGCTCGTTATGGGGTGTCTGCCCTTGAAATGACAACCCGTGAGTTGTTTGTGGCGTTGAAAGATGCAGAAATGGATTTGACCTTGAAAACGGCGTTGCAGAAGTTGTTTGAGACGGCAGACTTTGTCAAATTTGCCAAAATGACTTTGCCGCGCGAAGAAAATGCCTCGGTGGTTCCTTTTGCTGTTCAATTTGTGACAGCTACCTATGAGCAGCAGTTGCAGGAGGAAAATGCCCGCGAAGAAAATAAGAATTAACCATGTTTTTTGAGTATCCTGACATATTGTGGCTGGGTTTGATTCCCTTGGGGCTGGTCGCCCTGTATGTTTGGCGTATGCTGACGGGAAGAAGCGCCCATTTGAGAGTCTCCACCTTGCTGCCGTGGAAAAGGCGCCCTCATGTTTTTGCGACGGTGCTATCCCATCTTCCCTTTGTTCTGTTGATTGGCGCGATGGTGCTGATGTTGTTGGCGATGGCACGTCCTCGTTCCTGTTCTATGGTCGAAAACGTGGATACCGAGGGTATTGACATCGTCTTGACGATGGACGTATCAACCTCCATGTTGGCGCGGGATTTTACCCCTGACCGTTTGGAGGCCTCCAAAGATATTGCCATAGAATTTATTGCCGGCAGGCCTTCTGACCGTATGGCTATTGTCGTTTTTGCAGGAGAAAGTTATACCCAATGTCCTTTGACCACGGATCGTGCCGCCCTGATTAACCTGATGAAGGATGTGCAAACGGATTTGATTGAAGACGGTACCGCTATCGGCGATGGTCTGGCAACCGCCTTGGCGCGTATCAAGGACAGTGATGCTAAAAGCCGCGTGGTGATTCTGCTGACCGATGGCGTGAATAATTGCGGAAGCATTACACCCCAGACCGCCGCCCAGATTGCCAAAGAATATGGGGTGCGTGTCTATACCATAGGTGTCGGTGCCAACGGAACGGCTCCCTATCCTGTGATGACTCCTTGGGGTCCCAGAATGCAGGATGTCGAAGTGAAAATTGATGAGGAAATTCTGGAAGATATTGCCTCGCAGACCGGTGGACGTTATTTCCGGGCTACCGATAAGACCAAGTTGGCGGAGATTTATGCCGAGATTTCCCGAATGGAAAAGACCCGTATCAGCGTGGATAGTTTTCCGGTATATAAAGAGTTGTTTGAGCCTTATGCCCTTGCTGCTTTGGTGCTCTTGCTGCTCTTTTTCTTGTTGGAATTTATTGTGTTAAGGAGGTTGCCATGATTGTATTTGCCAACGCTGTCGTATTGTACCTGCTTTTGGGAGTATGGGTGCTTCCTCTGCTTTTTGCCTTGAGCCGATATTTCCGCAAACGCCGCATCAAAGCTTTGGGTGATGCCCAATGGGTCGCCCGTCTGATGCCCTCCGTTTCTTCTACCAAAGCGTGGCTGAAAATGGTGATGCTGACTTTGGCCTATGCCTTTTTAGTGCTGGGATTGGCTCGCCCCCAGGTGGGTGCAAAACTCTCCCAAAAGGAAAGCAAGGGTATTGAGGTGATGGTGGCACTGGATGTGTCCAATTCCATGTTGGCCCAGGATTATGCCCCCAACCGTTTGGAGCGTGCCAAATTGGCGGTTTCCAAATTGGTGGATCGTCTCAATGGCGACAGAATCGGTCTGATTATTTTTGCCGGAAGTTCTTTTGTGCAGCTTCCCATTACGACCGATTATGTCTCGGCAAAAATGTTCCTTTCGACCGTATCCAACGAATCCATTCCTATTCAGGGAACGGCCATTGCGGATGCGATTCGTCTATCCATGAAGTCTTTCAGTATTCAAAGCGAGAAAAGTCGTGCCATCATTGTGATTACCGATGGTGAAAATCATGAAGATGATCCGGTAGCGATGGCGAAAGAGGCTTTTGAAAACGGGGTGAGGGTCTTTACCATTGGTGTGGGTTCTCCCGAGGGAAAGGCTATTCCGCTCAATGGGGACTATATCAAGGATAAGGATGGAAATATCGTTGTGACGCGTCTGGATGAAGAGACTTTGCAACAGATTGCCGAAGAAGGCGGTGGTGCTTATGTCCGTGCCGGTATGGGTGAATTCGGTCTCAATCCCATCATCGACAGCATACGGAAAATGGACAAGGAAAAATTTGATACCATTGTCTTTGAGGAATATAATGAATTGTTTATGTATTGTTTCGGCGTGGCTTTCTTCTTTATGCTGATGGCTTTGTTGTTGTCGGACAAACGAAACAAAAGACAGTTGTTTGAAGAATAATGCTATGAAAAAAATAGTTTCGATATTGGTTTTTGCTTTGCTGTTTCCGCTGTGCCTGTTTGCGGTGGATGAGCGGGTAAAGGATATACGAAAAGGGAACAGGGATTTTGCCCAATCTCGTTTCCGTCAGGCCGAGCTGGATTATCGAAAAGCGCTGGTGAAGGATTCGAGTTCGGTGGATGCCAATTACAATTTAGCGAATACGCTGTATCGTTTGGAGGATTACGAGCAGGCGGAAAAATTGATGAAGTCTGTTGCGGAAAGTGCTAATCAAAGTGAGTATAAGGCTGATTTTCAATATAATTTGGGAAATGTGTCTGTCGCGAAAGAGGATTGGGGGGCTGCGGTAGAGGCATATAAACAGGCTCTTCTGGCTAATCCGGGGGATGTGGATGCCAAGGAGAATTATATCTATGCCAAGGCGAAATACGACGAGCAGCAGCAACAGCAGCAACAGAACCAGCAAAACCAGCAAAACCAGCAAAACCAGCAAAACCAAGATCAGAACCAACAGAATCAGGACCAGCAAAACAAGGATCAAAACAAGGACCAGAATAAGCAGCAACAAAATCAAGGTCAGCAGCCGCAGAATCAGCCACAGAATCAGCAGGAATCTCCTTCTCAAATGACTCCGCAGGCGGCACAGCAGATGTTGCAGGCTATTCAGGAAAAAGAAAAAGAAACCCAGGAAAAGGTCAAGAAAGAAAAAGCCGCCCTTGTCGGTAAAAAGACACGCGAAAAGAATTGGTAAGCCCCTATGAAAAAGAATTGGCAAGTCCGTATGAAACGTATCCTCATATTTTTATTAACCCTTTTTGTGTTTGTGCCCGGATTGTCGGCACAAAATCTCACGGTCGATGCTCCCAATCTGGTGGAGGTCGGAGAGAGTTTCAATCTTTCATTTGTGTATGATGGTAGTGAGAACGTTTCGGATTTCAACTGGAATGAGGGTGGTGACTTTCTGGTGGTCTGGGGCCCGCAGCAAGGCAGTTCGACCAGCATCAGCATCATCAATGGAAAGCATACCAAAAGTGTAAAACGCAGTTATACCTATGTGCTTCAAGCGCAAAAGGCCGGTGTATTTTATATCCCTTCAGCCACTTTGTCGGTCAAAGGAAAAACACTTACGTCAGAACCTCGACGTATTGAAGTGGTCGGACAAAGTGCCCCTTCACAAGCTTCTTCCGCTTCGGGCAGTTCGTCTGAATCTACCTCCGAGCCGTCATTCCAGGAGAGTGTCAGAGCCGAGGATATCATACTCAAGATGGAATTGAATAAGCGCAAGGTAATGAAAGGTGAGCCGATACGCGCCCGCCTGAAACTCTATCAGCGTGCCAACATTTCCGGTTTCGATGATGTCAAGCTCCCCTCGTTCAATGGATTCTGGAGTCAGGATGTCACGCCTCAGCAGGATATACAGTTCCAACGTGAGAATTATAACGGGATGATATACAATGCTGCCGTCATCAAGGACTATGTGATTATCCCTCAAAATTCAGGAAAATTGGTGATTGAACCCGCCGAATTGGTCTGTCTGGTCTATCAGCGTATTTCTCATAATACAGGCAGCATTTTTGATGGCTTTTTCGACGATTACAAGACCTTGCGGAAAAGAGTGGCCACCCAGGCGGTGACGGTGAATGTCAGTCCGCTTCCCAGTCCTGCTCCGGCCTCTTTTTATGGCGGTGTGGGTGATTTTGAAATCAGTGTACGTTTGGGAAAAGACAGTTTGAAGACCCACGAGGCTGCGTCGTTGTATCTGACCGTCAAGGGAAAAGGAAATCTTTCTCTCTTGGAGACGCCCAAATTGAAATTTCCGCCTGATTTTGAGTTGTATGATACCAAGACCGAGGAGCAGTTGGATAAGAGTACGGGGGGCACAACGGGATGGAAAACCTACGAATATCCCTTTATTCCAAGAAGTTATGGGGATTTTGTGATTCCGGCTGTGGAATACAGTTATTATGATGCGGCTGCAAAAAAATACGTGACGCGAAAAACGCAAGCGCTTCCGATTTATGTGGAAAGAACAGAAGAAAAGGAAAGTTTTGCCGGACAACCGCAGATTATTTTGCAGGGAGCGAATAAAAAAGGCGTGAAGAATTTGGCTTCCGATATTCGCTTTATTCATCCTCATCGTCCCAAAATGAGCGCCGGCAACCATTTCTTTATGGGTTCTGCTGCCTTTGTCAGTGTACTTGTGTTGCTGATTGTTCTCTTTGTGTCAGTCCTCTTCTTTACTTTGCGTGTGCGTCGCAAAAATGCAGATATTGTGGCGGTGAAAACGCGAAAAGCAACCAAGATGGCTCGTCGCAGGTTGAAAGCGGCAGGAGATTATCTGGATCAAAATCTGAGTTCTGCGTTTTATGAGGCCCTGCACAAGGCGTTGTTGGGATATGTGTGCGATAAGATGAGTATTCCGATGTCGGAATTGACCAAGGAAAGCATTCAGTCCTCCTTGGCCGCTCGAGGAGTCGCCGAAGAGGAGGTGCGTCAGTTTATGGATATATTGGATGCCTGTGAAATGGCCCGATACAGTCCCCAGACCGACCCGTCAGCGATGAGAGAGCAATATGAAAAGGCGGTACAAAGCATTTCAATGATAGATTCACAAATGGCGAATACAAAAAAATCACAGAAAGGGCTTTCCCTCATGCTCTTGTTGTTGTGTCTGTCTTCTCAATCCCTTTTTGCGACGGATTATGTGGATTCGTTGTGGAATCAGGCCACCCGTCAATATGCCGAGGGACAGTATCAGGAGGCGGTTCAATCCTATTTGAACATCGTGGAGCTGGGTTTGTCTTCGGCTGATTTGCATTATAATTTGGGAAATGCTTATTTCAAGTCGCAACATTATGGTTTTTCCATTCTGCATTACGAAAAGGCCTTGAAGCTCGCCCCCTCTCACAAGGATGCCCGTTTTAATCTCCAACTGGCCAATGAGCACGTGGTGGATGATATCGAACAGGTTCCCGAATTTATTTTGACGACCTTTGTCAAGAAAATCGGATTTTTGTGTAATAGTGATGTCTGGGCGGTGTTGTTTCTGGTATTTCTGTCTCTGACCTTGCTTTCACTTTTGTTCCTTTTCCTTTCGCGCTCCTTGGTCTTGCGTAAGACCGGTTTTGCCTGCGCCATTGTCGCTGTTTTCATGGCGATAGCCTCTCTTTCTTTCTCGCTGACGCAGAAACGTAATTATACGGTTCAAGATAGTGCGATTGTCGTGCGAAGTGTGGTGGAGGTGAAAAGTTCGCCGACGGATGATGATAGTTCCGCGTTGTTTATTTTGCACGAGGGAACCAAGGTGAAATTGCTGGATACGGTCGGTCCTTGGAAAAATGTGGAGCTTTCTGATGGTCGTCAGGGATGGATGAAAGATGCAGATTTGGAAATTATATAAGATTTCTTTATCTTTGAAAGTTAAGATAATTAAACAATAATCGATATTATGAAAAAATTATTCTCAATTATGTTTGCCGTTTTTGTGGCCCTTTCTTCCTTTGGTGCCGAGAAAATGGCTGATTGGCAGGATCCCAACATTTTGGGTAAAAACCGTTTGCCTATGCGTTCCACCTTCTTTACGGATGGTGAATATGTCAGTTTGAATGGCATCTGGGATTTCCGTTTCTTTGCTGATAGAAAGGATGTTACCCGCGATGGCTTCTCTAAGTTGCCTTTGACGGCGGAAACGGAGGGATGGGCGCCCGTACAGGTACCCTCCATGTGGGATTTGACAGGATATTGCGATCCTTTGTATACCAATGATAGATATCCTTGGTATGGTCATTTTGAGAATAATCCTCCTTTTGTACCCGATGAGCACAACTATGTAGGACAATATCGTCGCGTGTTTACGGTTGATCCTTCTTGGAAGGGCCAGGATATTTTCCTTTGCATCGGTTCTGCTACTTCCAATGTGCGCGTGTTTATCAACGGCGTGGAAATCGGTTATAGCGAGGATAGCAAATTGGAAGCTCGTTTTGATATTACCAAATATGTGAAGACCGGTGAAAATCAGTTGGGTTTGGAAGTTTATCGTTGGTGTGACGGTACCTTCTTGGAGTGTCAGGATTTCTGGCGTCTGGCCGGTCTGTCCCGTGAGAGCTTTTTGTATGCACGCCCGAAAGCCCGTGTTGAGGATGTGAAATTTACGGCATCCGCTGAAGGTGTGTTTGATTTCAAGGCCGAGGTAACCAAAGGGGTGACCGCTTTGCAGCTCGAATTGCTTTCTCCTTGCGGAAAGAGCGTGATGACAAAGACTATCAAGGCTGTAAGCAAAGAGAAATCAGAAACCGGATACAAGGTGCTTCGTATGAAGGAGACCTTTGAGAACCCTAAATTGTGGAGTGCTGAAGATCCCAATCTCTATGTTTTGAAGGTAGCTTGCGTCGGCAAGAACGGGGTGACCGAGAATATCAAATTCAATGTCGGTTTCCGTACGGTTGTCATCAAAGGCGTGCAGATGTTGGTGAATGGCCAGCCCGTACTCATCAAAGGTGTAAACCGCCACGAGATGAATGCCTACAAGGGTTATATTGTATCTGAAAAAGATATGATTGAGGATATCCGCATTATGAAACAGTTGAATATGAATGCCGTGAGAACTTGTCACTATCCCAACGATCCTCGTTGGTATGACCTCTGTGACAAATATGGTATTTATGTTTTGGATGAGGCCAATGTGGAAACACATGGAATGCGTTATGGCGAACATACGCTTGCCAAACGTCCTGACTTTGAGAAAGCGCACGTAGATCGCGTTCGTCGTATGGTTCTCCGTGATTTCAATCATCCTTCTGTTATTGTTTGGAGTTTGGGTAACGAGTCTGGCGAAGGTCCCAACTTTGAGCGTTCTGCTGAGTGGGTTCGCGCTTACGACAGCACACGTCCCGTTCATTATGAGAGAATGCGTCACGAAGCCGTTTCTGACTTCAACTGTCCTATGTATTATAGCTATGAGAAATGTCTCAAATATCTTACGGTAGGAAATGCCGGTAATGGTCAGGAAAAACCTTTGATTCAGTGTGAGTATGCTCACGCAATGGGTAACTCCATGGGTGGTTTCAAAGAGTATTGGGATATGACTCGTCAGTATGCCGGCTACCAGGGTGGTTATATCTGGGACTTTGTGGATCAGGCACTTAAGTGGCCGACTGATGCTTCACAATATGGCTCAGACCACATCTTTGCTTTCGGTGGTGACTTTAATGCCTACGACCCGAGCGACTCTTGCTTCCTTTGCAATGGTGTGATTGCCGCAGACAGAAGCCTGCATCCTCACGCTTACGAGGTAGCATATCAGCAACGTAACATCCACACCAGTGCTACGACCGAAGATATTTATGCCGGAAAGGTACAGGTGTACAATGAAAACTTCTTTGTAGGGCTTGATAACTATCGCATGAACTGGACTTTGCAGTGCGAGGGTGTCAATGTCTTGAGCGGTGTGGTTGAGAATCTGGATGTACCTGCCCAGCAGACAGCAACGGTTGCATTGGCCGGTTTGAATCAGGCAGCGATTGATAAGGTTTGCTGCGCCGACAAGGATGTATATCTCTATGTGGAATATGCCTTGAAGAAATATCACCAGCTTCTTGAGGCGGGTACCGTGTGTGCTTACGATCAGATTTTGGTACGTAAAGCCGCTCCCAAAGCATTCCAGACAGTAGCCGCTGCTCCTGTTGCCAATGAGAATGAGAGCGAGTTGGTGCTTTCCGGTGTTCGCAAAGGTTGTGGCATGCAGCGTACGACTTGGACGCTCACGCTGGATAAGAAGACGGGCTTTATTACCCAATATACCTTGGGCGGCAATGCCATGTTGAAGACGCCGATTACCCCTTGCTTCACCCGTGCATATACCAACAACGACTCCGGTGCCCATGTGCGCAACGAGAAAGGAAATACCGGTGGCAAAATGCGTGGCTTCATGGATCGCTGGTTTAATCCGGACTACAAGGTGGCTGATATCCAAGTGAACACCCAAGGCGAGAACGTAACGGCCAAAGTGGTGTATCAACCTATCATTGACCAGCATGCCGTGATTACCTTGGAGTATGTTTTCGATGCCAACGGAAATGTGGTGGTAAGCCAAAGCATGAACCAGACCGAGGGTATTGACGAGAGATGTTTGTTGGGCCGTTTCGGTATGGAATTCAGTATGCCGGGACAATACTCTGTGGTTGATTTCTACGGTGCCGGTCCTTTCGAGACTTATATTGATAGAAAGTCTTCGGCTATCGTGGGTCGCTATACCCAGTCTGTCAACGATCAGTATCACTATGGTTATGCTTATCCTCAGGAGAGTGGTACCCACGTAGATTTGAAATGGTTCCAGACTTTGGATGATAATGGAACGGGCTTGCGTATTGCCCGCGTGGATGGAGGCGAATTCTCTGCATCCGCCCTTCCTTTCAGCCGTTTTGATATTTGTCCTCAATACTCGAAGTTGGGTGCCAAACATTCCCTTCAGTTGAAGAAGATCGCTTGCGAAGACAACCGCAGTGAGGGTTCAACCTGGGTGAACTTTGATTTGGCACAGATGGGCTTGGGTTGCGTAAACTCATGGCGCGCCCTTCCCCGTGAGGAGTATCTGCTCCGTCCCGCCGACAGAACTGTCACCTTCGTTATCAGCCCTGTCTTGAATATCGACTAGGCGTGGTAAACAAGAGTTTTATAGTCGCAGGAAATCCTTTTCAGGTGCGTTGCCCAGAGTGGTTGCTTTCTTCTTATGCACCCTTTGAGGCAGAACATCCCGAGCCTGTTTTTTCTCTGGATGTGGCACCTGAAGATGATATACAATCCCTGTTGGCTCCTCATACATTGATTACCCGTTGCAATGAGGAACCTCCTTATCTGTGGCTATATGCCAATCAGACTTTGCTGGAGGTGGATGATGTGATATTCGGGTTTTCACTCAATGGTGAGGAATGTATGTCCGTATTGGAATTACCTGCCGGTTTGAAGGGCGGTAATTGCCGTTTGCGGGTGCGTCGTCGTATTGTCAAGCATGAATTGGAGTGTTGTGTCAATAATGCCCTGATGTTGCTTTATACAGTATATACCACCCGTAGGCAGACTTTGACTATCCATTCCTCTGTGACGGTTTGTGAGGGAAAAGGCTATGCTTTTTTGGGAAAAAGCGGTACGGGAAAAAGTACGCACAGCAGTCTTTGGTTGAAATATATTCCTGACACTTGGCTCTTGAATGATGACAATCCCATCGTTCGTTTTGAAGATGGGCAGCCTTACATTTATGGCTCGCCTTGGAGTGGTAAGACGCCCTGCTATAAAAATGAAAAAGTGCCTTTGGCGGGTATCGTTCGTCTGGCACAAGCCCCCCACAATGCCATCAGCGAGTTGAAAGGGTTGAGTGCTTATGCCGCTTTCTTGCCTTCCTGTTCCAGCTTGAAGTGGAAGCGAGATTTGGAGGATTGTCTGTGCAAGACCGTCGAGTCCGTCGTTTCAAATACCGGAGTTTATCATTTGGATTGCCTTCCGGATGAAGCAGCGGCCCGTCTGTGTCATAGCAAGATTCATAAAGCTTGAAAAGCTACCTATCATATTTCTTTTGTCAAATAAAGCCCTATCGATGGGCTTTATTGGCTATGGTATTCTGTAGTATTTTATTGGCTGCCTGTTCGTTTTTTTATGTCTATGTCTCCAAAGCGTTGGTGGATATTGCCACAGGACAGGGGGACGGTTCTCTGCTAGTGTTCGCGCTTTTGCTGCTGGGGGTTATTCTGCTGCGTATTCTGACACGTTCTTTGCGGACTTATTGGCAGAACCGCAGTCTTTTCCGTATGAAAAACGAAATGCGTCAGCGTCAGTTTGATTCCTTGCTGCGACTGAGTTTTCTTTCCAAAGAGAAATTTCATACCGGAGATATGGTGTCTCGTGTGCAAGGGGATGTAGATACAGTCTCTTCCGCTTTTTGTCAGACGCTGCCGGGCTTGATTGGGGCCTTTCTGCAATTTATGGTGGCCTTTGTCTATATGCTTTATCTGGATGCCCGATTGGCGTGGGTACTGGTCGTTTTGATTCCGTTGGGCTTGTTGGCGGCTCGTTATGTGCTTTATAAAATGAGGGATATGAGCCGTGATGTACGTGATAAAGAAAGTCGTGTGCAGGCCCATATTCAGGAAAGTCTGCAACATCAAAGTCTGATTCAAGCGATGGAGTACGACGGGCAGAGCAGCCGTGAACTGTCTTCTTTGTTAGGGGGCTGGTACGATAAGTCCTTGAATCGAACGCGTTTTGGCATTGTTGCCCATATTATTTCCGCTTTGTGCTTTTCAGGAAGTTATGCTTTGGCATTTTTGTGGGGCGTCAATGGATTGGCAAGCGGTGCCGTTACTTACGGTCTGATGACCGCCTTTTTGCAGTTGGTCAATCAATTGCAGCGCCCTTTGTTGGAATTGGGTGAAATGCTTCCGAGCCTTTTTCATAGCACCGCTTCCATTGACCGATTGTTAGAATTGGATGCGGTCGATAAGGAAGAGCCGATGTCTCCCTGTTTCCTTGAAGGATCAGTCGGTATCCGTTTGGACTCTCTCTCTTTTGCCTATGAGCAAGGGGATGAGGCGGTATTTGAGCATTTTACCTATGATTTTACCCCCGGCAGCAAAACGGCTCTGGTCGGTGAAACGGGCGTGGGCAAAACAACGCTGATTAAATTGATTTTGGCTTTTTTGAAGCCTCGTGCGGGTAAGGTACTTTTTTATAGTGAACTGTCAGGTGCTTGTGAGGCATCGGTTGCTACGCGCTGTAATTTGGTCTATGTTCCCCAGGGAAACAGCCTGCTTAGCGGTACGATACGTCAGAATCTGCTGATGGGCAAGGTGGATGCCAGTGATGAGGAGCTCCGTGAGGCACTCCATACGGCAGTGGCTGATTTTGTGTTTGATTTGCCCCAGGGACTGGATACGCCTTGTTTTGAGTCGGGCGGTGGCTTGAGTGAAGGACAGGCGCAGCGAATCGCGATTGCCCGTGCTTTGCTTCGTCCGGGTAACATTCTTTTGCTCGATGAGTTTTCTTCGGCCTTGGATGGACAGACGGAAGCTTTGTTGATGGAAAGGTTGTTGGCCCAGCGTCCGGCGGAAACCATGATTTTTATTACCCATAGAGAGATAGTATCTCAATATTGTGATCATACCTTAAAATTATAAAAGATGAAACTGAAAACAGGATTTGTTCTTCGTGAGGTCTGCAATCAGAAAATTGTTGCAGCGGAGGGTTTGGAAAATATCAACTTCAATAAACTCCTTTCTTTGAATGAAAGTGCAGCGTATTTGTGGGAAAGTGTTGAGGGAAAGGAATTTACCCTTGAAGATTTGGCACAGGCTCTCATCGATCGCTACGAGATTGACCGTGATTTGGCGATGAAAGATTCTGCCTCTCTTTTGGAAAGTTGGCGTTCTGTGGGCGTATTGGAAGAGTAGTCCAAGTCCATGAGCCTTGTAGAAAAACATTTTCTTTGGTTTTTACGAGCCGGTCTGTGGGGATTGACCCGGGACGGCTCCTGCGAGGCACTTAAATCCGCTGCCCCTTCTCCTGATGAAGATTTTGATTGGGGTGGCATTTTTTCTTTGGCTAAAAGGCAGACGGTGCTGTTGCTTGTGGAAGACGGTGTCGAAGCCTGGATGCAATGGTTGAGGGAGAATGAACAGACAATACCTGAAATTCCCGCTATCTACTTGTTGAAAATAGAGAATTTGCGGGATTTGGCGCGTGAACAACATGCGATGCAGGACAAGATGCTGCAACGTGCGTGCGGGCTCTTGCAGCAAGATGGAATCACTCCTTATCTATTGAAAGGGGAGTCGCTAGCCCTCTTGTATCCGCAGCCGTTCAGCAGGGTATGCGGGGATATTGACCTCTATGTGGATCCGGAGGATTTTAAACGTGCAAAGCGCTTGTTGTCAGGGGTTTATGATACAATAGGACGCGTGACGGATAAGCATTGTACGTTTAAGGAAGGGCGCTTAAAATTGGAATTGCATTGGCAGGCGATGAGCCTGGGAAATCCTTTTGTTCGAAAAGCCTTTCAAACGTATTCCCGCGAATCTCTTTCTTCTATACAGCCCATCCGATGCTGCCTCCCGTTATCAGGGTATCAAGTGGCTGTGCCCCCTTTACAATTTAATCTCATTTTTGTACTTGCCCATCTTTTTCATCATTTTATTGAGGGAGGTGTGGGACTTCGTCAGTTGTGTGATTGGGCGGTACTTTTGCAGCATGCTTTTGCTGAATCAACGACATCGGATTCTGCCCTCGATTTATCGGAACTGCGCACCCGCCTGGAGAAATTTTCGCTTATGCGGGCTTGGCAAATCTTTGGAAATATCGCTGTCCGTTATTTGGGGGTCCCTGTCGAGAAAATGCCTTTTTATTCAGAATCTTGTTCAAGCAGCGCCGATCGTTGTCTGTCCATCATTCTGACGGAAGGAAATTTTGGCCGCTATGGAAAAGGGAAATATGCCCGTCGCAAAAGCGATAGCTATTCCCAGCGTAAGAGCAAGGCTTTGCGCTTGACTTCCAAACGCTTGTGGCGTAAATCCATTATTTTCCCGTGGGATGTGCTGTATTATCTCCCGACGTGGGCAGCCGAGAGTTTTTCACGATTGTTTAAGCATCAATAATTAGAATTCCTCCGAATAGATGAAATTGTCCGGAATCCGGTCTAGTCCAGGTTGGGTGGGAGTGGCAATCTCATCATTTTCCGGATATCTCTTCAGGTAGCGTATGGTACTATAGATGGGTAAATGGTCAGATATGGTACTGATGTCTATATCCGCGAAGTTAGATACGGTGCCATTTTCGATAATTTCATACCCGAACGGATTTTTCCATATAAAGATATAGTCTATACACTTTTCCGGGAGCGAGGAGGGGTAGGTAAATGTATTCGGAGAAATCAAATCCCAGTAATAACCAAACATGGTAATGGGTTGTTCTGTCGGTTTGCAGTTCATATCTCCCAAGATAATGATGGGCTTATTGCAATCGGGGTAATGAGTCCTTACCCATTCATTGATAACCGATACGGCTCTGACACGGGCTAGATTGTACATTTGATCGAGGTGGGTCACGCAGAAAACCACGTCGTCAAATTCAATGATTCCCATTGAACGGGTCTCGGCGCCTGTATATTTCTCAAGAATGACAGGAGGCCATATCTTTACGACCTTCATTTTAGAAGAGTATAACGCAGCACTACCATAGTCTTCGTTCTCCGCCGGAATAAAGTGGCTGTTCCAACCCGTTCCTAACAATCCAATGACTTTTTGGTCTTGTTGAACATAGGTGGATGCATCTTCCGTATTGTCGATTTTTCGGTCAACTTCGTTCAATCCCACAAGGTCGGCGCCAACTTCTGCAATGACTTTTGCAACTTCAGGATAGGTGTAATACCCAAGTGATGCGTAACTTTTGTTGAAGCGTCCTACATTGTAGCTCATTACGGTGAGTTCTTTGTATTCTGCTATCGGAAGCCAGTTGTTTGAGTTTAACTTGATTTTATTCAGTTTTCCTGGCTCGATGCTGATGTTTCCTGGCGTGATTTTTTTGATATAAGTCCCCATGTCGGTTTCAATACTGATGCTCAATTGGGTCTGCGTATCAATGACAGACTCTTGCATGGAGGTCATAAAATAGGCCTTTACCTCTTTGGCTTCTCCAATATCGCTATTGTTGAATGTCAGCGATAGTAAGGAACTTTTGGGAGAATCAGCTGCATTCCCTGAGTTAAATATGGATTTAGATGCTTTGAGATAGACTTTATAAATGTTGCGTGCGGCAACGGGGAGTTGGAAATGCAGAAGTAGGCAACCGCTTTGAAACAGTTTGCCGCCGGCACTTTCAGCCCACTCGTCCGTGAATGAGATGTTGGTGTAGGAGTTAACCCCACTTAGGCAGGCATCGTATTGAAGGTGAGATACAGAAGCGATATCTTCTTGAATTTGTTCTAGGTAGTTTCGGGTGAGGTGATTCTCCATTTCAGAAAGGATGATGTCAAATCGTTCGCCCTCTACCATCGTTCCGGTGAATGTGGCTTGTTTCCCGTCAATGGATTTGGGGGTAAACCATTCTTCTGTTTGTCCGACAACTTTCAGGCGGTCTGTTGTTTCCCACGAAAGCGACATGCCGGCTTCGTTTGTCATTTCTGCTAGAGCGACTTTTGTTTCTTCTGGGAAGGAGGCGTTGATGGAAATAGTGGGGGTGCTGTTATTCTTGTCCAGGCAGGCATTTGCCATGATAACGCATAGGAGCAATAAAATTCTACGGGTAATGTTCTTCATCTTCAGCCCTCCTCTTACTTTATTTTTATTACGGGAACATCGCCAGAGAGGTCCCAAATGGTCTCATCCCAAGAAAGTTCTTTGGCGACGGAAGAAATACTTGCGCCGGAATCTGCACTTTTACCATGGTAGGGATAGATGTAGCCATGTTCGCTTTCACCCCCTGTGGGGCCGCTATAGCTCAATTTAGGCATGGGGGAGGGGCCAATGTTTTCTTGGTCTTTTAATGTAATGCTGAAATTGATATCCGAGTACGTACAACTGAAGGCCATGTCAGCTCTGCGATAGCAATCGGACAGCAGTTGCCTGTTGCGAGATACGCCGGCGATGGCACCAGAACTGTATACATTTCCGCTGGTTGCTGTGGCCGTGATGGACGGATTCCAAGCAATGCATTTTTCAACTTTCGAGAGCGATTGACATTCCCAAATATTTCCGACAATTCCACCGACATTGCGTCCTCCATTGACAGTAGCGGAGGAGTAACAATGTGAAATGGTGAAGATGTTTGTAGAGTGTGCTTCTGTGGATTTTGTCCGATAATGGAGGGCGCCGATAATGCCTCCGATACGCTGCATTCCTCCGTTCACCTCGCCACTTGTCCAGCAATGGGTGATGGAGACTTTTTTGGATTCGGAGCCACCGATGTCCATGCCGACCAGACCTCCTGTTCCGCTGTCAGCTGTGTTGCTGACTGACACATTCGCTCCGCATTTATTCAAAGATCCGTTCCCCAGGATGCCGACTACGCCTCCCACGCCATTGGCAGCACCTTTCACTGTGCCTTGTACGAATACATTTTCAATATGACCGCTCACGCTCGCGGCTTTATTGCCACAGTATCCGCAGACGATTCCACAGGCCTGAAGCGACTCGCCGGTGCTACCGTCAATTTCAGCGTTGGTGAAGTTGGTGTTATGGATTTTGCCATTCAGTATTCTGATAAAGCCTCTGTATTGTCCGCTGTTACATTTGAAATTGCGAATGGTGCGGTCGTTTCCATTGAAATCAATGGGAGTGCTATTGGTGATTTCAATCCATTGGCTCACGTCAGACATGTCAATGTCTTGTGTCATGGCGAAATACTGAAGGGTGGAGGTGAGCTTTGAACTCATTCCGACAAGGTCTTCTGCTGTGCGTAGGATATAAGGATTGCTGTCCGTTCCGTCACCTGTCGGCAAGGTCCAGCCTTGTGCATTTAATTGGAATATGTTTCGTCTTCCCGGTAAAATTTTACAGGCTCCCGGTGTGAAATCCTTGGTCCATGCGCCGATGTTTGAGCGTACTCTTAAGGTTAAACTGACGCCATCTTTGATAGAAATTTCGTTGATGGATGTCATAATGTAGGCTTTGAAAATCTTGTCTTCGTTCAAATTTGCCTCGCTGACTGCCAGAGTGATGGTCTTGAGTTTGCCCGAGGGTTGGTTGGTTTTGTGGAATATGTATGAGGGCGCTGTGAGTGAAACGCTCTTGATGTATCCCACGTCTTCCGGCAGCTTAAAATATAGAAGCATACAGCCGCTTTGGAGCAATTCCCCGCCGTGACTTTCCGCCCATTCTTTGGTAAATGACGGATTTTCATAACTGTCAACCCCTTTGAGAATCGAGTCGAAATGAAGGTGTCTTGTGTCATCGGTAGCATCCTGAATCTGCGTTTCGTAGGAGCGGTTGAGATAGTCCTTTCCTTTTTGTGATAGGATGATATCATAACTTGAGCCCGAAATGGGTTTCCCGACGAAAGTGGCTGTCTTTCCGGAGATGGAGCGAAGGGTATAGACTTCGCTCTTCTCTCCCGATACAATGGTCAGATAATCTCCTTGTTCCCAATTGAGTTCCAGCGCAGTCGATGTTTCGCTGACGGAGACTTTGGGGACCGAAAATTCCGGGAGTTGAGCATAAATAACAACTTGCCCCTCCTTAACGGTCGAGTCGTTTGGGAGTGGCAAGTGTTGTAAACAGGAATTTGTCAATGATAATATAAGGGCTATAATGATAGCTAAAATACTATGTCTTTTCATATCCTGCAAAGGTAGTCAATTCTGCGAGTAACAGAAAATTTTCCTATCGCAAGGTAATAATACTCCCGCTTTTTCAGATAGGTGCTTAAGTTAAATTTTAACTATCTTAGCACCCATGAAAGGAACAAGAAAAAGTACGATACAAAGTTCAAAGCGAAGGTCTTTTTGGAGGCCAGAACGTGTGCGGATAGCCTTCGGGTTGAATGATTATATATAGGGTTGAATGAAATGAGAGATTTTAAAAATAATGGCCTACGCTCAAATAGACATTTACCTTGCGGGAGATGTTGGATGAGCTGATGTCCAAACTGACAGGGCCGAGTTTGGTGTCGATGGAATATCTCAGTCCGGCTCCCCACCAGTTGGAGGCGTTATAGTTGTAGCCCGGCCAGAGTAATTCGGGTTGATCTTGGAAGAAATTCTTCAAGTCAATGCTGGAACGTGCATAGTTGAACATGGCTGTCAGGTAGTGCTTCTTGAACAGGCGTGCTCGGATGTCAAGTCTGGCAACAGCGACGTTGTTGAAGGCCAACGAAATTTTATTGACCCCGATAAAGGGCAACTGGTGGTCGATGTAGCGGCCCATTTCTGTACCGCCGATGAAGTTGTTCATGGCAGGGTAAGCCGGAACGGGACCTTTGAATAAATCGTTCCATGCGTCTGTTTGTCCGCTTTTTGCGCCATGGCCAAAAATCATGCTCGCATAAAGTTGCGGAATGAAGACAAGCCTGTCTTCGATGGCAGGAATATATCCCTCAAAAGCAAGCGTGGCAGTACCTAACCACATTTTTCGTATGCCTTGAGAAGAGAACATGGCGTCTTTCCATGATACATCCAATTTTCCTTTGACGCCCCTGGTGGCAAAACTGCTTTTGTCGAGGTTGTCAAAATGGAAATAGGCGAATGCACCGACAGTATTGATGCTGTTGTAGTCTTGAACCTTTGCAGAATCTAGGTTGTACATCACCTTTCTGGGATTGAAAGATTCGACTTCAAGACCCGCACCGAAGCTGACCGTTTGTAAACAATTTTCAGAAAGAAAGAGTCTGAGTTTGTGGTGCAGGAACTTCGTGTTCATCTTGAGGGTGTCCATGTCATAGACGTCCAACTCGGAATTTCTGAAGTTATAAGAAAGGTTGATGCGCGGGTAGGACATGTGGCCGTAAGAGAGTCTTGCATTCAGCCATTGATTGCCACCCAATTTGGCAGTAAGATCTCCCTTAAATCCGTTGATGCGGTTGGTGTTGTATCCGACTCGCAAAAAGAGAGAAAGCATATCCTGCGTGTCGAATCGCAAGCCCAGTCCGAAACTGTGAGGGGGCTTTTCAACGAAGCGGAAACGCAAAATGTAAGCATCTTCCTGTGTTGCATCTTCGTGGAGCGTGTAGGTGACGCTGCTGTAATTACCACTTCCGTAAAAGAATGAAATAGAGGGATCTATGTCGCTTTTGCCGACCTTGTCTCCCACTTTTACCGAACATACACGGCGCATCCAGCGCTCAATGTATTTGTTGTTCACGCCGTCCAGTTCAATCTTGGAGATGAGCACTTTTTCATTCAATAGATTACGTGCTTTTCTCTCTTTCTTGGGTTGCTCGAGCGTTTGGCCGTCGGGGAACAAAAGCGCTTTGAGGGCTTTGAATTGCTCGGCCTGGCTGACCGCTGCGTCATAACCGCTCTGGGTTACTTTGGCGACGCTTTCGGCATCAAAACTCAGCGAACCTACGCCTTTGAGTTCAGGGCTGATGAAGATGTCGCAAAGCTCCGGGTAGTTGGGACGGTCTCTATCGGTGATGATTTCTTTCAGCTGTTTTACCTGCGTGAGAATGGAATGGAGCTTTTTGGGGTCTTTTTCCAGACCGGGGGACATACTCACACCGATGACGTAATCCGCTCCCATAGCGCGGCATTGCTCGGCCGGGAAGTTGTTGATCAAGCCGCCGTCTGCGTAAATCGAGTTCTTGAACTCAATGGGATCAAAGACAACAGGAATGGCCATTGACGCACGCAGGGCCTTGGTAAAGACACCTTTGTCTACGATTTCGCCCTCTCCGGTCGTAAGGTTGGTGGCGATACAAAGGAAGGGGGTAGGGAAGGTATTGAAGTCGACGGAATCGGCATAACCCACCGTGAGTGAGTTAAATAGATTCATCAAGTTGTCACCACCTACGATACCGCCCGGCAAAGAATTTTTGAAGGAACGGGCTTGCAGCTCATTTTCGTCCGTATTGACGGAAAAAGGAATGGAAAGAAGTTGGGTTGCGTCTTCCTGTTTTTTGCTGTATGAGTTTTCTATTCTATCAACCTTGTTGCTGATAAGTCTGTTCCAATCTACATCTCGGATGATGCTCAGGATTTCATCCGCAGAGTATCCCAATGCGTACATACCACCGACAATGGAACCCATGCTCGTTCCTGCGATATAGTCGATGGGAATGCCTATTTCTTCAATATATTTGAGTACACCGATGTGTGCGGCTCCTTTTGCACCACCACCCGACAATACCAGACCGATTTTCGGACGGGCTTTGACGGCAGTAGTATCTTGTGAATAGGCTGCGATGGGTGCGAATAACAACGCGGCAAGTAACAGACTTTTGACCAACTTCTTCATAGATGTAACAATATATGCGTAAAAAATCCCGCGAAGTTAATCATATTTATTGTATGTTTGCACATACAGCGTTAATTCTAATCAATTAGACCCTTGAAATATTGAAGAAATTATTGTCGTTTTTAGCTATTTCCATTGCCGCTATGACATTTGGTTCCAGTTTGGCCTCGGCCCAAGAGAACGAGACGATTGTGACAGGAAAAGTTGCCTTGTTGGCACCGTCCTATGTGTCAGTTTTGGATGAGTATATATCCAATCAACTCTATTCAGGTGGCAGCGTCTTTACAGGTCTGAATGTCAAATTAGGGGCTTTTTATAGCAAACAAGACAAAGTATCCTGGGACCTTTACTACAATGGTTTTGGTAAAGATGATTTGTCGGAAAAAAATTCAAAAGGGCCTTCTCTTACCAATCCCGCTATGTCGCAGAAACTCAAGTGGATTTTGTATAATTTGGGGTACGGCACCTACTACAATTGGCAGTTTTTTGACAAATTGATGATTAAGGCAGGCGGTATGCTCGATGTGTATATGGCTTCGAAGACTTCCACGCCCGATGGCGTAAACAACTTTATGAACATTGATGGGCAGGTTATGCTCAAGGCGCTCACGGCTATCAAATATGGTTGGGATTTTGAGAAATGGGGTCTGGATATTCGCGCTCAGTTCTCTGCTCCCTTGCTCGGTGTGATGATAGCCGATCATCCTTCTGAAACCGTGCTGGCCATCCTGGGCAATAATACCAATATTCTCGATCCGGCTTTCAATCATATTTTCTTTGCCAGTTATCACAACTTTATGTCATTTGATTATGAGACTGGAATCGACTTTGTGCTTAAGCCTTTCACGCTTTCCCTTGCTTTCGGTGGTATGTGTAAATGGTGGAATGTCAATGATTTGCAAAATATCCGCAAGCTTCATTACACCTCTTTGGGTATCTCCTTTGATTTGGTACCTCGTTGCAAGTTCAAATCATCTAACAGAAACTTCTAATTGATACAGAGATGAAACGTATATTTACTATCATAACCCTCATCACAGCCGTCGTTGTTACTTCCTGCGTTAAAAAAGAATATGTAACAGAGGTCAATAATGATTTTACAACCAATTATGAGGTTTTCTGGAATTATGTCAATGAAAATTACTGCTATTTGGGCGACAATTATGGATATACCAAAAATGTCGACTGGAATGCCGTATATGCCGAAATGATGCCCCAAGTGAAGAGCGCTACGACCGAAATGGAGTTGTTGGAAATTATGGGTAAATCCATTGATTATCTGAAAGATGGACACGTCTGGATTGATACCAAATTCAAACATCGCGGTTGCATGACTTTCTACTACGATGAGAACGGGGTGAAATATCCGAAAAATTATATCAGCGGCGTAGTGGCAGAAAAGTATTTGGGTTATCCCTTCAAGAGCAGAAACGGTCATGTCTATGGAACGATAACCCGTGATGGCAAAAGCTTCTTTTATGTACACCACGCTGATTTTTCCAAAGTTTTTAATTCCGAAGACCTTGAACTTTTCAAGCCTCTCATCAAAAAATCCAGTGGTATTATCTATGACATCAGAACGAATCCAGGCGGAAGCGCACAGTACTCTTTGGAGATGGCCGGAAGATTTATTAAGGAGAAAATGCTTGTGGGCTATCAAGTCGTAAAATCAGGAAAGGGGTACAATGACCTTACCGAGCCGATGCCGCTTTATATGATGCCGGTGGATGCCCACGATAATTGGGCGGATATCGAGACTATGGTGCTGACCAACAGGGATGTGTATTCTACCGCCAATATGTTTGCAAGCTTTATGAAACTTGCTCCCAAGGTTACGCTTGTGGGGGGTATTACCGGTGGTGGTGGCGGTCAGCCGACTTCCTACTATTTACCCAATGGCTGGACCGTGACGATGAGTGCCCAAAGAATGTCTTTGGATTTAGATAAAGTGCATATTGAGCCGGGAGTCAAACCAGATATCGAAGTAAATATCTCAGATGCCGATATGGCTGGCAGAGTCGATTCAATCCTTGAAAAAGCTATTGAAGAATTGTTAAAGAATTAATCGTTGAAAATGAATAAACGAAGACATTTTTGACGGCTTCTAACCAGGATGGCCCTCAAATCGCGGATTTCCCTTTCTGATAACTTCCCATTCGCCTTCTCCGTCCGCCCAAATCCATTCGCGGGCCAATGAGTCATCATGACAAGAAGGCCACACATAAGCACATACGCGGTATTCGCTTTTGGGGGTGTTGCAGGATGCGATTACAACCAGAAGACAGAGGGCAAGGAAAAGTTTTTTCATATAGCAAAGATAACATAAATGTCTTATATTTGTCATTATGAAAAGACTTCTTCTTGCTATTCTTGTTTGCGCGGGTTTGTCAGTGGCTTCCGTTTTGGAGGCTAAACCTGCGACTTGTCAGATCCACCCCGTTTCTCTCACGTGCGAGAAGATGGTTCTGCCCAATTGTATAGACATTCCTCAACCTCGTTTGTCGTGGGTCAATGCTCCCGTCGATGGTTCGGTCAAGGGGGCAAGGCAGTCGGCCTACAGAATCCGTGTGGCCTCATCCCGAGAGGGGTTGGCAGAAGCAGATCTCTGGGATAGCAGAAAGGTGAAGTCGGACCAGTCTGTTTTTGTGCCATACGCTGGAAAGGCTCTTGAAAGCGGACAGCAGCTTTGGTGGCAGGTAAAGGTTTGGGACGGCAAGGGCAAGGCTTCAGGGTGGAGTGAACCGGGGCAGTGGCGGATGGGTATTGTGAACCCGGACGAGTGGGTGGCAAAATGGATCGGAGCCCCATGGCAGGAGGAATGGGAGGAAAATAACACCACAGCGGCGCCCTATTTTCGCAAGGAGGTAAATCTGGAAAAGAAGGTCACTTCGGCTGTAGCATTCGTTACCGGTCTGGGATATTTTGAATTCTATGTAAATGGTCAAAAGATTGGAGACGAGGTGCTGGTGCCGAATTTTACAAATTACAGCCAAAGACCTCAGCTCCCGAAACTGAACATAGCCATTGACGATAATTTCCGAGGCTATCGTGTGATGTATCTCACGTACGATGTAACCGAGGCCTTAAAGCAAGGAAAGAATGCTTTCGGTATGATAGTCGGCAACGGTTGGTACAATACCCACACCCGTCGTTGGCCGGCAGCGTATGGCTCTCCTCGTATGCTCTGTCAGGTGAAAGTTACGTATGAGGACGGCAGTGAGGAAATCATTGTTTCGGACGATTCGTGGAAGGTGAAGGAGTCTGCAATTGTCTATAATGATGAATATGTCGGTGAGACCTATGATGCCCGTCAGGAGATAACTGACTGGTGTGCTGTCGGTTGCGATGAGTCATCTTGGAAAAATGCGGTTTTGAGAGTGGCTCCTACAGGGAAACTCTGCGCCTCTTATGCGCCGTTGGATAGGGTGGTCGAGACGCTCCGTCCGCTGTCTTTTGAAAAGACCGAGGCGGGTTGGGAAGTGGATTTTGGCAAGGAAATATCGGGGTGGCTGCGTTTTAACGGGGTCAAGGCGGCAAGCGGAGATGTCTTGCAGGTAAAATATGTGAGTGAGTCTCCTGTGGGAACGCAGAAATATATTTTCGGCGAGGGCGAGTGTCGGGATTATGCTCCCAAGTTTGCCTGGTATGTATTTAGGAAGGCTGTCATCACGGGAGTGGAACTTTGTGAGAATAATGTGGTGGCGGAGGTGGTCAATACCGATGTTCGGGCTGATTCTGAATTTACAACCTCCAATGTGCTTCTCAATCAGATAAATACCATTTGGAGAAGAAGCCTGGAGGATAATCTGCACGGTGGCGTCATGAGTGACTGCCCTCATCGTGAGAAATCACCATACACGGGAGATGCTCAAGTGTGCTGTGAGACCGTGATGTCGAACTATGACTGCTACACTTTCTATCATAAATGGCTGCGTGATATGAGGGATGCCCAGAATGTCGAGACCGGCTATGTGCCGAATTCTGCCCCTTGGCAGCCTGGATGCGGTGGCGGAGTCGGCTGGGGTGCGGCAGTGAATATCATTCCTTGGGAGATGTACCGCCACTTCGCAGATGTGCAACTGCTTGAAGAAGGCTATTTTGCAATGACCGAGCAGATGCGTTTCATGATGAAATATATCACCGAAGAGGGCATTATGGACTGTAAGGTCGAAAGTGTGAATGGAGACCACCGTTTCGATCGCTGGCTCAGGCTCGGCGAATGGGTGACTCCGCACGATCTTCCTGCCGCTCATCTGGTTCATACCTATTTCCTATGGAACTGCGCGGATATTAGTTCCAAGGCGGCAGGGGTTCTCGGTAAGGCAGACGATGAGAAGAAATATAGGGAACTGGCTGAGCGGGTAAAAGCGGCTTTCCATAAGAAATTTTACAATCCTCAGACAAAATCCTATGGCGACTATGGTGCCAATGTGTTCGCGCTGCACATGGGGGTACCTGAGGGGTATCGCAAGGATGTCGTGGAGTCGTTCAGGGTGGAACTTACGGAGAAATATGGGAAACACCTCAATACCGGTATCTTCGGTACAAGAAGGCTTTTTGAGGTGCTCGCCCAGAATGGTCTGAATGAACTTGCCTACGAGATTATCAACCAGAAGGATTACCCGAGTTTCGGCTGGTGGCTAGAACAGGGGGCGACGACCACATGGGAAAGGTGGGATGGCAAGGATTCCCACAACCATCCTATGTTTGGCGGCGGTCTGACGTGGTTCTACAACACATTGGCCGGCGTCAACATCGATGAATCTCAGCCGGGATACAGGCATGTGGTAATCAGGCCTCTGCTTCTGAAGGATTTGACAAAGGTCTGCTATTCGAAAATGACCCCTTACGGCCTGCTCAAAGTGGAGATTTCACATGAGAATTTTAGCGGGCAAATGACCGTCATCGTGCCTGTGGGAACGACTGCAACGGTATATGTCCCACATTCTTGCACTCCACAAAGCCTCTCTCAAGGAACGCATACGTTTGAGTTTTGATGGGGTGGATTTGCGCGGGATTTTATTTGACTGACGTTTGATTGAGTTATGAAAGAAAACGAATTGAGAGATTTGGAAAAAGAAGTTGAATAATCAGAACGCTATATATGGTAGGATTGAATTTTATTGCTCTTGACCTGGAAACAGCAACATGGGAAAAGTCATCAATTTGTGAAATCGGCATTGCTATAGTCAGGGATTCCTGTGTTGTCGAGACAAAATCCTGGCTGGTTAAGCCCTATCGGAACTGGTATGATTCCTTCAATATTTCTATTCACGGAATTACTCCTGATGTGACAAAGAATAGTCCTTCTTTCAAGGAAGTCTGGCGAGATATTCAGCCGTACCTTGAAAATCAGGTAGTAGTTGCTCACAATACGGCGTTTGATATGTATGCTTTGAAGTATGCGTTTGATGAGAATGGAATGCCATATCCTAACTTCAGGCATTTTTGTTCATATAGAGTTGCGAGATATTGCTTCAAAGATACATACAGCTATTCTTTGCCAATCGTCTGCGATGCAATGGGGATTCAG
>CAJGBW010000014.1 GCA_904501835.1 uncultured Bacteroidales bacterium
GGCATTTTACACATACTCCCGGCCTCAACCAGCCCGGTAATCATCCTCATTTTGCTTGCCATTGCGGGATTTTTCCTCTATGGTCCCCAAGCGCTATTGGCCGTCACCTGCGTCAAACAGGCCACGAAAAAGGCAGCCTCAACAAGCGTCGGACTGATTGGCATGATGAGTTACCTTTCCGTTATCTTCACCGGAGCGGGCTTGGGGTGGTTTTCCGACCATTTCGGCTGGGATTATCTCTTTGTCCTGATGGCCGGCGTAGCCCTGACGGGCGCAGTCATAATGGGATTCCTTTGGAATATCAAAGATGATGGATATCAGCACGATTAGTCCGCCCCAAGTTGTGGAGTCACGCTGAACATGCATAAGAAAACTTGAAAAGATGGCTATCTAAGTCATCTTTTTTTATGCCTCGAAGAAATGGTGGAAAAAAGTGGAAAAATATGGAAGAAAATGGAAAAGTTTTCCTATATTTGCAGACAGGATTAAATCGTCCTCGATCAGAGGCTATTCAGACGCAACATGATTAAATTTATCGGCGAATACATCAGCAAGGTTGACGACAAGGGAAGAGTAGTTTTCCCTGCCGACTTCAAGGCTTTGATGGTCGGGAATGAAGAACATCCCGACATGCGTCTGGTTATCAGAAAAGACATCTTTGACTCTTGCTTGCAAATGTTCACCTATCAAGAATGGGAGCGAGAGAGCGAAAAGATAAAAGAACGCCTTGACTTCTTCAATGTGGATCACGCACATTTTTGGAGAGAATATATGAGAAACCGAGCCCTTGTGTGCGCCGATGGGAAATTAGGAAGAATCTCCATCCCCAAAAGACTTCTGGATGAAATCGGAGTCAATAAGGAGATTGTCTTTTTCGGAAACGACCACAAAATCGAGATTTGGGCCCGCGAGGTGTTTGAAAAAGGAAGTCCAGACGGACGGGGTATCGAGGAATTGGCAAAAACCCTTTCGAAATAGGCAGGAGGGGCGACAATGGAGGGATATCACAAACCGGTACTGCTTCAGGAGAGTGTTGATGCGCTCGTCGGAAGCAACATCGACGGAATATACGCAGACGCCACTTTCGGCGGCGGCGGACACTCAAGAGAAATACTGAGCAGACTTTCAGACCAAGGAAGACTTCTGGCTTTTGACCGCGACAAGGATGCGCTGGCCAATGCGCCCGATGATAAGCGTTTCACCCTTATCAACAACAACTTCCGCTTCATCTACAATTACACCCAATACTACGGATATCAGGATGGCATTGACGGCATTTTGGCCGATTTGGGCGTTTCCTCTCATCAGTTTGACACCGCAGAGCGAGGATTTTCCTTTCGTTTTGATGCGCCACTGGATATGAGAATGAATGTAGAGGCCCCTAAAAGCGCCCTGGAAGTCATCCGAGATTACAGCCAAGAAGAATTGGAAAAAATTTTCCGCCTCTATGGTGAGGTAGAAAATGCCCGAAAAGTGGCAGACCTGATTTGCCGCAAACGCGCCCAAGAAGATATCGTCAGCACCTTTGACCTCAACAAAGCCATTGAGAGTGCCACCCCCGGCTTTGCCGCACACAAGTATTTGGCGAAAGTCTATCAGGCACTCCGCATTGAGGTGAATGATGAAATGAAGAGTCTGGAAAAATTCCTGGAGGGGGCTTCTGCAAGCTTGCGTGAGGGTGGCCGTTTGGTCGTAATCACCTATCACTCGCTGGAAGACAGAATGGTGAAGAATTTTATCCGCAGCGGAAACATTGAGGGGAAAATCGTGAAAGACCTCTATGGCAACGCTCAAACCCCGCTTCGCAGCCTTGATAAAAAAGCCCTCGCACCGACGGAAGAAGAAATTGCCGCCAATACCCGCGCCAGAAGCGCCAAAATGCGCTGCGCCATAAAGACTGCGACGCGATAAAGGAAAAATAGACCGCAACACGATAAAGAAAGAAACGGAACGAATGAATGTTTTTAAGAAGATAGCCATGTACACCGCCCGGATTTTCACCGGAGACATCCTGTCCGACTTGAAGGTAGGACGTTATCTCCCGGAAATCCTCTATACGGTATTGATGACTGCGCTGTACATCATCATCGGCATTGCTATTGACGCAACACTCATTCAGGTAGAAGACAACAAAAAGAAAATTGAGGAATTAAAAATCGAGCACAGCGTAAAGATGCACACTTTCTCGGCACAGAGAAAATTGGAAAACATTGAGAAAAATCTGAACGAAAAAAATATCGATATTGCATTTCCTTGCAAACCCGCAAATAAAGTAGAATAGATGAAAACCGAAAAACAGAGAGATATTGCGAAGACAAAACGCTCTATGAAATTTTTCAATTTCATCTACATTATTCTTGCCCTGCTGTCCATCGTAAAAGTCTTCCACATTCAATATTTCTGGACTCCCTACGAGCAGACAAAGCATTATTTCACACCCAAGCCCATAGAGCGCAAAATAGATCCGAAAAGAGGAAATATCCTGTCCGATGACGGACGTCCGCTGGCGATGGCTGCACCCAACTACCACGTCACCATGGATTGCGCCATCCACAAAAAAGAGTACGACCGCAACGCCACCACCTCCAAATTTCCATACACGTTTCATCTCGGCAAAAAAGACTCTACCGTCAGGCTGAACGGAAAAGAAATGGAAAGAGAGTGGAGAAAGAAAGCGAAGTTGATGAGCGAAGGCTTGTCCAAGATTTTAGGAAAGAAAAGCGGAGAAGTCATCTACAAAGAAATTATCGAAAAACGCGAGGCGGGCAAGCATTATTATAAAATCGCCGACTTCATCGATTTTGAAACCAAAACCGCCATCGAGCAACTTCCTCTGATTAAGGAGGGCCGCTATAAAAGCGGTGTCATTATCGAAAAAGAAGACGTTCGCGAATATCCCTATGGCTCTTTAGCCAGACGAACCATTGGATACATTCCGAAAAAAGGCAACGTGAGCGGAAATAAAACCGGTCTTGAATACACTTGTGACAGTCTCCTCCACGGAAAAGAGGGACGAGAATTTCTGATTGACGCCGACGGAAAGGAAAAAATCGTCAATCACCGGAAAGGGGTGAAAAAAGTACAGGATGGATATGATATCCGTACAACCTTGAATGTGGATATTCAGAATATCTGCGACCGCGAATTGAGACAAACATTTGAGAGTCGGGATGACATTGAGGGAGGATGCCTGATGGTAATGGACGTGGAGACCGGTGCCATCAAAGCCATGGTAAACCTCAAGAAAGGAGAGAATGGCGCTTACGTAGAAAACTACAACTATGCTGTTCTATACAAGGGCGCAACCGGTTCTGTCTTCAAGGCGGCCAGCCTGATGGCGCTGCTTGAAGATAACAAAGTGCAACTCAACGACACCGTCAGCACCTACGGAGGCGTATATCGTTTCAACGGATGGACTTGTGACGACAGAATGCACACCGGCCCCAAACTCTACCCCAGCGGGAAAATCAGCATCAAAGAGGGTCTGGCCATTTCGTCCAACATTGTCTTCTCAACGTTGGTACATCAGCACTACAAAGACAACCCCGCCGCTTTCAGAGAAATGCTTCACCGCTTCCACCTGGACGAAAACTATGATTTTGATATAGAGGGTCTTCAAACACCTGTTATCCCCAAGCCCGGACAGGCCAATTGGAGCGGAAGCACCTTGCCCAATATCTCCATCGGAAGTAGTATTGACCTCTGCCCCTTGCACACCCTGTGTTTCTACAATGCGGTAGCCGGCAGAGGACGACTGATGAAACCCTATCTGGTACAGGCGGTTGAAAAGGACGGTGAGCTGATTCAAAAAATCGAACCTACCGTGATTAACGAGCAGATTTGCCGTCAGGAGGTCGCAGACAGCTTAATTTCCGGCCTTTGCGAAGTCACAGCCAATAAAAAAGGTACAGCCTATTGGGCATTTAGGGATTGCCCCTATCGTTTTGCCGGTAAGACCGGTACCGGCCGTTTGACTTTCGTGGACGATAGAAACCGAACCGTCACGATGGCCGAGGGACAGACCAAGAACATCGGAACTTTCATCGGATTTTTCCCTGCGGAAAAGCCCAAATACACCATCATGGCGGTGGGCTACCAGCGAATCAGCGTACGCAGTCTGTATGGTAGCGTCTTCGCCTACACCGTTCGCAATGTGGCGGATGCGCTCTATGCAATGGATTGCGAAAACGGACAAAATATTCAAGACAAAGGAGCCCTGCGAGACACATGGAAAAAAGACAGCCCTTCCGTGTCGGCCAGCGAAAGCAATATCGTCCCTGACCTTAAAAATTGCGGATTGGCGGACGCCATCTGGAAAATTGAAAACAGCGGATATCAATGTGAATATCAGGGGGTAGGAAGCGTTGTCAGACAAAGCCCTGCGGCAGGAAGCAAATACACCCGAGGTGGAACCATCAGAATTGTTTTGAAATGAAATTAGGGAATATCATACAAGATAGCGAGGCAAAAATCCTATATGGAAATGCCAGCGATGAAATCATAGGCATCAGCTGTGACTCACGTCAAATCCAAGCGGGTTGGGCATTTTTGGCCGTGAAAGGCTTTGCCGTAGATGGACACGATTATATCGATGCTGCCAAAAAAGCCGGCGCAACAGCGGTTATTTCGTGCGACAGACTTTCGCTCGCCCTCTGCGCTGCCAATTTCTACGGCCACCCCTCCAAAAAACTGAAATTGGTTGGTATCACAGGCACCAATGGAAAAACAACGACGGTCACCCTGCTCTACCATTTGTTCAGTTATCTGGGAGCGCGCTGCGGCCTGCTCAGCACCATCGCCAATTATGTAGGCGAAGAGCGCTACGAAGCCGTCAATACCACCTCTGACCCCATTACCATCAATGCCTTGATGGCGGAAATGGTGGAAAAAGGTTGCCAATACTGCTTTATGGAAGTGAGTTCCATCGGCGTAGAGCAAGACCGTGTCGCCGGATTGGATTTTGACATTGCCTTGTTTTCCAACCTCACCCACGACCATCTGGACTACCATAAGACTTTTGCCGAATACCTGCGTTGCAAAAAACTCTTTTTCGACCGTTTGAGCAAAAAAGCGACTGCCATCATCAACATTGATGACCGCAACGGCGAAATCATGGTACAGAATACGGCAGCAAAAATCGTCCGATACTCTTGTCACAGCTTGGCAGACCACAAATGCCGTATCATGGAAGAGAGTTTTGAAGGCATGCTGCTCAAAATCGACGAAAAAGAATGTTGGACACGCCTGATTGGGCAACATAACGCCTATAATCTCTTGGCTATCTATACAACAGCCATTGAATTGGGCGTCGAAGTGGATGATTGCCTGATTGCCCTGAGCCGTTTGGAATCAGCGCCCGGTCGTTTGGAAAGCATGATGGGGCCGCGCGGAATTTGCGTTGTGATTGATTATGCACACACCCCTGACGCCCTGGACAATGTCTTAAAGACCCTTCGCAAAATCTCGCCGCAGAGACAATTGATCTGCCTGTTTGGCTGTGGCGGAGACCGAGATAAAAGCAAACGTCCCGAAATGGCCGCCATTGCCCAGAAAGCAGACCGCATTGTCATCACCTCTGACAACTGCCGCACCGAAAACCCGACCGAAATCATCAACGATATCAAGGCCGGATTGAGTGCAGAGGGAAGACGGAAATGTATCTGCATTGAAGACCGCGCCGAGGCCATCCGCATGGCGATTCTTACCGCCCAGGACCATGCCACCATTCTGCTGGCCGGAAAAGGACATGAAAATTATCAGATTGTAGGAAAGGAAAAAAGACATTTTAACGAAAGAGAAATCGTTGAAACGATATTTAAGGAGGAAATGCTATGATATACCACTTGTTTGAAGCACTGAAAGAATTGAATTTCCCGGGACACGGACTGCTCTCGTTCTTGTCCGTCCGCGCCATGTTGGCTGCCGTCACCTCTCTTCTTCTGTCTCTGACTTGGGGCAAACGCATCATTGCATGGCTCCAGAAGAAGAAATATGGCGAAACCATACGCGATTTGGGTTTGGAAGGACAGATGAGTAAAAAAGGCACTCCGACCATGGGAGGCATTATCATCTTGCTCACCTCATTGACCGGCATCCTGCTTTTCTGCGACCTGACCAACACCTACATCCAACTGCTGATTCTCACCATGCTTTGGCTGGGCGGTCTGGGCTTTGCGGATGACTATATCAAGGTATTCAAAAACAACAAAGACGGTCTGAGCGAAAAAGCCAAACTTGTAGGACAAATCGTTTTGGGTTTTATCATTGCCTTTACGGTCTGTGTCAGCCCCGAGGTGGACACCACCCGTCTGACTACCACCCTGCCTTTCTTCAAAAACCACGAATTTGATTACTCCTGGCTATCCCCTTTCACGGGACAGTTCGGCGTATATTGCACCTGGGCGATTTATGTAGTGATGATTGTCTTCGTAACGACCGCCTGCTCCAACAGCGTAAACCTGACGGACGGATTAGACGGACTTGCCACAGGCACCAGCGCCATCGTTTTGGTGGTCATCGGTATTTTCGCCTGGCTTTCCGGCAACACCATCAACGCCGAATACCTCAACATCATGTATATTCCGGGCACAGGAGAAATCGCTGTCTATATGGCAGCTTTGGTGGGTGCGCTCATCGGTTTCCTTTGGTACAACAGTTATCCTGCCCAGGTATTCATGGGCGATACGGGCAGTTTGGCATTAGGCGGTATTATCGGAGTGGGTGCCGTATTGATTAAAAAAGAGTTGATGCTTCCCATTCTCTGCGGCATTTTCTTCGTGGAAGCCTTATCGGTGATTATCCAACGTACTTATTTCCGCAGAACGCGAAAGAAACAAGGAGAAGGCGTGCGTGTTTTCCGTATGACTCCCCTGCATCATCATTTCCAGAAGGAGGGCATTCCTGCGGTGATACAATACCCCAAGAGAGCCCTTCCGGAGAGCAAAATTGTCGTTCGATTCTGGATTATCGGCATTTTATTGGCTGTCGCAACATTTGCATTATTGAAACTGAGATAATATATGGCGAAGATTGTCGTTCTTGGAGGCGGAGAGTCAGGCGTAGGCTCAGCTGTCCTCGCAAAAGTAAAAGGTTTTGAGGTTTTTCTTTCTGACAGAGGAGAAATCAGTGAGAAATATGCCGAGCAACTGCGTAAATGGGACATTCCTTTTGAAAGTGGTCGACATAGCGAGGAAAAAATTCTCGACGCAGACGAAATCATCAAAAGTCCGGGTATTCCCCTTACGGTGCCCCTCGTGGTGAAAGCGCAGGAAAAGGGCATTCCCATTATTTCCGAAATCGAGTTTGCCGGACGCTATGACAGCGCTAAAAAAATCTGCATCACCGGCTCCAATGGCAAGACCACCACAACCTCGTTAATCTATTATCTGCTGCAACAAGCCGGCCTCAATGTCGGATTGGGTGGAAATATAGGAAAAAGTTACGCCATGCAGGTCGCCACGGAAAAATACGATTATTATGTATTGGAACTGTCAAGTTTCCAATTGGATAATATGTATGATTTCAAAGCGGATATCGCCATCATCACCAACATTACGCCCGACCATCTGGACCGCTACGACTACAACATAGACAATTACGCCAAAGCCAAATTCCGTATCACGCGCAACATGAGCGATGAGGATTGTTTTATTTTCTGTAGCGACGATGAAATTACCATTCAGCAATTGGATTCCATCATTGTGAAAGCCAAAATGCTTCCTTTCAGTCAGAAAAACATCCTGAAAGAAGGTGCGTGGAAAGAAAACGGACAAATCTGCGTACAAACGGAAGGTCAGGACCGATGCGACCTGCTGATCAAAGACCTCGCCCTATCCGGAAAACACAATGTCTATAATTCCATGGCCGCTGCCATCGCGGGCAAGGTCATGAACATCAAAAACGAAAAAATACGTCAAAGTCTGCAATCCTTCAAAGCCGTCGAGCACCGTTTGGAACAGGTTCGCTGCGTAGGGGGCGTAAATTATATCAACGATTCCAAGGCAACCAATGTGGATGCCGCCTGGTATGCCCTTGAGTGTCAGGAGCATCCTGTTGTCTGGATTGTAGGCGGAACCGACAAGGGGAATGATTACAGCACCTTGTACGATTTGGTAAAGGAGAAGGTAAAAGCCATTGTCTGTCTGGGTGTGGACAACCAAAAAATCCACGCGGCTTTTGAGAATCTGGTCGGACAACGCAACATAGTCGATACAAAAAGTGCCGAAGAAGCGGTACAAGCCAGTGCGCGTTTTGCCCAGGACGGCGATACCGTGTTGCTCTCTCCTTGCTGCGCCAGCTTTGATTTGTTCAAAAATTATGAAGAAAGAGGTAAACTCTTCAAAGAAGCCGTTTGGAATTTATGAATCTTCGACAAATAGAAAATAAAATCCTATCCCGGCTGGCCTTGATAAAGGGAGACAAGATGCTACTTCTGGTAGTCATCCTGTTATTCCTATTCTCCATCAACGCGGTCTTGTCTTCCGTATCCAAAATTGTAGCCACCCCCACCTCGCGCATCAGCGTTTTGTTCACCCAACTTGTCGTTATTGCTTTCAGTGGGTTCTTGATCTTTGCCATCTACAAATATGGTTCCTTTAAAAGACTTATGAAATGGAGTCTTGTGGGATATATTTTCTCTCTATTTCTTCTCGTTTTCCTCTGTTTTCATTGCAGGATAGACGGGATCATGGAATCACAGAGAATCAATGACAGTTGGCGAACCATCCTGTTTTTCGGCAAAATACAAATTCACGTCTTCGAGGTGGTAAAAATCTTCTCCGTCATGTATATGGCGCTGATCATGAATCGATTCCAAGAAGATGAACAAGTCTATCTCGAGAACCAAAGCGACGAAGAAATCCTGGCTGACAAAAGAGGATTCTGGATACTTCGGCATTGGGCCTATCATTTCCAGCAGGCATGGATTGACGCCCCCGGCACCAAAAGAGCCCTCTTTATCTATCTCCCTTTCGTGGCAACCTGCGGAATGGTATCCATGAGCAGTAACTCCAGCCTTATCATCATCGCTTTCGGAATGCTCGTCGCGCTCTACATTGGAGGATTTAGCCGCAAGAAACTCATCCTTTTCATCCTGACCTGTATCATAGGCGGAGCCGGAATGATGGCAATCAAAAGTTCCAGCAGCGAGGGCAACTCGACCAACCGCGTGGAAACTTTGTTTTCGCGTCTCGATGCTTTTTTCACGCCCTACGATGAAGGCGTCGAAAAAATCATTGCCGAAATGCAAGGGAAAAACCCGACAAAAACCCAGACAGACCTTGACAATTACATAGACAAGAACAGACAGGTACAGGGCGCCCGATTTGCCATACGCGAAGGCGGCATCAGTCCTTTGGGAAAACTTCCCGGAGGAAGCACGCAGAAATATGTGGTAATGAATATGTTCGGTGACTTTATGTTCTCTTTCATCTGTGAGGAATATGGCATTATCGGTGCTGTTTTCGTGCTGTTATTGTTTGGTTTCCTCATTGCGCGAGGGACCAAGATTGCCGGCTATTGCAAGGAGGATTTCGCCCGTACCACAGTGGCGTCGCTGGTTATTTTGATAAGCGGTCAAGCCTTGCTGCATGTGCTTGTCAATGTGGGTATTGTGCCCATGACCGGACAGACCCTGCCTCTTTTGAGTGACGGAAAAAGCGCCTTTGTTATGTTTAGTATCGGCTTGGGCGTGGTTCTCTGCGTTAGCCGTCTGGTTCGCGAAGAGATTGAGATGCAGGAAAGAGAAACGGAAACAGAAGAAGTAGAAACCAAGGGATTAGAATGAAAAAGATAAAAGCAATCATCAGCGGTGGTGGCACCGGCGGACATATTTTTCCGGCCTTGTCGATTGCAGGGAAACTGATGGAAATGAATCCGGAAAATGAAATTCTGTTTGTCGGAGCAAACGGAAGAATGGAAATGGAAAAAGTTCCGGCTGCAGGCTACTCCATCATAGGGCTTGACATTCAGGGATTCCAGCGCAAAAATCTGCTAAAAAACCTGACGCTTCCTTATAAACTATGGAAAAGCCTGCGAAAAAGCCGCCGGATTATACGGGAGTTTCAGCCTGATATTGCTATCGGCGTCGGCGGATACGCCAGCGCAGCCCTCCTCATGGCTGCCACACAGATGAAAATACCCACGTTGATACAAGAGCAGAACGGCTTTGCCGGACTGACCAACAAGCTACTTGGAAAAAAGGCTGATAAAATTTGCGTCGCCTATGAGGGCATGGATCGTTTCTTCCCGGCAGACAAAATTATTTTTACCGGCAATCCGATTCGCAGCGACATGATTCCGGCCACCCCGGAGAGCAGACAAGAGGCTTGTGAGTACTATGGATTGTCGCCTGAAAGAAAAAAAATCTTGATTGTAGGCGGTAGTTTGGGAAGCCGTACGCTGAACGAAGCGGTTCTGGCATGGTTGGAGGAAGGCTGCCAAGGGAACGAAGAGGTGGAAATTTTGTGGCAATGCGGCAAATTCTACAAAAATGAAATCGAGCAAAAAATGCAGCAATATGAGGATATGCCTTGGCGCAAATTCATTCATTTCACTGATTTTATCGGGCGAATGGATTTGGCCTATGCCATGGCCGATGTTGTCATTTCGCGCAGTGGAGCTTGTAGTGTTTCTGAAATTTGCGCTTGCGCAAAAGCGTCAATTCTCGTACCTTCGCCCAATGTAACAGAAGACCACCAGACATTCAATGCGATGGCGCTCGTAAAAAACGGCGCCGCACAGCTCATACGCGATAATGAAGCGGTCGAAAAATTGATGCGGGCTACCCTTGGCCTGGTCAATCAAGAAGAAAAAATCAAGGAAATGGAGCGCAATGCCCTGCTGCTCGCCCGTCCGGACGCCGCACAGACCATCGCGCAAGAGGCTTACAAATTGATGGAGAAAAAATGAAAAACGTATATTTCATAGGGATTGGCGGCATAGGAATGAGTGCAGGAGCCAGATACTTCAAAGCAAAAGGCTTTGCGGTATCGGGTTATGACAAAACGCCCTCCGAATTGACTGGAGACTTGGAAAAAGAAGGCATCAGCGTCCATTACGAGGATGATATCAAACAGATTCCGACTGACGTAGAAAACACCTTGGTAGTCTATACACCTGCCATTCCGGGAGATTTAGAAGAGTTGCAATATGTAAAAAGCCACGGCTACCGCACTATCAAACGTTCGCGTATGTTGGGCGAAATCGCCAGAGGAATGCACTGTCTGGCCGTAGCCGGCACCCACGGAAAAACAACCACCAGCACTTTGTTGGGACATATCATGACAGAAAGCGGATTGGGTTGTAATGCCTTTTTAGGAGGAATCAGCAAGAACTACAATACAAACTTGCTGCTTTCCAACAGCAATTTCATTGTGGCAGAAGCGGATGAGTTTGACCGTTCTTTCCTCCAGCTTTTCCCCGAATACGCTGCCATCACAGCCATTGACGCCGACCATCTGGATATCTACGGAGATTTGGCTCATATTCAGGAGGCGTTCAATGATTTTGCCGCCCAGGTAAGCAAACAGATTGTCGTAAAATACGGGGTAGAGATTGACAATAGCAAGACGAAGGCACAAGTTTTCAGCTATAGTTTTGACGATGAGAGAGCGGATTACTACGCCAGCAATTTACGCAAAGACGAGTGTGGATATTTTGACTTTACGCTGGTCTATCCCGGTGGTAAAATTGAGAATTGCCGAGTAGGAATTCCGGGTTGGGTCAATGTGGAAAATGCCGTAGCCGCTTCTGCGCTGGCTCTCGCTGCGGGTGTAAAAGAAGAATCACTTCGCAAGGCGCTTCGTTCTTTCAGCGGCGTAAAACGCAGATTTGATTTGCACGTAAACCGCCCCGGATGTGCCTATATCGATGACTATGCCCACCACCCCAACGAGATTGCGGCGGCCATCAAAGCCATCCGTGATATGTTCCCCTCTCGCAAACTGACGGCCATTTTCCAGCCTCACCTCTATACGCGAACCCGTGATTTTGCCGTAGAGTTTGCCCAAGCCCTCAGTCAGGCAGACAAAGTGATCCTGCTGGATATCTACCCTGCCCGTGAGGAACCCATTCCGGGGGTAAGTTCGGAGATTATTTTTGACAGAATCACAGCAAAAGAAAAATGCCTGATTAAAAAGGAGGAGCTGATGGGCGTGTTGGCAAAAGAAGAAAAAGACGTGTGGGTCAGTTTCGGTGCGGGAAACATTGACCGTTACGTTCCGGCAATAACAGCATTACTGACGAATGAATAACATTGTAAAGTACATATTTGGCTCGATTGTTTCTCTGGCTTTCCTGCTTTGTATCGCCTTGTCCATCCACTCGGGAAAAGACTTGCGCGAGGGCATCGTGCTGCGACGTATCATCGTGGAAAATAACAGCGAGGAAGGGAAACGTTTCATGTCAGAGTCGGATGTATTGAAACACCTCAACCAACAGTTCGGCCCCCTCATCGGGAAAAGATTGACGATATCAACCTCTATCACCTTGAATTAAGTCTGGATCGCAATACGGCCATTGAGAAAAGTCAGGTCTATGTAAAAAATGACAGTACCCTCCATATCAACATTCTTGAAAGACAGCCCATTCTTCGTTTTCAACGCGGAGATAGTGGATTTTATTGTGACCGGAACGGGCATTTGTTTCCCTTGCAGTCCAATTATAGCGTCTGGGTACCCATCGTTGACGGAAACATTCCCATTCGTTACGATGAAAAGTTAGGGAAAAAAGGTAAAAAATGGCTTGAAGAACTCATCTCTCTCCACCAATATCTGCAATCAAAGAAAGCATGGAGAGACCGATGCAACCAATTTCATATAGCCTCTGACGGGCAACTGACTCTTTGCTTCGAGGGTTTCCATGAGCATTTCCTTTTCGGAGATTTCAAGAACAAGGAGAAAAAATTGGAGAAAATTGAAAAATACATCAGCAGCATCCGCCCTGTCGCTGAAAAAAAATATAAAAGTGTCAATGTCCAATTTAAGGGACAGATAATTTGTAAATAGTTATGGATAATAAACATTTCGTTGCCATCGATGCGGGTAGTTCCAAAATCGCCCTGGCTGTCGGATACGAAATTGACGGTAATTTCTCCGTGAATTACTATAAGACGATACCTTCCATCGGTATCAGCAAAGGACGTGTCCAAAATGTTCAGCACGCCTCTGACGCCATCCGCTCCCTGCTCAACGACGCAAAAAACGAACTTGAGCTGGATATCAAATGCGCCGTAGCCAATTTCCCCAACTATCCCATTCAGCAGGTTGAATGTATCAGTAAGATAGACAGGGATGATACCATCGTCAGACGGGAGGACATTGACATTCTTATCAAAAATGCAGAACAGGACGCGGTAGAAAAAGCGACGGAACAGGGTAAAATGATAGTCTATGACTGCGTCGCCCAATCCTATTCCGATGGCTATGATTTTCAGATTGCTGAAGATGATATTGAAGGTCGCTTCTGCGAAATGATTGAGGGAAACTTCCTGGTTTGTTTAGGAAAGGAAAATCCCGTAAACATATTAGATAACACATTGGGAATGAGCGATTTAACACCCATTAAAAAATATTTTACCCCGCAACTCGCCGGAAGAATGGTGCTGGACAAAAGCGACCGTGAAAACGGAGTGGCCTTGGTGGACATCGGTGGAAATGTGACCAGCGTGAGCATTTTTACCGGAGATATTTTGCGTTATTTCGATTCCATTCCTTTCGGCGGTAACAATATCACTTCCGATATCCGGCAAGAATGTGGTATCTCCGAAGGCCTGGCGGAAAACATAAAGAAAGCCTATGGTATCTGCTGCCCCAACCGTTTGCTGAACATGGGCGATAAATCCCTGCGTATCAAGCTAAAAGATGCGACCCGAACCAAAGAAGTCTGGGTGAAATATATTTCCGAAATCGTAACCGCCCGCATGGAAGAAATTTTTGAAGCGGTCTTGTATATGATTGAAAAAAGCGGCTTTTCGGATGAACTTCGCAGCGGCATTGTGCTCACCGGCGGTGGAGCCATGTTGTGTAACTGCACCAAACTGCTCTCTGAAATGTCCGGATATTCCATAAGATTGGGCAAAATCAGAAAAAGATTTGGAAACATGCCCCCTGAATGCCTTCAGACAGATGCCGTAAACTGCCTTTCTATGCTGTATGCCGCCAGGGAATTGCAACAAGTACAATTTGTATATGACCCGAACGAACCGCGCATCACGGCCATTGACAATGAGAGCACGGAAAATGTCTTCAATCCGAAGACTGTAGAGGAAAAACCTCGCCCGGTAGAAAGTACGTTTAGGCCCAACAAATTCTTTTCACGAGAAAATAAAGTTCGAAAACCGACTGAGGAAAAAGCAGTAAGCCCTCAAAAACCGAATTTTATCGGTAAAATTATGGATAAAGTACTGGATACTGACGAAGAGAAAAGCGAGAAAAAAGCGGACCAGCTTTTTAATGATAGTTTATTTTAATGAAAGATAGAGCCATGAACAATGATTATATAGACGATGACTTTATAACTCCCGACGATTGGAAACCCAACGACAAGATGATTAAAGTCATCGGCGTCGGTGGTTGTGGATGTAACGCAGTCACCTATATGTACAACCAACAGATTGAGGGCTGTACTTTCATCGTGTGTAATACAGACGCACAGTCGCTTGAACCGAGCAATGTGCCCATCAAATTACGCCTTGGAGAGGGATTGGGCGCGGGAACCGACCACATAAAAGGAAGAAATTGCGCGATCAACTCCCAGAGCGAAATTGAGGCAAGAGTCTTGGGCAGCGAGACCAAAATGCTCTTTATCACGGCCGGCATGGGTGGCGGTACCGGAACAGGTGCGGCGCCTATTATCGCCAAAATGGCAAAAGACAAAGGGATTCTGACCGTAGCGGTCGTAACCCTTCCCTTCAAGAATGAGCGAAACGGCTCTTACGCCAAAGCGGTGGACGGAGTGAAGGAATTGCAGAAAAATGTGGATTCGCTCATCATCATTGACAATGAAAAATTAGCTTCGGTCTATAAGAACGAACTCTTGCAAAACGGCTTTCCCAAATCGGACGAGATATTGGCTACAGCGGTTCGAGGCATTACAGAAATCATCAAGATCAGCGGTTACAAAAACGTGGACTTTGAGGACGTTAAAACCATTATGCAGAATAGTGGAGTCGCTTTGATGGGAAGTGGAGAGGGATGCGGAGAAAAGCGTTTGGAAGAGGCTGTAAACAAAGCGTTGAACTCCCCTCTATTGTACGATTTTGAGCTCAAGACCTCTCAACGTGCATTGGTAAACATCACCGTTCCTTATAGCGACCAAGGCATTACCATGGAGGATTTGACCAAACTCAATGAGATGATCGGCGAACACATCGGTGATCCCTCCAAATACAAACAGGGTATTGTCTATAATTCCGACCCGGAGTGGGGTGACAAGGTGCGTGTTACCATCATTGCCACCGGTTTCAAAATGACGCGTTTGAGTGAAGTGATTGGAGAAAACAGGGGTAATATCATCGATATCCATGAGGATTTTGTCTATATTCCGGAACAGCACATACACGAAGAATCAGACTCTCCGTATGAAGAAATGGAAAAAATCGGTTTCAACACCATCTCCAACGAAAAGAAATTCCAGCACTTCAGTGAGGCCCCGGCTTTGTACACAAACAACGCAACAGAGAAACAGAAATTAGAATCTATCCCGGCCATTCGCCGCAGAAGCAGTAAGAAAGAAAATTAAAGATATGGAAAGAAGAACTCGAGTAAGATTTGCCCCCTCACCGACAGGTCCCCTGCACATGGGTGGCGTACGTACAGCCCTTTATAACTATCTCTATGCCAAACAGCGTGGAGGTGATTTTATTTTGAGAATTGAGGATACGGACTCTCATCGTTTTGTTCCGGGTGCGGAAGAATATATCATTGAAGCCCTCTCCTGGTGTGGTATCAGACCGGATGAAGGTGTGGATGAGCAAGGAAAGGTTGTCAGTGAGCGCAGCGAGAAACACCCGCACGCGCCTTACCGCCAAAGCGAAAGAAAACCTATCTACCGTCAATATGCGGAACAACTGGTCAAAGGCGGATATGCCTATTATGCGTTTGACAGCGCAGAAGAACTGGCAGCCATGCGTGCGGAAATGGAGGGAAAGGGACAGACCTTTATCTACAATTATGCTACACGCGGACAGCTTCGCAACTCGCTGACATTGTCCGAGGAGGAGTGCGCGCGTTTGTTGGAAGAGAAAAATGACTGGACCATCCGTTTCAAAATGCCCGAAAACAGGGTGGTAGCGATGGATGATATGATACGCGGCCATGTGGAGGTCAATACCAACACCTTGGATGACAAGGTATTGTGGAAAAAAGCTGATTGCCTGCCGACCTACCACCTTGCCAATATTGTGGATGACCACCTAATGGAAATCAGTGAGGTAATTCGTGGAGAGGAGTGGCTTCCCTCTTTGCCTCTGCACTATCTTTTGTATGAGGCCTTTGGCTGGCAGGACAGCATGCCGCGATTTGCTCACCTTTCCTTGCTGCTCAAACCTGATGGAAAGGGCAAACTCAGCAAACGCGACGGTGATAAAATGGGCTTCCCCGTATTCCCTCTGAAATGGGTAAACCCTGAGGGAGAGGTTTCGCGTGGCTATCGTGAGGATGGTTATTTCCCCGAGGCATTCGTTAATTTGCTGGCCATGTTGGGCTGGAATCCCGGCGATGAAAGAGAACTCTTCAGCTTGGAAGAGTTGGTGGAGGCTTTCTCTATCGAGCGCATCGTAAAAAGTGGTGCACGCTTCAACCCGGATAAAGCGAAGTGGTACAACAAAGAGTATTTGCGCAAACGCGATGACGAAAGTCTGTGCGAGGACTTCATGCCTATTTTGGCTGAAAAAGGGGTTCAGGCAGACAAAGATTATGTGCTTCGCGTCGTGAAATTGATTAAGGAAAGGGCGACTTTCGTACAGGATTTCTGGAGCATTGCTTCTTATCTTTTTGTCGCTCCTACCGACTATGCGGAAAAGGACGTTGCCAAATTCTGGAAAGAGGAAAACTACAGTCTGGCTTTGCAGGTGGCGGATTTCATTTCTTCTTATGACAAAGCCTTGATTAAAGAAGAGTTTGAAGTGGCGGTCGAAGAATTTATCAGAAGCCGCGAATGGCCTATGGGCAAAGTCATGAACTGTCTGCGTCTGGCCTTGGTGGGCGCCTCAAGCGGTTTGGGCATTGCGGATATCGTATGTCTGATTGGGCTTGAAGAGTTCTCTCGCCGTGTAGCTGCCGCAAAAGCAACTCTTTGCTAATGGAGCCGCACGTTGCCCTTGCGGGCGAAATTCTCTCGCGCGACATTGCCGACTACCCTGACGGACTTGTCCTTATTATTGACAAGCCTTATCGTTGGACTTCGGCGGATGTGATTCGTAAAATCAAATTTGCCGCATTCCGTCATTTCCGCAAAAAGAATTTGAAAGTGGGACATGCCGGCACTTTGGACCCTCTTGCGAGTGGGGTGCTGCTGGTGTGCATCGGGGCTGCAACCAAACGGGCGGAAGAATTTCAGCGCCACGACAAGGAATACGTAAGTGATTTTGTCTTGGGGGCTACGACGGCATCCTACGATTTGGAAAAGGAGATTGACGCTCATTTTCCCCACGAACACATCACGCGGGAGGCCTGTGAGAATCTTTTGCCGTCCTTTCTGGGCGAGCAGGACCAGGTGGCTCCCCTCTTCAGCGCAAAAAGCATAGATGGGGTGCGTGCCTACGAACTGGCCCGTAAGGCTTTCCAACGTGGCGAGCCCATCGATGACTCGCTGCTTCGTGCCGCCAAAATTCACATTCACGACCTGACACTGCTGGACTTCGGCAGCTATTGCGCCGACGGTGAGGAGGCGGGTGTGGGCGCATCATCCCGTATACACATTGCTGATAGCCGTGCCGCCAATGGCCTTCCTTTCGTGCGCCTACGTATTGGGTGCAGCAAAGGGACTTATATCCGTTCCCTTGCCCGCGACTTTGGAGAAGGCCTGCAAAGCGGCGCTTTCATCAGCCGACTTAAAAGAACAGCCAGCGGCTCCTTCCGCATCGAAGACTCCTTAAGCATAGAAGACGCCCTCGCCCTCTTCGAAAAAGACGCATAGTGGCAGGATCCGTGTGCGCTACCCCTCATACACCCCCTACTGCTGCGCTTTGCGGATTTGCTCGAGTTCGGAAGCAGACAAAGAATCGCTTGGAGCCTGGATGGCCGGGACATAACCCTGCGCCTGTTTGGCCGCCTCAAATTGCTGGTCGGAACGATTGGCGCTGATGGCTTTATCAACACCCGTTTTGAAGATATTGCCGATAGAACGTGACAAATCAATGCGGACATCATCCACAACCTTACTGAACACAGGCACATCGATGGTCTTATATTTCGGCTTACAAAGAGAGAACTTGAAATCATCAAAATTTCCCCAAAGGTCAATACCTAACTTAAAGGGAAGCGGAGATTTGATGAGCGAAACGTGATAGCGGAACTGGGTGTCCACATTCTGAATACCGCTCATCGCCAAGGCGTATTTATCCATTTTCAAGACAAAAGGGAAAATCTCCAGCTGACCGTCAGACAAATTAGCCTCTACCTGCAAATGATCCACATATCCCACATTCTTATCCTTGAACATCAAGATTTTCGCCAGAGAAGTAAATTGCGGCGTATTGACCAGTTGCAAATCTTCGCCCTCAATACGAATCACACCCTTGGCGCTCGGCATCACGATATTCATATTGGTATCCAACTGCGAAGTCAAAGCCAAATCACAGGAAAGAAGACCGGAAAAATTAGACAAAAGCGGCATCAGAGTATCAATGGCCGGCATCAATTCAATCACTTTTTCAGCGGTTACCTCCTGCAAACTCAAATTGACACCCACCTTCAAATCAGACTTGGTGCGGGTCGAATAAAAGCCTTCAAAAAGCACATTTCCGATATCAGAAGTCGCCATCGTATTGGTGATACGCACACAACGCTCCTTGACGGCCAACTCTGTATTGACACTGAGCAAAGACAAATCGCCGAAATGGATTTCCCCAGCATCTACCGTAACATTAGCTATCAGATTGGCAGGAACAACAAAAAGATTTGAAGTGGTATCCTGCTCCTCCACCTCCAATTGCTCTATCTGCGAATCAAAAGCCTCATCATCCAAGACAGAAAGACTATCCTTATATTCCTGACTGAGACTCTGACCGGTATTCCAGGCTGCCAGCAATTCATTGCAATCCAGTTCCTCGGATTGGAGCGCAACATCCAGCTGCACAGGGCCCCTGCCTGCCAGAAAACGCTTAAGCCCACTCAATTTTCCATTTACAAACAAATCCGATTTGCCACTGAACAGATATAGAGAATCCAAACTAATCGTATTGTTATTGAAACTGGCACCCAAATTCGCCACATTGCTTTTCAACGGAAATGACGGAGTTACCATACTCAAACGAGAGAGCGACAATGCACCATTGAGATTCCACTCACGAAAATACTTTTCAGCCACCGAGGGAAGCGAGAAATGCAAATCACTCTTTTGAAAATCCTTCTCACTTAAAAAGTCAGGCAACTGCGGCGCAGAGACCTTGCGAGAGGCACGCCAGGTAAGCAGCAAACTATCGCGAGACACGCCCGGAAAACGTCTTGACAAACTATCCAAGAAGGCTTCACGACGTTGAGCGCGCTCTACCGTATTCATTTCTGCACTGACATTGAATGACAGATTATTCAGACGGAAACGGTCAGCCCCGCTTTTATAAAAGAAACGACCATTGGAACTACGCAAAGACAAAACCGGCGTCTGGGGTTGTTGGCGTTTGGGACGGATAGAAAAAGACTCTTTGGAATTTTTCAATACCATTACGACCCCGTCGGAGTCTTTCAAACGAAGATTTGCGATATCCAATGCACCCGAGAAAGGATGAACGGCATTTTTCTGGGGAGAGGTAAGGATAGACGCAGAATTATACAAGCGCAACGCCAACTTGTCTCCTTTGACATCGAAGACATTTTTATAATTCACCTTTGCGGTATCAAGTTGAACCGACAAAGTCAGCATACGACGGGATTTGCCATTTTGACGAAACTTTCTTCCCTCAGCGGCAAGACGGATATTCAGGTCACTCAATTGAGCAAAAATCGTATCCTCCGGCATATCCACATGGAGAGATTTTGACATAAGACGACCTTGCAGATTGGCCTTGGGGAATTCGGAGAGCGAAAGCTGAGACTTTTTAATTTCACCGGAAATACGCGCATCCAGCACACCAGAGGCTGAAATAGGCAGTGATTGAGGAACCAATTCCAACAAGCCCTTCAAGTCGCTGGTCAGCAAGGCATCCACCGTAAAAAGCATATCATCGGCGACGGAATTCAATCCGACGGGAGAACCCTCGCCTTTCAGGTAGGCATAGAGGCGTTTTTCATCGGCTGTTCCCAAAGAAACATCCACTCCCACATCACCCTTACGATACCAGGCCTCACCGCTGGCTTTCACCGGCACATCAAACGCGCTGACCGTAAAATGATCCAAAGAAAGACGATAGGCCGCAGAGTCCTCTTTCACGATATTGATATCCAGTTCCATCGGCACACGGGTCCTGCCCAAAGAAGCCAGGGCGAGCGCCGCCTTGGCTTTGGCTTGCAGATGAACCGTGTCAGGACGGCGGGAAAGTTCCAGATTTTCCAGTCCAAAAAAGACCGTATCCTTTTTATATCGGCCCGCTACGAATAAAGAATCAATGGTAAAACGACCACGCAACTGCGCCAAAGAATCCGTACGGATATTACTGCGGACCACCATCTGCTTGGCACGAATGACTGCAAACAAAGAGTCCGGCTCTGAACTGAAACGGACATAGGGATTGCCAGTCAAACGAATATGGTTGATATGGATGACAGGAAGAGAGAATGAAGATGTATCTTCCTCAACGAAGTTAGAGTCAGCCGCCAAAAGCGTAGAATCACTGACTTGAACGGTCAGACTATCCTCTTTCAAGATATTCCAATTCGCCCCATCCGCATACTTACGGGCAAAAATTCGAGGGGAACGAAGCTCGACAAAAGGAATATGAATGGATCCTTTTTCCCATAAATCGCTGACTTTCATCACCACCTTCAACTGACGGAAACTCGCCAATGTATCACCTTGCACAACGGGATCCGACGCAGAAAGAGCCAACGCAGAGGAATCCGACTGAGAGAGATCCGAGGCGGAGGGACGCGTGACAACAGAGACATCATTGAGAGTAAGAGAGGCGCGTGGGAATTTTTCCACCAATGACAATTTAATCCTGCCGAAATGCACATCCGCATCCACCAAGTGTACGGCGTATTGATTGACCAGAGAAGTCAAGGTCTTTTCAGACAACACCAACTGAACAGTCACCAGCAAGGCAAAAACCAACCCGACCAGAGCGGACAAGACTATAAGAGGAATCTTGACAAATTTTGACATCGCAGACGCTACTTGTATTTTTCAGGCAAACTGACGTTCAACAGAGAGAAAAACTGCTTGTAGGTTGCCATATCTTTGGGACAAATCAACAAAACATCATCGGTGTCCACCACAAGATAAGAATCCAGACCTTGTACAGCAATCATCTTGTCTTTTTGCGTGGTAATGATGACATTCTTACGACTGTCTGCCGTAATCACCGTGCCGTGTACCGCATTTTCCGAAGCATCCTTATTCTCAATCATTTCATAATAAGTCTGCCATTCACCAAAGTCTGCCCAGGCATATTTCGCCGGATAGACGCTGGCGCGACGGGTCTTCTCCAACACCCCGTAAGAGATGGATTGTTTCTCGCAACCCCCATACACGCCCATGATAAATTTCTTCTCGGCCGGTGTGTTAAAAGCAGCCTGCCATCCTTCAAATTGACTGGCTAACAAGGGCATACACGCCTCAATTTCCTCCGTGATGGTCTTGACATTCCAGATAAAAACACCCGCATTCCAGAGAAATTCACCACTCTCCACAAACACTTTCGCCAACGACGCATCCGGCTTCTCTGTGAAAGTCTTCACGCGCACAGGATGATCCACCATCGCGCTGCCGCCGACTTTCTGGATATAACCAAAATTGGTATCAGCACGCGTAGGAAGCGTTCCCAGCACCAACAGTTCATCGTGGCTTGACGCATATTCCAACGCATAAGAAATCGTATCGACAAAAGCCTGGTCATCCTTGATCAAGTGGTCCGCAGGAGTTACGACCATCGTCGCCTGAGGGTCGCGCAGTAACAATTTGTAACTAGCATAGGTCAAAGATGGGGCCGTATCACGGATATAGGGCTCTACCAAAAGATTTTCATCATTCAGTTCAGGAATGATATCCTTTACAAATTGGGTATATCGCTCTGTCGTAACCACCAAGATATTCTCTTGGGGAACAACCTTGGAAAATTTGTCAAATGTATGGCGGAGGAAAGTGGTATCTAAATCCGTAACCGGAACAAATTGTTTGGGAAGACTTTCGCGACTGACGGGCCAGAATCGTTTTCCGGCTCCACCCGCCAAAATAAGACAATAATTGTGGGACGTATTCATAATTTATAAATATATCGGTATAAAAGCCTGAGGATAATAATCTATCGACTGACCATCTACTATCATAATGACATCAAAATAATAATCCAAACCCGACAAATGCGCATGAGAGGCAATATAGCGATGGGCCGCAGCCACCATGTTTTTCTGTTTTTTGGCTGTAATACAACCATCCAGATAGTCGGCGTCTTTTCGATCTTTCACCTCTACAAAATGCAGACCATTTGCATCCAAACTGATAACATCCAGTTCATAACGCCCGTTTCTATAATTACGGGCCAACAACTGATGTCCCCTCTCCGTCAAAAAGTCACAAGCCAACTGCTCGCCTTTTCTCCCCAATGCCAATGTATCGGGCGTACTCATGACAATTTCACGAGCGTTACGCCGCTGCCTCCCAATTCAATATGTTCGTCTGCCACCTGCTCCACGCCCGGCATCACCCGAAGCATCTTCTGTATCTCCTCATGCAGAACGCCGGTGCCCTTTCCGTGAATAATCCTTACATGGGACACGCCCAGCATAATGGCATCATCGATATATTGCGTCACTTTATCCAAAGCATCATTCAGGCGCTCTCCCCTTACGTCCAACTCCATCTTGAATTCCAATTTGCGCTGACGGATATTCTCATCCACCCGAATACTCTGATAATCCTGCTTGGCAGGTTTGGAAAGCGCCTTGTATTCGTTGGCCGTAATCCTCTCCACCTCCTGGGTTTTAAGACGCGAAGTAATGCTGCCGACAGCCACCGTAACGGTCTTACGACCAGCCTCAATGACCTCTCCCACCATGGAATTGCTCTTCACCCTGACCTTTTCTCCCACCTGCAAAGGCGCGTTTCGGAAAGCCTGCATCTGCTCTTGCTGCTGTGCCAACTCCTTCTCCTGCTGCTCTTTACGCTGTCCTGCACGTAGTGCCTTTCTTTGCCTTTCGCGCTCCTTTCGGGCGTCAATCTGGGCGATTTTCTTTTCTATATAATCGTCTTTTGCCTTTTGCTCTTCTTCTTTGCGAAGGGCCAAGGCTTGCATAAATTCTGACAATCCACTACGCGCTTTTTGTGTCTGCGTCTTCTCCGCCTGAGACTCCTTAATGGCACGTATGGTATTTTCTATCTCCTTATTCGCTCCTTTGACTATGCTTTCCGCCTCTTTGCGAGCGGCATCCAAAATCTCCTTACGCGTCTGCTTGATATCCTGCAATTCGGAGCGATATCTATCCGTTATGTTTTCCAAAGTCTTGTCCGTGGTGCGGATGCGTTCCAGTTTTTCATCCAAAGCACGACGACTGCGTTCTATCTTACGGAGATTGCGTTCCATCCCCACAAACTCCTCACCTGCCCTTTTCTCGGCGTCTTTTACCACCTCTTCCGGCAAACCCATCTTGCGGGCCAATTCAAAAGCAAAGGAATTTCCCGGCAAGCCCATCTCCAACTTAAACAAGGAGGCAATCTGCTGGGTGTCAAAAGCCATGGCCCCATTGACAACCCCGCTATCAGGAGCGGAAGCATACAATTTCAAATTGGTATAGTGAGTCGTGATGACACCATAAGATTTAGCCTGGTCGAATCGGGACAAAAGTGCTTCTGCAATCGCTCCACCTGCCGCCGGCTCAGTACCGCTTCCGAACTCATCTATCAAAATCAGCGTGTCGGAACCGGCTGAAAGCAGCATAGTCTTCATTTCCGCCAAAAACGAACTATAGGTACTCAAATCATTGTCGAGCGACTGGTCATCCCCTATACTCACCATGATTTTTCGGAAGACGCACAGTTCAGAAGACTCGGAAGTCGGAATGAGCATACCCCACTGGAACATATATTGAAGCAAACCCATAGTTTTCAGGCACACGGACTTTCCGCCCGCATTGGGACCTGAAATCAAAAGAATATGTTTCTGTGGAGTCAGACTCAAAGTCAAAGGTACGATTTCCTTCCCCTCTTTTTTCAGCGCTTCCTCCAACAAGGGGTGACGCGCTTTTCGCAAATGAATGGTCCCCTCTCGGGAAATGAGCGGCATACCGGCACGATAATCCAAAGCCAGACGAGCTTTTGCCATCAGGAAATCAATCTCACCCATATATCGGGCAGCATCCGCCAAAGTCGGCAATTCAGGACGCAAAGCATCGGTAAAAGCCATCAGAATGCGCAAAATCTCACGACGCTCATCAAAACGCAACTGGCTGATTTCATTGTCGAGTTGCACGAGTTCAGCCGGCTCGATAAACGCGGTCTTTCCGGAGGCAGATTCATCGTAAATAAAGCCGCTTAACTTCTTTTTATCGGCCGCACTGACCGGAATCAACATTTTGCCGTCACGCACCGTCACCGCCGCATCCTCGGAAGCAATTCCTTCGGCCTGCGCACGACGTAACACCGCCGCTGCACGACGGGCAATGGCCGACTCCTTTTCTCTTAGTTCGCGACGGATTTCATAAAGTTCGTCCGACGCCGTATCTTTTACCTGTCCGTATCGGTCGATGATACCGTCAATGCGTTCTTCGATTTCAGGAAATCTCGACACAGAGGCAGACATGCGTTTCAGACAGGGATAAATGCCGTCTTTTATAGCGAAAAAGAACGATGTCACCTTGTTCAAAGTCTGCAACATCGTTCGGAGCTTACGCAAAGAAAGTAAATCTATGGCCGCATCAAAGCGTTCAAGGGGCAGCAGAAAGTCCAAACAGTCGATAAATCCACTTTGCGGGAAAGACTCCTCGAACATACAAATCAGGCGCATTTCATCGGTCAGTCGAAGACGCGACAAAATCTCTTTCTCCTTGGTGGAAAAAAGCTCCGCATAGACACGATCACGAGCATACTGCGTCATACAACGAGCCGCAACCGCATCTCGCACACGGTCGAAGCCCAATTTATTTTCCAACTTCTGATTATAATTCTCCATTGTATGACTTATCCAACGCGAGTCTTAATTCATTGATATTATTCATCGCCTTCAAGGTGCCATCTTTCACAAAGGATATATTTCCCGTTTCCTCTGAAATCACCACCACATCCACATTGGCTTGTTCGGTGATACCGATGGCCGCTTTATGCCTCATGCCATATTGAGGCGGGATGTCGGTGCGAGGCGTAATGGGAAGGGTGCAGCGCGCAGCCAAAATCCTATGATTATCAATCACAACCGCTCCATCATGCAAAGGAGAATTCTTAAAGAACAGATTGCAGAGCAAGCGGCGATTGACTTTGGCATTGATGACATCACCCGTACTGATTACGTCTTCCAAACTAACATCCGGAGCAATCACAATGAGCGCTCCCACTTTTTCAGCCGACATCGTACGGCAAGCCTCGCAGATTTCCTGAATCACCTCTCCCGTAGCACGGCGCTCTTTGCGGCTGAACTTACCCAAAAAAGCGCCTTTCGGCACATTGCGATATTGCTTTCCAAAATTTATCAGGAAGCGGCGAACCTCGGGCTGGAAGATTACGACAAGCGCTAACAAACCCAGGTTCAGCACCATATCCATCAGGGCGGTCATCATCTTCATTCCTAACGAAGACGCAACCACCCTGAGGAGATAAAACGAAACAACAACAAAAAATATGTTGATGGCCGAAGAGCCGCGCATCCATCTGAAAGCCAAAAATATCAAGAGGGCAACAATGACGATGTCCAGAATGTCAATGATACTGATGGCCATAAAATCGAACATAGCGCGAAAACTGCTTCGATTTTATTTTACGATTGCACCAAAAGCTTTGATAATGGAACATTTAAGAATGGCATGAGGCCATACGCTATACAATTTGCAATAGGCATCATACACAGCATTCTGAACAGACTTGCAACCCCCTTTGGCAGCACAAGTACTTTCAGGAACGCTCCAATCACGCTCGCGACCTTTTACATAAGAGCCACACTCCTCACACCACACGTTCTTCTCGATGGTATGGTAAATGTTCTGAGCGATAGCAAGCACACTTTCATCTTTCACCACCTTTACGAAATCTGCCAAAGCAGCGATGGCATAAGCCTGTGCCAAAGTCTTCTTGGAAGCATTGTCGCGCTCTCCATTGGCGTCAACAGACTGATAAACGCCGCCGAATTTATTATCGATAAAATGATTTACGAAATAATCCTTTGCATTGATAGCAGCCAAAAGATCCTCCTGACGGCCTCCTTCATGATAAAGGGCCACCAACACCTGGATTTTACGAGCGTATGCAATAGAGTCAAGTGGATTCGCATTTTTTACCACCTCAAACAGTTCTTTGGTTACGGTATTTTCAGTCATAGTCGTATAATTTTAATATGGTTTCTCAAAGTTAATAAAAAACTTAGAAATTCTTTACATTTTTTCAAGTTCTTTCAGGATTCTTTTCATGTGGGCATATTTATCCAGCGTCCACAACACATAACGAATATCCACACTCACACACTTATTATATTCAAGCGTATAATCTACATCACTGGCCAGAGACTCACTATTACCATCAAACGCCAGACCGATTAGCTCTCCCCGGCCATTCAAAACCGGCGAACCGGAGTTTCCACCAGAAATATCGTTATCGCTGAGGAAATTCACATACATGGTCTCGCGTCCTCCTGCACCCCAATGCCCTTTTCCTCGCAAAGCTTTCTTCAAAGCCGTTTTCACATCTTTACGAAGACGGAATTCATACACATCCGGATTTTCCTTTTCCAGAATTTGGGCAGGATAGGTAAAACAAGGCTTGTTGATACTGCCATCCGCAGGAGCCAAAGGGCCAACCGTGCCATAGGTCAAACGCAAAGTAGAATTGGCATCGGGATATTGAGGCTGCTTTTTATCCAACCTCATGGCATACAGAGCCTGCTTGTATTCACGATTCAAATCCTGCAACTGACGAGACAAAGTCAAGTCGTTGAAACGAGCAATCTTCAAACTGGTAAAGAATTGATACAGAGGGTCGTTTGCAAGAGAATCCGCCCACTGCGCGCGCTGCAAACTATCCGCAAAGGCAAAGCGACCATCCGTCAGCATACTGCGGTCCCAAACAGCCGCTACCATCTGGTCATAATCGCCTTGATAGCGCGCATAGAGTTCTTTATGACAATCCGCCATCAACGCCTCGTCCATTTTCTCATACCACGTACGCAAGGAAAAATCAAACACTCGGCGTTCTGTAGGCAAATCAATCGCCTCCCACTCCTTATCGTTCCAGCGGGAGCCTTTGGCGGAAAGACGGGTCGCAATCACCGCCAAAGGTGTCGAACGGAACATAACTTCCTGGAACACAATCCTATTTCTTGCCAACTTGGCTGATTCCTTATAGGCCTTATCCAAATCCGCCAAAAGACTTCCCCAACGAGCCGCGCGGGCTGAATCCGCCTCAATCCACACCTGCAATTCTTTCTCCAACTCCTGCTTTTTCGCCACCACCGAGAAACGGTCGCAACACTCTTTCTGCATTCTTTGGAATTCGTGTACATTGCTGTAAGTGAAGTATTTATCCGAATATTTCAAACGAACCACCTCATCTTTATTCATCTGATCTTTGATAATACGAAGACGCTCTCCACGGATTTCATTGGTCAGGGGGAGGGTGACGGTCTGCTTATAGTCCACCTCAAAAGAAGAAGAGTAACGGTCGGTGCTGCCGGGATAGCCCATCACCATCGCAAAATCGCCCTCACGAATGGCTCGCTTGGCTATTTTCAAAGGATTGGCGCAATGCAAAGGGATATTTTCTTTTGCATATTGGGCCGGAGAGCCATCGGGAGCCGTATAGACACGATACATAGCAAAATCACACTTTTGCTGGGGCCATTGCCAATTGTCTATATCCCCTCCAAAAGAGGCCATACAGATAGGCGGAGCGGCCACCAAACGTACGTCATGATACTCCTGATACAGACAGATATAGTATTTACTGCCGCCCCACATAGAAGCAAGCGACGCCATCATACCACTTTCCTTTTCATATTTCTTCTCCATGTGGAAAGCCAATTTACGAGCCCCCACGGAAGGAATACCGGGCAAACCTTTTTTGATAATTTCCTGCGCCTCTTCTGTCACATCGATGACCTTACGCAAGAACTGCACACTTTTACCTTCTATAGGAATCTCATCCACATCTTTATATGCCCAATAACCGCCCTCCAAATAATTGCATTGAGGCGTACTGAGACGATACAAATCGGAATATGCGCAATGGTGATTGGTTATGAGCAGGCCTTCCTTGGAGATAATACTTCCCGTACAACCAAAATCCAAAGAAACCACTGCATCCGCCAAAGAAGTTCCCGGCGCCTCGCTATTATAAATTTCACGAGCCGAAAGCTCCAATCCGCGCTCCTGCATCTTCTTTTCCAACGCTTCGTTTAGGGAATGAATCATCCACATTCCCTCGTCTGCCAACAGGACAAACGTCGAGGAGAGCAACAGCGCAACGGTAAATACAAATTTTCTCAACATACTTTTCTACGCTTATTCGGTAACAGGGAAAGTAACACCCTCTTTTCTAAATACCAGACGGGGTTTTTCCTGACGAACATCATCTACCTTATAAGTAATGGTCCACATTTCCTCTTGCAACAAAGACCAGATTTTCTCGGCGGTTGCAGGTGCCGCATAACGAATCTGCAAGGCCGGAACATATTCCTTATTCAAGGTCAATTTCATAGAAATAATACCCTCTTCGCGGGAAATATGATTACTCAAGAAAGGAAGAGCGCGACGCACAATGGGCTTCTGATAATTGGTGTCCGCCAATTCGTAGATAAACTGTTTCTTGCCGGCATACTGCTCAGCGCGCTTGCGTACCACTTTTTGTCCGTCCGCTCCATCATAACGTCCGTTGTAGGTCGCATAGAAGCCATCGAACATTTTCTCAAGAAACTCGGTAGTCGCCACGCTATCCACACCCTCTTCCATACGGACAAATTCCAGATTCATCGGAGTCTTTTTCACGCCACCGCCGTGCACAGGCATATCCAGACTCTCGCGATTGACGATTTCCTTAAACCATTCTTTATCAAGTTGCTCAGACGGATCGGCAAAGACACGCACACGAACAGGGCAATCAAATTCAGACTCCACACCATAAATTTTCTTGTCGGTGTTACGCATCTGCAAGCCAAGGTAGTTCAAATCGAACTTATCATACATTTTTTCCACACGTATGGTATAAACCTTCAACGAAGGAATCTCATAGGGATTCGGAGAAGATACACGGAAACGAGAAGGCACGAAAATAAGCTGCTGAAGTTTCTCTTCGCTGATTTTCGCAGGGTCATACAACACCACAATACGATGTTTGCCCACATAGGTCTTCACGCCATAGACGCCGGGAACTTTTTCCATTCTCGCCTTGAAAGCCATGGAACTACCGAAACATTTGATGGTTCGCAATCCGGACATTTCCATTTTTTCGAGTTTGGATTCGTCCACATTTTCCATATTCCAAGTCTCGTCAATGGTCGGAAGTTCAAACTGATTACCAAAACAGAACGCAGCTACCAACAGGATAATCGCCAAGAAAGCGGGCAACATACGACGCAGACAAGAGGCTTTTTTCACGGGCTTGCACACGCTGAAATTCAAGGCTTTCCGCGCACAAACGCCAATACAATCGCCACAGAGGGTACAATCCACAGAATCTACTCTTGAACCGAAGCTACCAATGCTTACCTGATAAGGGCAACGTTTGGAGCAAAGTCCGCATTTGTTGCAAAGCTGCTCATCACGCACGAGATGAATCGCTTGGAATTTGGGTTTGGAATGGAACGCCTCCAACAAATAGGCCACCAAACAGAAAGTCGCCAAAATCCACACCCAATGCACGGATACACCCAGCAAAGAGAGCACCCAGAATACTAGCAACACCAATCCCAAGGGGAGATAGAATTTCAAGCTGTTGCTGGCGGCTCCGAGGGGGCAGATATAGCGGCACCAGAATCGGTCGATAAAAAAGCCCAGCACAATCACCAACGCCACAATCACGATGCTCAACCACAGGATAATTTCACCTTGGAAACCGGTCGCCACGGCATAATAAGGGTCAATTTTCTTGCAGAACAACTCACTGGAAGAGCAAGTCATATAAAATATAAGGAAAAGAAGACCGTACTTAATCACACGAAGAATACGGTCTGCCACTCCGAAAGACTTGATTTTGATAGCTTTGATGCGTAGCGCGCGGCGGGCTTCCGTCAGCAAGTCTTCTACCGTTCCGATCGGGCACAGGTATGAACAGAATAATTTACCGAGGAAGATGACGGTCGCGGCGAGTGCCAAGCCCATCACAATCTGCATGGTCGTCATGCTGCAAGGGAGAGAACCTCTCACCAAATAGGTACAAAACGCTTGCAAACCTCCCATCGGGCAATACGCCTCGGGGTCTGCTTTTTCCATTTCGGGAAAAACAAGTCCTGCCAATCCTGTCAGAAAAAACAGAATAGCAGCCAAAGCCGTCCACTGCATAATGTATTTAGGCAGATTACGGACAGGGAATGATTTTCTTTTTGACATAAAATTCTTAACTTTGCGAAATTCGTATAATACGTAAAATAGATTAGGCAAATTTACGAAATATATGACATACAACCATAAAAACATTTTCGTCTTTTTCATTTCTTTGATTTTTCTTTTTGCGGGCGCTGATTTACGTGCCCAGCAAAATGGAGGACAGGAGTTGGATGTGGACGAGGTGGCAGCCAAGGAAGCGGAACGCTTGGGCGAACTGCTTGAGATGGAATACTGGCAGATTTTTTATGCGGATTCCATCCTGCGACACGATTATGGTTGTCTGAACCAAGAGATTCTACAGATGCGCAAAGATCGTATCAGTCAGAACGAATTATATCAGCGTGTCCAGGACAAATGGACGGAAAAAGCAGATAATGCTTTGAAAAAAATCCTGACACCGGAGCAATGGAATAAGTATTTGAAAGATGGCGCCGGTCGAAGAATCAGAGAAAGAGAAAAAAGAAAAAAAGGTAGATATTGATATGAAAGAGAAAATCGAGCAGATTCTGGGAGAAATTGAGGCCCTGAAATGCACTACGGCAGCAGAAGTTGAAGAAGCCCGCATCCGTTTATTGGGAAAGAAAGGTACGATTACCGCGCTTTTTGAGGAGTTCCGTACAGTAGCTCCGGAGTTAAAGAGGGAATTCGGCCAGAAACTGAACCAATTGAAAAATGCTGCAGCAGCCAAAATTGAGGAGTTGAAAGCCAATGCGGGTGCTGCGGCTGGTGGCAAAAATGGTGGCAGTGGCGAAGATTTGAGTCGTCCGGGTGACGATTTTCCTTTGGGTTCTCGCCATCCTGTAAGTATCGTGCGCGAAGAGATTGTGGAGATTTTCCGCAAATTCGGCTACGACGTGGCTGAAGGCCCCGAAGTGGAAGATGATTACCACGTATTTGAAGCCTTGAACTTCCCGCCGGAGCATCCTGCCCGCGAAATGCAGGACACCTTCTTTGTTACAAACAATCAGGAGAAAAATCCCATTTTGCTTCGCACTCACACTTCTTGTGTGCAGGTTCGTTGTATGGAGACGATGCCGCTTCCTATTCGCGTGGTATGCCCGGGTCGTGTATTCCGCAATGAGGCGATTTCGGCGCGTGCACACTGTATTTTCCATCAGGTAGAGGGCTTGTACATTGATGAAAATGTCACTTTCGCCGATATGAAGCAGTCTATCTTGCTTTTCGCTCGTGAAATGTTCGGTCCCGAGACGCAAATCCGCATGCGTCCTTCCTACTTCCCCTTCACGGAGCCTTCGGCAGAGGTAGACGTAAGTTGCAATATCTGCCACGGCAAGGGTTGTAATGTCTGCAAGGGCACCGGTTGGTTGGAGATTTTGGGCTGCGGCATGGTGGACCCGAATGTCTTGGAGGCCAGCGGTATCGATTCTAAAAAATACAGCGGTTTCGCTTTCGGTATGGGTGTCGAGCGCATCGCGATGCTCAAATGGCAGGTGAAAGACCTTCGCCACTACTTCGAAAACGACCTCCGTTTCCTCTCCGAATTCGAGAATAATATCTAATTGGGCGCTGCGGGTACTGCGGGCGTTACGGATGCTGCGCCAGAGAACAAACACCATCGCTCCTTTTTTTACGCATTTTTGGAAGCGATGGTGGTGGAATGTAAGCGGAGCTGCCTTGGCTGCGCTTACTCTTTATTGGAATACAACTCATCGAAGAAATTCTTATAAC
>CAJGBW010000015.1 GCA_904501835.1 uncultured Bacteroidales bacterium
CCCCAACGGGAATGTTCGTTCTTTAAAATAAAAGCTTGTTAAGTTTGATGCTGAAGACTGTATCATACTCTATCAAACTATAACTCAAAGCCGCTGAAAGACTAACCTTGATAATCGAACTCTAATAGACCCTGATGGACTATAAATCGGTAATTGAAAATAACTGTTTGTTAATCTGTTGTTTATTTCAATGACCGTGTTTGATTATCAGCACATTACATAATAGACTATTCCCCCTGGGGGAGCACTAGAGACGGAATTCAGAAATGAGTTCCGTTTTTTTGTTTATACTACTCTTAAAATTTCTGCCATTCAAACAATTCAAACTCATAAAAAATTCGTATATTTGGGGTTGTTTCAACGTATAAACATCATAAGAGATAAAATATGAAAAAGACATTGTTATTTATCGCCCTGCTTTCTTTCCTGTGTACCAACGCGGGAGCATGGGGCAGAGAAGGACATGAGGTAGCAGCCAAAGTCGCCGAAAACCATTTGCAAGCCAGCGCCAAGAAAAAGATTGAGAAATACTTGGGAGGCCACTCCATTGTATATTATGCCAAATGGATGGACGACTATCGCAGAACGCCGGAATTTGCCTTTACCAACGATTGGCACATTGTCTATCTTGACGATAAACTTCAATACAACCCGACGCCCTCCAAACCGGCCAACGGCGATTGCATTTACGGTCTGGAAGGAGCCATCGACGTCTTGAAAAATTACAAACAATACAATGACTCCATCGTTGCATTGAACCTCAAATACATTATTCACATGGTTGCAGATATGCACTGCCCTGCCCATATCAAATACGAAGGACGCAACCAAGACCACTTTGTCACTTTTACGGATTATTATAAGAAAAAGAAGAAACTGAAAATTCACTTTGTATGGGATGCCGCCGCCATTCAGGAGACCCGCATCTTTTCTTCTACCGAGTGGGCGCGTGATATTGATATCTATAGCAAAAAGGAAATCAAAGAATTCTGCAAAGGCACTCCCCGCGAATGGCTCCACAGCAACGCTGTACGCTGCTTAAAACAATTTGATATGGCTTATCCGGACGCCCAGATAGGACAAGATTTCCTGAATGAAGCGATGCCTTTTATTGAAGAACAATTGGCAATCGCAGGATATCGTATGGCTCATCTTCTTAACGAACTATTCTAATGAAAAAATTTGCACTTATCGCAGCAGTCACTTTGGGGCTCTGCGCATGTAAAAACACCACACAGACAGTCGGAAACCCTCTTTTTAACGGAGAGTGGTACGCTGACCCGGAAGGCGTTGTCATTGACAGCACTTATTGGATTTTTCCGACCTGGAGCAAGCCTTTTGAGGAGCAGCTGTTTTTGGATTGTTTTTCTTCCAAAGACCTCGCCACCTGGACCAAGCACGAGAACATCATCACAACCGCACATATTCCCGAGCTGAAAGAAGCCCTTTGGGCCCCCTCTGCCATTGTAAAAGACGGAAAGACCTATCTCTATTTCAGCATCAACAATGTGGGCAAGAAGCACACAATCGGTGGTATCTGTGTAGCAGTTGCCGACAATCCGGCAGGTCCGTACAGCCCGGCTAAAATCATCATTCAAGACATTATCAATGGCGCACAGCCCATCGACCAATTCGTTTTCAAAGACGACGATGGTTCCTATTACATGTATTACGGCGGCTGGAAGCACTGCAACATGATGAAATTGGGCGAAGACATGATGAGTTTCGTTCCTTTTGAGGACGGCAGCATGGTTAAAGAAGTTACCCCTGAAAATTATGTAGAAGGTCCGTTTATGCTGAAAAAAGACGGCAAATACTATTTCATGTGGAGCGAAGGAAAATGGAGAGAAGACAATTATTGTGTCGCCTACGCAATTGCTGACTCCCCTTTCGGTCCGTTTGAACGCGTCGGAAAAATTTTGGAGACCGACCCGGAAATCGGTACGGGTGCCGGCCACCACTCTGTTATGAAAGGCCCCGGTGCAGAGGATTGGTATATGGTGTACCACCGCCATCCGCTTGGCTCAAGCGACGGCAATCACCGTGTCACCTGCATTGACAAAATGATTTTTGAAGAAGACGGCACCATTCGCCCTATCAAAATGACCTTTGAAGGCGTTACAGCCAATCCTTTTTAAGAGAAATCCTATTTGAGCGGAAAACGGGGTTCGAACCCGCGACTTCAAGCTTGGGAAGCTTGCACTCTACCAACTGAGCTATTTCCGCAAAAAAAGGGTAAGCTGATTACATCGCACCGCTACAACCTTTTACCCTTGCTGCCTTCCGACCCTGGGGGAATTCAAAGGGAGCTGGTCGTGTAAGACTTACCCATGCGCAAAGATAGTGATTTTTATTGAATCACCAACTATTTTGTAAAAGCAAAAGGCAAGAGATTGCGAACACCTTGAATTTTCAACACCTCGCGTTGCCCTACGTAAAGAACATTAACAGGCTGTTGGCTTTCAAACTCTTTAAGCACTTGAAGACAAGCTCCGCATGCACATACAGGCTCTTCTGACAACGTATCCCCCTCACCTCCGACCACAGCAAGGTCTTGAATATAAGCATCATTTAACGCTGCATGAGCGGCATACAAAGCCACACGCTCGGCACACATGCCCGAAGGATAAGCACTGTTTTCCTGATTAGAAGCCGTAAACACGCGACCATCAGACAAGCGCACTGCAGCCCCCACCCTAAAAGACGAATAAGGCGCATAAGCACTTTCTCTGGCTTTCATCGCCTGCCGGACTAAATTCCTATCTTCAGAGGATAAATCTTCGACAGATGAATAGATTTCGTAAGCAATTTTCAACTCTTTCTTTGCCATAATTAACTATATTTGCAAACTTTTCTAACAAAAAGCCCTGAGGCACTGCAAAAATAAGCAATTTTTTATGAAAGTATGTATCGGACTATCGGGCGGAGTTGACTCCAGCGTTGCGGCACTCTTACTTAAAAGAGCCGGTTATGATGTTTTTGCCTTGTTTATGCAGAATTGGCATGACACAGCGGGTACACTTCATGGAGACTGCGAATGGGAAGAAGATCGTTTTGTAGCTGAAATGGTAGCCAGAAAAATCGGCATTCCCTTTCATTTTGTAGATTTAAGCAAGACCTACCGCGCACGTGTGGTAGATTATATGTTTGACGAATATGCCAAGGGAAGAACTCCGAATCCGGATGTTTTATGCAACCGAGAAATCAAATTTGACGCCTTTTGGGAATGTGCTCAAAAATTAGGAGCCGAAATGGTGGCTACCGGACACTATTGTCGTAAGGAACAAGCCTATGACCAAGAAGGCAATCCCCTGTTAGACAAAGATGGAAAGCCGATTTTCAGACTTTTGGCCGGTAGTGACGACAACAAAGACCAGAGTTATTTCCTCTGTCAATTATCGCAAGAACAACTCTCCAAAGCCTTGTTTCCCATCGGAGATATCATCAAACCCGAGGTAAGAAAATTAGCGCACGAAGCCGATCTTCCCTCCGCTGACAAAAAGGACTCCCAAGGCATTTGCTTTGTGGGAAAAGTGGATCTGCCTACCTTCCTTCAACAGCAGCTCAAAAGTGTCAACGGGCATATTGTTGAAGTATTTGATCCCTATTATCAGGATTCTGCCCTCTATCAATCCCAACTCAAACTTCAGGAAAAGCAACTGGAAGATTTGAACGATGAGGAATGGATGGAATTATCCAAAGCGCTACAATACAAGGATATCGTCTTTGAAACCGAGACGTACAGAAGCGGAAAAAAACACATCAAAAAAACTCGCTACAAAGAAAATCCATACGGTAAAATCATTGGCGAACACGACGGAGCACAATTCTACACCATAGGACAAAGAAAAGGACTCAATGTGGGAGGCCACAAGGAATCCATTTTCGTTATTTCTACCGACATTGCAAGCAATATCATTTATGTAGGCGAAGGACACAACCATAAAGGTCTTTTACGCAAATGCTTGCGGATTTCTCTGGATGAAATTCATTGGGTTCGCCCCGACCTTCAACTTGCCAGCGGAGAGAAAAGGCGTGTAAGGGTGCGTATTCGTTACAGACAACCTTTGCAAGAGGCAACTCTTGTACAAAGAGACAATGCTCTGTTTATCTATTTTGATGAAGCACAAAGAGGAATCACACCGGGGCAATTTGCCGTATGGTACGAAGGAGAAGAATTGACCGGTTCAGGAGTCATTGCTGAATAAACCAGTCCTAAATATAAACTTAAAGGAGCCCTGCGATATCACATCGACGGCTCCTTTTATAACCTAAACTTAAACTATGAAAAACTTCAATGCAAATATATCACTTATTTTTAATTTCACAAAAATAAGATGTGCAAATTCACAAAAAATATACTGAATTTCACAATTTGCATGCTTATTTTCACAATTTCATACTGATATTCACAATCCTACTCTACAATACGCAATTTAGCATACTGTAAAATCAGCACTTTGAGTCCATCCTCATCAAATCGGACATTGGCCTTCAAATAATTGCCATCCTGGGTTAAAGATTCCACCTTACCATAGCCATATTTTCCGTGCTCGACGCGATGACCGACTTTTATATCCAAAATGCTGCTGGGAACAATCTCTTTCGTCGGTCTGTTATTCGCCGAAATGCGAGATACAGGACGGGTTACAGGGCTCGTTTTAGGCGCTTGCGACATGCCCCCAGGTGCTTTGGAGGAAAATGCATTCATTCCACGGGGACGGAAGCCTGTTGAATCCGTCGCACGTGCTTGTGCAGCCGCCACATCTGCCGTTTTGACGGACGGAAGAGGATTTTGCAGATAGCAACTGTCTATCTCACGAATAAAGCGTGAGGGCGGATTGGACTCATGCTGTCCATTTCTCATTCTGGAATTACAATACGATAGCGTAACAGCCTTGCCGGCACGAGTCAGAGCTACATAGAAAAGGCGCCTTTCCTCTTCGATTTCAGAAGGAGAAGTCAGCATACCGCCTGAAGGAAAAAGATTTTCTTCCAAGCCCGTGATATACACATAAGGATATTCCAATCCTTTGGAAGAATGTACCGTCATCAATGCTACTTTATTATCTGAATCATCCCCCTCATCAATATCCACAGCACTCAAAAGTGAAATATTTTCAAGATATTCCCCCAGGGTCACCAAGGGCAAGGATTGTGCATCGTAGCTAAGTTCTGCCTCTTCAAATTCAAGATCTGCCAAATAATCACTTTGCTTTTCTTCGACAAAAGCTTTGACACTATCCAGAAGTTCCTGCACGTTTTCAGCTTTGGTTTTCCCCTCCTGCGAAGTATCTGACTTGTAAAGCATCCAAATACCACTATCCAGGGCAATTTTTACCGCCAAATCATAGGCATCCATCTCCTCCATCTTTTCCTTGCAAGATAAGATCATCTTACAAAACTGCTCTACACGTGCATAAGCAGCGGATTTCAAACCAAAGGACGCCAATTCTGCCGGATTTAGAGCCGCCTCAAACAAGGAGCAATTATTCGCAAGGGCCGCAGATTGAATGGCCGCTAGAGAAGTTGCGCCAATGCCTCGAGTCGGCTTATTAACGATACGCTTGAAAGACTCATTATCATTGAGATTGGCCAAGAGTTTCAAATAGGCCATCACATCCTTGACCTCCGCACGGTCAAAAAAGGAATTGCCCGAATAAATCATATACGGGATATTTCGCTTGCGAAGTTGCTCTTCCAGCAAACGAGACTGTGCGTTAGTTCGATAAAGAATGGCAAAATCTTTATATTCGGCACGGCTGGAATGAATTCTATCCATAATGGAAGAGGTAACCATAAAAGCCTCTTCCTGATCGGTGAAAGCGCGCACAATACGAATCAGCTCCCCTTTCTCCGCCTGTGAAAAACAAACTTTCTTGATACGGTTTTGATTCTTTTCAATCAAGGAATTGGCCGCATCCACAATGGTCTGGGTGGAGCGATAATTCTGTTCCAGACGATACACCTTCGTATTGGGAAACTCTTTCTCAAAACGCAGGATATTCTCCACTTTTGCCCCTCGGAAAGCATAGATAGACTGCGAATCATCCCCTACAACACAAATGTTACTATGGCTGATACACAATAATTTAAGTATTCTATATTGAGCAAAGTTGGTATCTTGATACTCATCCACCATCAGCAAATCAAAACGCGCGGAAAGTTCCTTTCTCGCCTCTTCATTTTTGGACAGCAGATAGTTCATATTGAATAAAACATCGTCAAAATCCATCACGCCGCTTTCACGACACTTCTTCCAATAGAGGCTGTAAATTTCTCCCATCCTCGGTTTTTTGGAACGAAAATCAGCTTCCTGTACTTTAGAATTAGAAAGATATTGAGACGGGGAGACCAAGGCGTTTTTTGCCTCCGAAATTCGAGACAAGACATCCTTGGGCTTGTAATGCTTGTTTTCCTTCCCGTCCGCGCCGCTATCCAGATTCAATTGTTTCAGACAAGTCTTTATCAAAGACAAGCTATCGGAAGTATCATAGATGGTAAAATCACGCGGATATTGCAGCTGTTCAGCATAGTCACGAAGAAAACGGATAAAAACAGAGTGAAAGGTACCCATATAGAGTTTGCGAGCCTGACGCATTCCCACCATTTGAGCAATTCTCTCCTTCATCTCGCCCGCCGCTTTTTTGGTAAAGGTGAGCGCCATGATACGACTGGGATCATAGCCTTTCGAAATCGCATAAGCAATGCGACTTGTCAACACTCTTGTTTTGCCCGATCCCGCACCAGCCACAATCAACACAGGGCCCTCCAAGTGCTCTACTGCCATTTTTTGCTGGGGATTCAGACCTTTCAATATCTCCGTATTCTCCATAGACTCATTTTTTGGACTGCGAAAATACAAAAAAATGCCCAATTTCTCATGAAAAATACAGCCAAAATGAGGACAAAAATGTCTTCCAAAATCAAAAAATAATTCGTATCTTCGCGCCGTTTTTTAGAGAAGAACAAAACAACTATAAAAACATATCATAATGTCAAACAACATCAAACTAAAAAAAGGTCTGGAACTTCCCATCTGCGGAGTAGCAGCGCTACAATGCGAGAAGACCGTCATCGGTGATGTTGTCGCCCTCAATCCTTGCGAGTTCAGAGGTCTGATACCCAGACTTTTGGTAAAAGAAGGTGACAGCGTACTTTGCGGTACTCCCATCATGGCAGACAAGAAGCGTCCCGACATTCTTTTCACTTCACCCGTCAGCGGTACAGTGAGTGCTGTTGTCAGAGGCGAAAAGCGCAAGTTGCTTGAGGTACAAATCAAAACCGACGGCAAACAGGAAAGCATCGATTTCGGAAAGAAAGAGGTTAGCGCTTTGTCCGCAGATGAAGTAAAGAATGCCCTCCTCACCAGCGGTCTGTGGACGTCTATCATCCAAAGACCCTACGGCATCATTGCCGACCCCACCCAGCGTCCTGACGCAATTTTCGTATCAGCATTCTCTACCGCTCCTTTGGCTGCCGATGTTGATTTTACCTGCAAAGATGAAATCAAAGACATCCAGACCGGTATTGACGCACTGACAAAATTGTCTGACAAAGGCGTTGTCGTTTCCTATCGCAAGGGCGGTAAATCCCCTCTTGAGAAACTGGAAAATGTACAGAAATTCTATTTTGAAGGAAAACATCCCGCCGGAAATGTTGGTGTACAGATTCACCATCTCCGTCCCATCCGCAAAGGAGACGTAGTTTGGACTATCACGCCTATGATGCTGGCTGCGATTGGAAAACTCTTCAATGAAGGCAAGTTGAACTTGATGCGCAAAGTGGCCGTCTGTGGTCCTGCCGCCATGTATCCTTGCTATATCAACACCCTTCCCGGTGTAAAAATGAGCGCCCTCCAGGATTTCATCGGTGCTTATCCCGAGGATCTTCGCATCATCAGCGGCGATGTATTCAGCGGAAAGCAAATCGACATCAATGGAACGCTTGCATTCAAAGACAACCAGATTTCCATCTTGAAAGAAGGTAACGAATATGAAATGCTCGGATGGGCAAAACCTATTCGTTGGAGTCAGTTCAGTACCTCCAAGACCTATTTCTCTTGGCTTACCCCTTGCAGAAAATACAATATGGACACCAACCTTCATGGTGGTGAAAGAGCCTTTGTTGTCAGCGATGTTTACGGAAAAGTTCTCCCTATGAACCTCTTCCCCGTTTATTTGGCAAAAGCTTGTTTGTCCAAAAACATCGAGGATATGGAGAAATACGGAATCTTTGAAGTATTGGAAGAGGATTTGGCTGTATGCGAATACGTTTGCCCCTCTAAAATTAACATCCAGGCCATTATCTCCGACGGTATTGAGCTTATGTTGAAAGAAATGGCATAATCAAGGAGGACAAGTTATGAACAGTTTGAGAAATTTAGTAGACAAAATCAAGCCTACATTCGAAAAAGGTGGCAAACTCGCCTTCCTTCACTCCACATTTGATGCATTTGAGACCTTCTTGTTCGTACCTAACACGGTAACCAAGAAAGGTGCACACGTACGCGACTGCGTCGATATCAAACGCGTCATGATCATTATGGTGATGGCCCTTATTCCTGCATTCCTCTTCGGTATTTGGAATACTGGTTACCAGCACGCACTTGCATTTGGCCTCGATTGGGGATTCTGGGATATCATCTGGTACGGTCTGATTAAAATCGTTCCTTTGTTCCTTGTAACCTATATCGTGGGTCTGGGTATTGAATTTATTTCCGCTCAACTTCGCGGACACGAAGTCAATGAGGGATATCTCGTTACCGGTTTTATTCTTCCTTTGATTGTTCCCGTTGACATTCCTCTCTGGATGTTGGCTGTTGCTACCGCATTTGCCGTTATCATCGGCAAAGAGGTATTTGGCGGTACCGGTATGAACATCTGGAACCCTGCTTTGATCGCCCGCGCATTCTTGTTCTTCTCCTACCCCAGCAGCATGTCCGGTGACTACGCTTGGATTGGAGGACTCCAGAAAGCAGCCAATGGCGGTATCCCTTGGAACAGCGGAAACGGAGCCATTGTTGATGGTTTCTCCGGTGCAACTCCCCTTGCTACTCCTTCCATGGAAGCATTGAGCCAGAAAGGATATGATTTGTGGAATCTTATCATCGGTACCGTTCCCGGTTCTGTCGGTGAGACCTCTGTCATCGCCATTCTCTTGGGTGCTATCCTTTTGATTGCGACCGGTGTTGCCAGCTGGAAAATCATGCTTTCAAGCGTTGCCGGTGGTTTGTTCGTAGGTTATCTTGGATTCATCGGTGGTGCAACCGACCTTCCTTGCTGGTACCACCTCATCTTGGGCGGTTTCCTCTTCGGAACGGTATTTATGGCTACTGACCCTGTAACCTCTTGTCAGACCGAATGTGGTAAATGGATTTATGGTTTCCTTACCGGTGCCATCTGCGTAGTCGTTCGTCTTTTCAACCCGGGTTATGCCGAGGGTATGATGCTCGCGATTCTGCTCATGAACACCTTTGCACCTCTCATTGACCACCTCGTTATCGAGTCCAGCATCAAGAGAAACAACAAAAAGAAAGTAAAAATCGCTTAATATATATAAGGTATGAATACAAATAGCAATACTTATACAGTAATCTACACCACGGTAGTGTGCGTGTTGGTTGCAGCGATTCTTGCCTTCGTTTCCCAACTTCTTGGCCCTATGCAACAGGCCAACGAAAAAGCGGAAACCATTCGCCAGATTCTTGCCGCCGCCCAATTTGCCGAGAAATCGGAATGGGACAGCAAAAGCAACGATGAGGTACTCACATTCTACAAAGAAAATGTAGAGAAAGCGTACACCATCGGACAGGACGGTCAAGAAAACGGCACGCTGGATATCGCAAACGTAGAGATTTATAAAACCTCTGACCTCAAAGCCGAAAATTATAATATCAAGGACGAAAGCAAAGCCAGCGAAATTGCGCTCCCCGTCTATCGTTTCAAGAACGGAATTTCTGTGATTCCCATCTATGGAGCCGGACTTTGGGGTGCCGTTTGGGGTTATATCGCATTTGAAGCCAATCTCAATACCATTGCCGGTGCTTATTTCGACCACGATAGTGAAACGCCCGGTTTGGGTGGAAAGATCAAGGACGATCCTGCTTTCCGTGCTCAATTCAACGGTAAGAACATTGATTACGCCGCAGAGAGCATTTTTGCCATTGTAAAAGGTGGCGCACCTGAGGGTCAGTGCAATGCCATTGACGCCATTACCGGTGCAACCATCACTTCTGCCGGTCTTAACGATGCCATCAACACTTGGCTTGAAGCTTATAAAAACATGCTTAACAGATAAGAACTATGGATGCAAAATTGAAAGAAACTATTTTAAATCCCATTTTCAAGGGTAACCCCATCACGGTTCTTGTCTTGGGTATCTGCTCCGCTTTGGCCGTTACGGTCGAAATGAAAGGAGCTTGCGTTATGGCATTGTCCGTAATCGCCGTTACGGGACTTTCAAGCCTTGTATGCTCACTCATCAGAAAAACCATTCCCAACCGCGTACGTATCATCATCCAATTGGTGGTGGTTGCGCTGATGGTAATTTTGGTTGACCAATTCTTGAAAGCATTCGCTTATAGCGTTGCAAAACAATTGAGTGTGTATATCGGTTTGATTATTACCAACTGTATTGTAATGGGTCGTATTGAGGCTTATGCTTTGATGAACAAACCCATCCCCTCTTTGCTTGACGGTCTGGCCAATGGAGCCGGCTACGGTATTATTTTGATTATCGTGGCATTCTTCCGCGAATTGCTTGGTTCCGGAACTCTCTTTGGTTATCCCGTTCTCTCTGCCTTGGGCTATGTAAACAATGGTCTTGCGATTCTTCCTCCTATGGCGTTGATTATCTTGGGCTGCATCATTTGGGCGCAGCGTGCCATCCAGAAGGATCTTCAGGAGAAATAACATCTAACCCAGATTAAGTTATGGAAAGTATCAGTTTAATTGTAAAGTCAATTTTTGTTGACAATATGGTTTTTTCATACTTCCTCGGTATGTGTTCATACCTGGCAGTATCTAAAAACGTTAAAACAGCCAACGGACTGGGTGTAGCTGTCATTTTCGTTCTTTTGGTAACCCTCCCCATCAACTATCTTCTTTACGAAAACGTATTGAAGCCCGGTGCATTGGCATGGGTATCTGAAAGTATGGCAAGCGTTGACCTCAGCTTCCTCTCATTCATCGTATTTATCGCAACTATCGCTGCCATTACCCAAATTGTGGAAATGGTGGTAGAGAAATTTGCTCCCGCACTTTACTCTTCCCTCGGTATTTACCTTCCTTTGATTGCTGTAAACTGTGCCATCCTCGGTGGTTCACTCTTCATGCAGAACAAGGATTTTGTCAACGTGGGCGAAGCCGGTGCATACGCATTCGGTTCCGGTATCGGTTGGTGGATGGCGATTGTTGCTTTGGCCGCTATCCGTGAAAAAATGGCGTATGCCAACGTACCCGCACCTTTGAAAGGTTTGGGTATCACTTTTATCACGGTAGGTCTTATGGGTATGGCCTTTATGGCCTTTATGGGTATTTCACTTTAAAAATAGGAGGACATTAATATGAGCAATACATTATTGACTGCCGTAATCCTTATGGTCATTGTCATCCTTGTGCTGGTCGCACTCCTGTTGATTATCAAAAGTGCATTGACCCCGAAAGGAAAAGTTACCATCTCTATCAACGACGGCAAAAAAGAAGTTGAAGTTACCCCCGGTGGCAATCTTTTGTCCACGCTCGCCGAGCAGAACATTTATCTCCCCTCTGCCTGTGGTGGAAAAGGAAACTGCGGACAATGTAAATGCCGCGTAATTGAAGGTGGTGGAGAAATTCTCCCTACCGAGGTTGGTTTCTTCAACCGCAAACAAATCCAGGATCATTGGAGATTGGGATGTCAGGTAAAGGTTAAAGAAAATATCAAGATTGTTGTTCCCGACTCTGCTCTTTCTGTGAAGAAGTTGGAGTGTGAAGTTATCAGCAACGACAACGTAGCCACCTTTATCAAGGAATTTACCGTTAAACTCCCTGAGGGTGAGCATCTTGAGTTCAAGAGCGGTGAATACATCCAGATTGACATTCCGGCCTACAACATCCAGTTCAAAGACATGATTGTCGGCGATGAATACAAAGGTGATTGGGAGAAATTCGGTATCTTTGATTTGGTATCCGTGAACCCCGAACCCACCATTCGCGCCTATTCAATGGCCTCTTACCCTGGTGAGAAAGGCATCATCAAATTGAATGTACGTATCGCCACGCCTCCCTTTGACAGAAGCGTACCCCGCGAGCAAGGCCCCAAATTCTTGCCTGTTAACCCCGGTATCGCCTCTTCCTATGTATTCAACTGCAAACCGGGTGACAAAGTCATCATCAGCGGTCCTTATGGAGACTTCTTGCTTCCTGAAAACGATCCTGACAGCCAAGAATACATCTTCGTGGGTGGTGGTGCCGGTATGGCTCCCCTCCGCTCACACATCATGGAGCTCTTCAAGACTCGTCACACCAAGAAAGAGGTTCACTTCTTCTATGGCGCCCGTGCCTTGGTGGAGGCCTTCTATTTGGAGGACTTTGCTGAAATCGAGCGTGAGAATCCGAACTTCCACTTCCATTTGGCTTTGGACCGTCCCGATCCCGCAGCCGATGCCGCAGGTGTGAAATATACGGCTGGCTTTGTACACAATGTGATGTACGAAACTTACCTCAAAGATCACGAGGCTCCCGAAGATATCAAGTACTTTATGTGCGGTCCTCCTATGATGGTGGGCGCTGTAAATGGTCTGCTTGACTCTCTCGGCGTAGTTCCTGAAAACATCTTGTACGATAATTTCGGCGCATAATACGCAAAGAAATATTGCATAATCACAAAAAGTCAAAAAAAGGAAAAACTTTTTTTGACTTTTTGCCTTTTTAGGGACATGGTACATACTTTTGCGGCATGAAAAGAATGTATGCTGCTCCCCCGACTTGTTTAACCAAAACAGCGTCTTGTCAAGAAGTTTACGCTGGCTTCTATTCCTGCAGAAAAGACTCGCTTTTCGCAAGATTGGTTACAGGTCTTCTTCACTATTCTTCTTGTTATTTGCTTGCTACCCTTGCAGCAGGCATTCTTTTCATTCTTTGCAGTTGTCGGAGGGAAGAGCCGGATACGACATTTTCTCCGACAATAGCGAAGAGTCGTCACACCATTGAATTTTCGTTTGCCGACGCAGAAGGGCTTGACAAGCCAGAAAGTTTTACAACCAGCCAGACAGATTCGATTTTATTTTTTTCTTACCATAACGACTCTGACGAAAATCTGGATTCCTACTCCAAACTCCCCTTCTCCGCGCAAACAGAACTCATCCTGACGCACGGCCCCAAAACCTTGGTCGCATTATATGGATTTAAGGAAGAGGAACTTTATTATAAAGACATTTCCAGCTTAAAGAGCATGAGAAAGTTCTGTGCCTTGCTGGAACAGGAAAACCCGATGCACCCCCGTATGAGCGGCATGATACGCGTAGAAGCCGGTATAGAAAAGAATATCTCATTAAAATTAGAGCCCTTGCTTTCTGAAATTGTCATCAAGAGCCTGAGAGCCGATTTTAGCGGTCAGAGTTACGAAGGGTTAGAACTTGATAGTGTCCGCTGTTATCTCTGCTATGCCAACTGCGCTTGTCCCATATTGGAAACAGAACCCGTAAGAGCCTATGTATTATGCAATTACGGATTTCTGAATAAAGAAGAACTCAAACAGTTTTCACACCCGGAAATGTTGGTAAAAAGCCTTGACGGAACGATAGAAAAAAACGGTCGGGAGGTGGATTTAAAATTCTATTGCTACCCGATACGACAGACAAGTGAAGAGAGCATTGCCCCTTTCACCCGCCTTGTCATTGAAGCCAGTATTGGAGGGGTGCGCTTTTATTACCCTATCGATTTGGAACGCTACATCTCTTCATTTACGCCCCAAGGTATGCTACGAAACAAAAGTTACCAAATGGATATTATCCTGACGCGTTTGGGAAGCAAGGACCCGGATCAGCTCATAGAAGACAAAGATGTTTTCTTACACTTTTCCATCTACCCTTGGGAACGCTACAGGGAAAAAACCGAAAAATTCTAATCGTCATGAAGTTTGATACCCATAGATTGTGCGTCTGTCGTTTTGTCTTTCGCTCCGGAGGATTTCATCCCGCTGTATCAGTCCTGCTTTGGATGGCATTCGTTCTATATGCCGGACTGTCGTTGGAATCCTGCCAAAAGGAGGAAACTCTCTTTGCCCCCCGTCATTCATTTAATCAACACGTTTTCATTTACTTTTCACCTTGCAGCGAAGAGAGCAAAGCCTATTTGCCGGATGAAAACAAGATGACAGACCTCAATCTTTGGATTTTCAATGGAGAAATTCTTGAAAAAAGCTTGTATCTCAAAGGGGCCGCCATGGACTCTTTATCACAAGGAAAAGCACTGAAAGTCTGCCTGGGTATGGGACAGGAATATGACTTTTTTGTCTGTGCCAATCTGGGATACGAACTGGATTTACGCTCCAAAAAAGAGCTACTGGATTATCGCTATTATATGGCTTATCCCGATGAATTCGGAAGCGGAATGGTCATGACTTGCAGAGAAACGATCAGCATTGAAAAAGACGGTCAAGTGCATCTGACTCTCAAAAGATTAATGTCTAAAATCTGCTTGAAAATAGATAGAAGTCAGCTGGATAAAAACATAGAAATTCATTGTAGAAGAGTGAAGGTCTGCCATTGTCCACAATGGTGTAATTTATTCACAGATAGCAAGATACAAAACAGCAGCGACTACTTTATCAAAGGTTTTGAACTGGATAGAGAACAGTGCGCTCCCTTGAATAGACTCTCTGACGGGCAGCTCAGCGAAGAGGTCTCACTCTACATTTTAGAAAACAGACAGGAGGATAAAAATGAAAAGACAGGAGTCTATATCGAAGCCTCTTTTGACTATGAAAGCGACAGCTTATACAGTCTGGATGATGCCTATCTGCATTATCGCTTTTATTTGGAAGAAGACAACGCCTATCGTCTGACCCGTAGCAGGTTGTATCCTGTCTGCCTCACTCCCTTTCGAGACGGATTGGGAAGTGGAGAAAAGGATTGGAGAATTGACCGCAGCGAGTTGAAATACAAAGAAAGTTACTGCTGGTATGAAGTGCTGCCGGGAAATTATATAGAGTGTCGCTTGGGAGAAACTTTCACGATAGCAACCGCGTGCAGCCCAGCCTGGGCCCCCTGTCAATTTGGGAAAGAAAGTCTGTATAGCAGTAGCGAAGAAAGAGGGATGATTCAGTATAAAATTGCCCCTGACGGTCGCTCAATCCAGATTACCGCACTAAAAAAAGGCAGCAGTTTGATCGATATTGAATGGGGACCTCCCATCAACGACGGGTGCTTTGTCATCATCGTTTGCGAACCATAAAGCAAGCGGATTGCCCTATTGCCATTTTGAAATCTCTTGAAAAATTAGTAATTTCGCGAGATTTACAGATATTGTATATGGAGAAAGATTTAGATATAAAAATTCCCGCCCAAGAAGTATACGACGAGAGCAAAATCAAACACCTGGAAGACGTGGATCACATTCGTCTACGCCCGGGTATGTACATCGGAAAACTCGGAAATGGAGAGAAAAAGGACGATGGTATTTATGTTTTGCTCAAAGAAATCGTGGATAATGCTATCGACGAGTTTACCATGGGACACGGCAAGACCATCAAAATCACAGTGGATGAAAGCAGCGCCAGCGTACGTGACTACGGACGTGGTATCCCTTTCGGCAAATTGATCCAAGTGGTCAGCGTACTCAATACGGGTGCAAAATACGATGACGCGGTCTTCAAAAAATCCGTAGGTCTGAATGGTGTAGGTGCCAAAGCCACCAATGCCTTGTCCGATGAATTCTATGCTGAATCTTTCAGAAATGGAAAAAGTTTCTTTGCCCGTTTTAGCAAAGGTAAATTGATTGAAAGCGGCGAAAAGGATACCACCGAGAAAAACGGCACCCTCATTCGTTTCACCCCTGATCCCCTTTTGTTTGTTGACTACAAATTCCGCGTGGAGTATGTAGAAGAGATGGTAAAGAACTATTCTTACCTGAAAAAAGGTTTGACCTTGAATCTTAATGGGGTGTCCTATAAGAGTGAGAACGGACTCTTGGATTTGGTAAACGATTCCTTGAACGAGGAGCCTATCTATCAGCCCATCCATTTCAGCAGCGAAGACATTGAGATTGTCATTACCCACGGCAGAAGTTATGGCGAAAACATCGCGTCTTTTGTCAACGGACAAAACACCCGTGACGGAGGTACCCACCTGGCTGCCTTCCGTGAGGGAGTGGCAAAGTGTCTTAAAACCTTCTTCAAAAACAATTACAAAAAGGATTTTGCCCCTGAAGACATCCGTCAGGGTATCATCGGAGCCATCAGCATTCAGGTACAGGAGCCTATCTTTGAATCCCAGGTAAAAACTAAATTGGGAAGCCCTTATCTCTGGCAGAAAGACATTGAAAACGAAGATGGCACCCACAGCTTGGACAAAGGCCCCTCTATCCGTACTTTTGTCTGTGATTTTATCGGACATGAGTTAGACAACTATCTGCATATCAACAAGGAAGTTGTCCCTGTACTGATGGAAAAAATCATAGAGTCAGAGGAACAGAGAAAGGAAATCCAGAGCATTCAGAAACAAAGTCGCGAGCGCAATAAAAAAGCAGCCACCTACAACCCTAAACTTAGGGATTGTATGTATCACTTTAACGAAAAGACACCCAAAGGAAAAGAAGAATTTGCAGAGACCAGCAGTATTTTCATCACAGAGGGAGACTCCGCAAGCGGTACGATTACCCAGGCGCGTAATGCCAACTACCAAGCGGTATTTTCACTGCGAGGAAAGCCCATCAACTGTATCAAGGAAAGCGCCAAAAGGGTGGCTGGAAATGATGAGTTGAATTATTTGATTTCCGCTTTGGGCGTAGAAAACGAGACCGACAACCTGCGCTACAACAACATTGTGGTGGCAACGGATGCCGATGACGACGGTATGCACATCCGTATGCTGATTGTCTCTTTCTTCCTTAAGTATTACCCTGAACTCATCCGAAGAGGACACGTCCACATTCTCCAGACGCCCCTTTTCCGTGTCAAGACGAAAAAAGAGGTTCGCTACTGTTACAATCAGGAAGAAAAGGAACAAGCCATCAAGGAGCTTGGAAACAACACGGAGACCACTCGATTCAAAGGTTTGGGAGAAATTTCCGCCAACGAATTTTCGGAATTCATCGGCGAGAAAATGCGTTTGGACAACGTTAAAATCAGCGACGAAGAGAATATTAAAAACCTGCTGGAATTCTATATGGGCGACAATACCATTGACCGCCAGAATTTCATCAGAAAGAATTTGAGAACAGAAGAAGAATTGGGCGGAGTAGATTTCTAAAATGATTTTCGCTCAAATCATACTTCCCATAAAACTCGATTGGCTACCCCACTATTCCCTTCCCTACGAAGTCTGTAACGGTACGCTGGTCGAAGTCAATCTGGCCGGAAGGCTTTATGTCGGCGTGGTTCATTCCACCTGCCCGAATCCCCCGCAAGGGCTTCCGCAAGAAAAAATCAGTCCGGTTGTCCGCATATTAGAAGACGCCCCCATCGTAACTCCCGGCCAAATCCGTTTTTGGGAGGAAATGGCAGAATATTATCTGTGTACCTTGGGCGAAGTCTATAAAGCCGTACCCATGGCCCTGGAGCCCCCCAAACGGAAATTAAAGAAAAATATATCCACGCCCCGAAGCGAGGAAATCCGACTCTCCCCTGCCCAACAACAAGTAGAAAACGGGATATGGGAAGCCCTCTCAAACAAACAGTCCTGCCTCTTGGAAGGCGTGACCGGCTCCGGCAAGACAGAAATCTACCTGAGCATCGCCAAAAAAATCATAGAAAAAGGACAAAGCGTGCTTTATATGGTGCCGGAAATTGCCCTCAGCCGACAATTGGAAGAGCGCCTGTACAACTATTTCGGAGATAAACTCTATTGTTTTCACAGCAAAGAAACACCTGCGCGGCGAAAGAATTTGGTCTGGAGACTCAGCCAAGAAAAAGAGCCCACCATCGTATTGGGGACACGCAGCGCCCTGTTTCTTCCCCCGGAAAACTTTGGACTGATCATTGTGGATGAAGAACACGACCATTCTTACAAACAAGAATCTCCTGCTCCCCGTTACCACGGCAGAGACGGCGCCTTGATGCTTTCCCAGATTCTGAAAAACTGTCCTGTCCTGCTGGGTTCCGGCACCCCCTCCCTTGAATCGCTATACAACTGCGAAAAAGGGAAAATGCAACACTTTATACTTCGTGAAAAATACCATAAAGCCGAGCCGGCAGACATCCTGTTCATCCACACCGGACAAGAAGCCAAAAAACGAGGAATGAGGGGATCATTTTCTATCAAGCTGATAGAACGTATCCATGAATGCCTGCAAGAAAAACGGCAAGTCATGCTCCTGCGCTCGCGAAAATCTTACGCGCTTTACATTCAATGCGAAGACTGTGGATTTGTCCCCAAATGTAGCTCCTGCAACCTGCCGTTGAGCTATAATAAAGCGGCGGACAAATGGGTCTGCTACCATTGCGGGCAGCATAAAAAGCACAGAAACGACTGTCCTCATTGCGGCGGAAAACTGAAAGCCATGGGAGGAGGCACCCAAAAGATTGAGGAAGAAGCCCGTCTGCTATTCCCCGACGCACGTATTCTGCGTCTGGACGGCGACATCAGTCATGTTCAGGAAGAAAGAGAAATTATCGAAAAGTTCAGCCAAGGAGAGGCAGACATTCTGGTCGGAACGCAGATGGTAAGCAAAGGATTTGATTTTCCCTTGCTTAAATTGGTCGCCGTCATCGATGCCGACTCGCTGCTGAATCTACAGGATTTCCGAGCAGACGAGAAAGCTTTACAGACTTTTGAGCAGTTGCGCGGACGCTGTTCCCGAAGAGAGGAAAAAGGCTTGTTTATCATCCAAAGCCGACAGGAAAATCACCCGGTTTTTGATTGTCTTACAAAAGGTATTGATTGGCAATTGACTGAAAGACAGCAAGAAAGAAAAGACTTCTCCTATCCGCCCTACACCCGACTTATCGACATCCACCTGCACGATGTACAACTGGAACGTCTCAACGAAAAAAGCAAAAAACTCGCGCAAATCCTGCAACTGAACGCGTTCAGAATCACAGGTCCGTATATGTATGGCAGCGGTAAGAGCAAAGGATATTACACCAATTGCATCCGCGTTGACTTTCCGAAGAACAAAGAATATAAAGAACGAAAAAAACAACTTTCTGCCCTTTTGAAAGCCTTTTGCAAGCAAGAAAAATACATCTCGCAAATCTATGTGAATGTAGATCCGTTATAATTTCTTATATTTGTGATTATGCCGAAGATGTACATCATATCCGGGTGCAACGGAGCCGGAAAGACCACCGCCTCATACACCCTTTTACCAGAAATGCTGGAGTGCAGCCAATTCATCAATTCCGATGAGTTTGCCAAAAGTTTCAACCCCTTCAAGCCCGAAGCGGCCGCTATCCGTGCCAGCCGCTTTATGTTGATGCGCTATCGATATATGTTCGAGAAGCGCTTGGACTTTGGCATTGAAACCACCTTGGCGACCAAAACTTTGCTCAACTTGGCAAAAAAAGCCCAAAAAGAAGGGTACAGCATCACCATTATGTATTTCTGGCTGCGAACGCCCGAACTCGCCATAGAGCGCGTCAAGGCACGTGTAGAAAACGGCGGACACTATATCGAAGAACAGACCATACGCCGACGCTATCACACAGGGCTGAACTACCTCTTCAACGAATATATCCCTCTCTGCGACCGTTGGATTCTGGTCGATAATTCCACCCCGCCTTTCCGTATCGTCGCGCAAGGTTATAAGGGAGAAGAACCCGAGATTCTGGACCTGACCACCTACAACATCATTAAAGAAATCGCCAGCAAAGCGCAAAGCAAAGAAGAGGATGAAAGAGGTCTATAAAAAATTATTCAGAGTCAGTGAGGAAGATTTAGACAGCGTCATTGCCGCCGCACTTTCCAGAGGGGGTGATTATGCGGATTTATTTTTTGAAAATTTCTACAAATACAATTACACCCTATGCGACTCCAAAGTCACCTACGGAGGGCTTTTGGTGGATTATGGAGTGGGAATCCGCACACTCTGCGGCATTAAGACCGGCTATTCCTATTGTGAACGCAGCGAGCTGAAAACCATGATTCAGACCGCCAAGACAGCAGCACTCATTGCCAGCGGAGAAGCGGTGTATCACTACGAAAAACGCAACCATCCCCCCGTAGAATCCTACCCGCAGGAGGCTCATTGGAGAAATTACCCCACCCAAAAAGCCGTACGATATCTGCAGAAATTGGAAAATCGGGTACGGGAACTGGATAGTCGCAGCGGCCAAATCAACATCTCGCTGGAATATCAGCACCGGGACATCATGATGTATAATTCCCTGCGTGAATTGCGTTGTGATTCCCGTCCCATGCTCACATTGAACATTTCGGCGGTTTTCGCACAAAATGGAGAAAAAATATCTCAATCGACCAGCCGAAGTTATCGATGCGACAGCGATGTTCTCAATGACGCGTTGATTGAAGAAGTGGCACAAGAACTCACCCAAGGCGTAACTCAACTCTTCACCGCCCAGCGTCCCAAAGGGGGCGAAATGAGCGTGGTGATGGGCGCCGGCACCTCGGGTATACTCCTGCATGAAGCCATGGGACACGCCTTTGAAGCCGATTTCAACATTACGGGCGAGTCCATCTTTTCCGACAAAATGGGACAGAGAGTGGCGCCCAAAGGCATCAATATCGTGGACGACGGCACCTGTTACGGCAACCGCGGCGCCTGTCGCTACGATGACGAGGGCATTGAAGGACAGAAAACCTACATGGTACGGGACGGCATCCTACACTCTTATCTGCACGACCGACTCAGCGCAGCCCGCTACGGGGTGGCTCCCACCGGAAACGGAAGACGACAGAATTTCACCTACGCGCCGATTCCACGCATGAGAAACACCTATATGGAAAATGGAGATTGTCATCCGGAAGATATCATTCGCAGCGTTAAAAAAGGTATTTATGTGGATAAATTCTCCAACGGTCAGGTGAAAATCGGAGAGGGAGACTTTACTTTTTATGTCAAAAGCGGCTACCTCATCGAAGACGGGAAATTATGCGCCCCCATCAAGGATATCAACATCATAGGCAACGGCCCTCAAACCCTTGCCAACATCCAAGCCGTCGGAAATGACTTGCAGATTCCGGATGTAAACTGGACCTGTGGAAAGGGGCAAAGCGTCCCTGTTTCCTGCGGAGTACCCACCCTATTAATCAGCAGCTTAACCGTTGGAGGAAATTGATATGAAAGATAAAAACAGAGAATTACTCCATTGGTGCCTGCAAAAAGCCAAAAGTCTGGGAGCCGAAGCCACGCGTCTGAATCTCCACATTGAGAAAAGCCAGAATATAGAAATGCGCGACGGTCAAATCAATCGTTGCGGCAGCGAAAACGGCTCCTTGCTCGTAATGACCTTCTACAAAAACCAACGAGAGGTACGTCTCAAGACAGACAAACTTTACTGCAAAAAAGAGTTGGGTAAAATCATTCGACAAAGCCTTGAAATGGCGGATTATCTGGAACCGGATGCAGACAAAGGCCTCGCCGCCCGCGAGAGGAAATACAAAGGCAATATGGACATCGGCTGCACCGACCCTGAAGTCTTCAAGATGGATGAAACCCGACTGTTGGAGTGGGCCCAACGGGAATCTCGCTATCAAACCCTCAAGCAAGAAGCTAAAAAACAAGGACTTACACTTATCAGCGAAGTGATTTCCGTAGGATTCTCCTACTACAAAAGTTACCTGTACGACAGCGATGGTTTTGAAGGCTGCCGCGAAATGAGCGGTTGGATGACTGACGCGGAAGTCACCATAAAAGACAGCAAGCAGAACATCTACAACCAAGGCAATTACGACTACCAGGTTAGAAAAGAAGAACTTGTCGCTCCCGGCAACTGTTCCTTAAACGCATTTCAACGTTGCCTCAAACGCATAGGCTCAAGCAAATGCGAGGGTTTTTGCGGCTGCATGGTGGTAAACAACGAACGCTGCAACACCCTGATTACTCCCCTGACAGATGCACTGCGGGCTGAATACATCCATTACGACCAATCTTTTCTAAACGGAAAATTGAATCAGAAAATCTTCCCCGAAAGCTTTTCTTTATGGGATCTTCCGCACCAAATCGGCCACCACAGTTGCCTCTTCTATGATTCTGAAGGTGTGGCAACCCAAAAGCGCGCGCTAATAGAAAAAGGAGCCGTGTGTCACTATATCTGCTCTACAGAAATGGCACGAAAAACGGGCCTTGCCCCCACTTGCTGCAACACAGGGCAAATCCATATTGAACCCTTCCTCCACGCCCCCGCTCCCGCTTGCAAAGACTTGCAAACTGATAAAAAAGAGATAACTTTGCAAGATATTCTATCCTGCATTCAGGATGGAATTTATGTGACCGGATTCAACGGCGGAAATTGCAATGCGCTATCGGGCGACTTCTCCTATGGGATTGAAGGATTTCGCATCCGTGAGGGCAAATTGGAAGAAGCCGTCAGCGGCATGGTCATTACGGGAAACATGATTGATTTGTTCTCTCATCTTTTTGCTGTCGGAACAGATCATTTGAGCAAATTGAACAACGCCATCGGAAGTATGGCATTTGAAAAGGTAACATTTAACGCATAAAAATATGAAAATCAGTAAAGACAAAGTCGTAGCGATTACCTACGAACTCGAAGTAGAAGGAAACATTGCAGATCGTGCCACCAAAGAAAGACCTTTGGAATACATACACGGCAACCACAATCTCTTGGCAAAATTTGAAGAATATCTTGAAGGAAAGACCGTAGGAGACGGTTTCAAATTCACCCTCAGCCCCGCAGAAGGTTATGGTGAAATCGACCCTGAAAGAATCATTGACCTCCCCAAAGATATGTTCAAAGGCCCCGATGGCAACTACATGGAAGAATTCATGAAAGTAGGTGCCCAGGTTCCCCTTGTCAATTCTATGGGACAGATGGTACCCGGTGTGGTCGTAGGTGTGGGAGAAGACACGGTAAAAATGGATCTCAACTCCCCCATGGCCGGTAAAACCCTCAATTTCACAGGTGAAGTCATTTCCGTACGCGAAGCGACTGAAAAAGAACTGAAAGAGGGCTTGCACGGCGAATTGGTACACTCTAACTGCAAGGGTGGTTGCGGATGCGGCTGCGAAGGCGGAAACTGCGACGGTGGAGATTGTGAGGGCGGCGACTGCGGATGCGGCGGCTGCGAATAGCGAAATGCGAAAGCAAATAGCAAAGAGCGAAAGCAAATAGCGAAAAGCGAAAGCGAAATAATGAAAACAGCGATCGTCATACTGAATTGGAACGGGGAAAAATATCTCAAAAAATTCCTCGCTCCGATTCTGCGTTCTGTCCAAGACAATGATGCTGAAGTGATTGTCGCTGACAACAATTCCACAGACGGCTCTGTATCCTACATTGAAAACTGCTTTGAGGGACGCATACGCACCCTTTGCCTTGACAAGAATTATGGCTTTGCGGAGGGTTACAACAAAGCCCTGCAACAGATTGACGCGCAATACTACCTCCTGCTCAATTCTGACGTTTGGGTTGAAGGAAATTGGTTGGATGCTTTGGAAGAATGGATGGATTTACATCCCGACTGCGCGGTTTGCGGCCCCAAAATCCTCAGTTACGATCGTCAAGACGAATTTGAATATGCCGGTGCAGCCGGAGGTCTGATTGATATTTTGGGCTATAGTTTCTGCCGGGGACGTATCATGTCCTATATCGAAAAAGACCAGGGACAGTACGAAATGCCCGAAGATACTTTTTGGCAGAGCGGCGCCTGCATGATGGTCCGTTCCAGCGTATGGCGTGAATTGGGCGGCTTTGACAAAGACTATTTTGCTCATTTTGAAGAAATTGACTTCTGCTGGCGAGCCAAATTGGCCCATTATCGCGTTTGCTATGTACCCCGTAGCCACGTCTATCACGTCGGCGGAGGCACCCTGCCTCAAGACTCTCCTTGGAAGCTGAAATTAAACTATCGCAACAACCTGCTCACCCTTCACAAAAATTACGCAAAAACCATCGCCCTTCGCGATTTGTTTGAACTGATTGCCACCCTGGTAAAAAGTTCGGATTTCTGTGGCATCAATGAGTGGGAATGTTGCCTGAGGTTGTACGAAGAACTGCCGGCAGAACTTCAACAAGAGCTACTTGGGAATGCAGCCAAAGAGGGAATTAACAGCCGGAAACGCATCATTCTCAAACGCAAATTTTTGGATGTACTTTCTGCCTTCGTATATCTTGTGAGCGGAAAGAAAGCCGCTTTCAAGGCCGTTTTTCAAGCCCACCGAGAGTTTGATATGTTGAAAAAGACGCATGCGCAAGAAAGCACAGAAAGTCTATACAACTATCTTCAGAAGTCATTACAAGAAGATTTCATTCATAAGTTCCTACAACTGGACCTTGAAAATGGCTTTGGAAAGAAAGTGAGCATCAAAGGAATATCCTCCCATTGGATTATTCCTTATGCCTACCGATACAAAGAAAAAGTCCACGACAGGATAAATAAAGAGATCAAATTATGAAAATCATTATTGCAGGTGCCTGCGAGGTCGGTTCTCACCTCGCCAAAATGCTATCAACGTCTGGCAGAAATGACATTACGCTCATTGATAATTCAGAAAAAAGACTGACGGCTGTTGCAGAAAGTGCCGATATCATTACCATTTGCGGGGATTCCTCCTCTATCAAGACCTTGCAGGAGGCCCGCGTCGAGTCTGCCGATTTGTTTATCTCTGTAAATCCTTCCAGCTCACAAAATCTGAATATAGTCAGCGCCCTGTTAGCCAAGAAATTAGGTTGCAAAAAGGTAGTGTCCCGTATCAGCAAGGAAGAATACCTGTCCTACGACAACCGAATTTTGTTTACAGACATGGGCATTGACCTGCTTTTCTATCCGGAAAAAATTGCCGCAACCGAGATTGTCGATACCTTGAAAAATGCAGGGGCCACAGAAAGTCTTGATTTTGCCCGAGGCAGACTCCAACTTTCCGTTCTCAAATTAGATGAAGATTCCCCTGTCATAGATTGTAAAATTTTGGATTTCAGCCAGGAAATCACCGAAAAATATCAGATACATTTCCGTATTGTAGCCGTGTCGCGTAATGGAGAGACCTTGATTCCCGGACCCGATTTCAAGTTCAAGGAAAGAGACATGCTCTTCATCGTTACCCTACGTGAATCCCTCTCCACCTTGCTGACCGTGATGGGAAAACACGCAGAGCAAGCCAAACGAATTATGATTTTGGGTGGCAGCAATATCGGCGCGATGGTAGCCACACAAATGTACGGCATTGCCGAGGAAATCAAAATCATCGACAAAAACCGCGAGGCCTGCCTTGAACTGGCCGACCAATTGGACCCTTCCATTAAAATCATCACGGGAGACGTCAGAGATACGGATTTGCTCATTGAAGAAGGCATACGTGGCTATGACGCGGTGATTGCGGTAACCGACAACGCCGAGACCAACATCCTCGCCAGCGTGGCTGCCAAGAAATTGGGTGTTCCCAAAACCATTGCCAACGTAGAAAACTTTGAATACTTACGCTTGGCAGAGGAAATGGGTATTGACACCACCATCAACCGCAAGATGATTGCTGCGGCTAAAATCTTCAAACTCACCTTGAGTGATAAAGTAAGATTTATCAAATATATGAATGGCACCAACGCCGAGGTATTGGAATACATCATCGAAGAAGGAGCCGGCATCATCGGCAAGCAACTCAAAGACATTGAGTTCCCCAGCGGTGCGCTGATTGGCGGTGTCATCCGAGGCACAGAGGCCCAGATTGCGGTAGGAAGCACCATTCTACAAGCCTACGACCGCGTTATTGTATTCTCTATTCCAAGTTCAGTCAATGCGGTCGATAAACTTTTCAAATAAATTCTTATTCAGCCTGCTCTGTTTCCTATTGCTTGCCATCCCCCAAGGTTTTGCAGGCAATTTCAGGGTAGCCTTTGTCGGAGACCCTCAGGTTGATAATGAAGAAGAACTACGCTACGCACAAAAAAGCATATACAAAGAATTACGAGAACGGAAAGACTTGGATATGGTAATTATTCTGGGCGACGTGGTAAACGACAATACCGAATGGCTTGCCCCGAGTTTTGAAAGTCTGGACTCCCTCCCCTGTCCCTGGATATGCGTTCCAGGCAATCACGACCGCAACTACTATAAAAAAGCCAGCAGCCGCTATCCCGGGAAGAAAATGCCGCAAAGAGCCCGCGACTTGCACGATTTCAAAAAATTAAATGGCTATATAGATACCAGTTTCGTCAAAAGAGGCGTGCGTTTCATCTGTATGAACAATGTACGGACCGTTGAGACAAGATCCTACGAAGCAGGGTTCTCGAGCTCACAAAAACAGTGGCTGGATTCCTTGATGCAAATCAGCCAAAAACTCAAGACCATTGTCTTCTGTACACATATTCCCATGAGCCAAAGCACGGGCCTGGACAGCCTGTCCGTGATACTAAGAAATCACCCTTCCGTCTATTTTGTTTCCGGACACAGCCACCATGTTTTGCGTCACCGCCTGACATTCACGCCCAAGGAAAATGCCTGCCCCGGAGCGCAAAAAATGGACTACGAGGAGTTGGTCGCCGGCGCTGCCTGTGGTATGTGGTGGAGGGGCCCGAAAGGAGAAGACGGCATCCCTTATGCCCTGATGAACAGTAGCGATCCGAGAGGATATTACATAGGCGATTTCTACTGCGGAAAATGGCAAAAAATGCAGTATAAGAGCGTAGGCAACCGACTGCGCGCCAGCGTCACACGCCGCGACAGCAAGTTGATTATCAATGTATTCGGCGGAGAAAGCAATGCCAAAGTCTCTCTACGCAGCAAGCAATGCGGAGCGCGTTGGATAAATGCCAAAATCAGTGAAGAAATCTCGGAAGAATTACGCCTAGCCTTGGAATTCAATCATCGTTTAAGCAGCGCTGAAAAGAAAGCCCGACGCAAGGAAATCATCCCCTTACGCAAAAGAAAATGCAAGCACCTCTGGGAAACAGATGGCACTTGCATACAAGGCAATGAAGTCTATCTTCGCTACGACGATGGTCTCTATCGTTTTGAAGAAAGGCTCACGATTCGTTAAAGCTCGTTTTCCCTCTTCTGTTTGCGATTGGCAAGGCAGAAGACGAATATGGACAGACTGAGCAAAATGCCTACAACATAAGGCAACCAAGCCTGGGGTAAACCCAATCCAATCGAATCAAACAAGATAAAACTACCACACACCGCTGTCATAAAGAGGGCGGGAAGCAAGGTAATCAAATAATACATCTTGCGAGAACGGGTATAAAGCCATTGGGTCATGGCCCACAAAGTGAAAGCTGCCAACGTCTGATTCAGCCATCCGAAATAACGCCAAATGGTATTGAATCCCTCCTCATCCGCCATATTATACCACAAAAGCAAAATTGCTATCGCAAACAAAGGAATGCTGATAAGAATACGATTTTTAGCGGGCTTCTGATCAAAATTCACATAGTCGGCTATCATGATGCGGGCACTGCGGAAAGCCGTATCTCCCGTGGTAATCGGGGCTGCCACCACACCGATAATCGCCAAAATACTACCGACGGCACCCAACCAATATTTGGATACACTTACCACCACGGCAGGTGCCTGGGCAGAAGAAGCTTGTACCTCTGCCATTCCCCCATCAAAGAAGAAATAAGAGCTGACGGCCGCCCAAATCAAAGCCACAACACCCTCTGCAATCATGGAGCCATAAAAGATAGGACGCGCGTGTTTTTCGTTGGTCAGGCAACGCGCCATCATCGGGCTCTGTGTGGCATGAAAACCACTGATTGCACCACATGCCACCGTAATGAACAGACAAGGGAAAATACTCTGACCGGTCACGCCGATAGAAGGACCTCGATTCGCTAGACCATCCCAAAATTCAGGAATGGTGGGCCAATGAATCAAAAGGCAGACAAACAGCCCCAAAGCCATAAACAAGATGCAGAAGGCAAAAATCGGATAGATTTTACCTATCAACTTGTCAATAGGAAGAATGGAAGCAATGAGATAATAAACAAAAATGATAACCACCCAAAACATCATGGAGGTCATTGAATCCTCGGACAGGGCGGCAATATCCCCCAGAATAATGGAGGGACTATACACAAAGACGGCTCCCACCAATAGTAGAAGCGCTGTAATCAAGAAAGTAACAAAGACGCGTGTCTTTTTACCGAAGATTTTACCTATCATATCATTGTAGGAACATCCGCCGCCGCGCAAGATGACCATACCGCTGATATAATCATGAACAGCCCCGGCAAAAATACAACCCAATACGACCCACAGATAGCAGGCAGGACCAAATTTGGCACCCATAATCGCACCAAAAATAGGACCGGTCCCGGCAATGTTCAGAAATTGAATCATAAAGACCTTCCAGGTGGGCATGGGAATATAATCCACCCCATCGGTTTTGGTGAGCGCCGGCGTAGGATTTTTTGCATCCTGACGCACCACCGAGGCAAGAAATCGGCCATAAAACAAATAGCCGAGCACAAGTGCCACAATGCTAATCAGAAAAGAATACATCTTGTTTTGTATAAAATTTTAGAAAGGATAGCCCACACCGAAATGAACGGCACACCCCTCATTGCTAAACATCTCCTTGAATTTCAGCCATCTCATTCCGGCATCACGGGCCGGGTCATGAATACGGAATCCCGCATCCAGACGCAACACCAAAAAATCCAGATTCACACGAAGGCCCAAGCCCCAGTTGGCAGCCAAACTCTCCATGTGGTCAAAAGAGAAAGTTCCCTCATAAAAATAGAGATCGGACAGCAAACGATCCGTAACGATGTCATAAATGTTACCCACATCGACAAAAGCCGCCCCCTCCAATTTCCAGAACAAAGGGAAACGATATTCCACATTCATTTCGAATTTCGCTCCGGCTGTCTGACTGGGAATCACAAAATAGTCATAGAGTTTGGAATTTCCGGGACCGAGTGTACGCGCTTGCCAGCCTCTCATACTGCTGGCGCCACCGGCATAAAAGAGTTTTTCGTAAGGTAGCGATATGGAATTACCATAGCCCACACCGGCTCCGAGCAAGAAACGGAAAGCAAAAGAATGCTTATCATCCTTGCCGAAGCGTACGACCTGCCCTAAAGTAAGTTCGCCCCTAACATATTGATTATAAGGCATTCCGAATATATCTTCCGCCTTGAAGAGAGAGAAGAGATTGCCCGCAGTGTCAAATTGAAGACGGGTATAAAAATAGGTCGTGGTCGGATTGGCCTCCGGACTCGTCTTATACAAGAGCGTTCCTCCCAAACCCCAATCAAAGTGTTCAATAAACGACTGCAACAGAAAAGGATTGTCCATCAAGCTATTGTAGAAATTGGCATCTTGATAAGGAATACGAATCAGACCCAACTGCAAGGGATTGAACTGATAGGAAAGCAAATTATTGAAACTGCCCACATAGCCAAAATTTCCGGAGAAAACATAACGCTTGTACTCAGGGCGCTCCTGATAAGTAAAACTTACATTCAACTCGGTCTGTGGCATACGTCCCGGGAAAGACTCATAGGGCAGAAACACGAATTTAGGAATGCGCAGACCGGCAGAAAAACCCACCTCGTTGGCAGAAATGCTTTTCTTATCTCCGGTAATACGGCTGTTAAAACTGAATTGATGATTGGTGCGAATACTCACATTGAGAATTTCACCTCCGCCAAAGACATTTTTATGAAAATAGGAAAGCTGGGGGGAAATACCAAAGAGCCAGTTCGCATTGGTAGAAGCCTGTAAATCTATCTTAAATCCTTGCAACTTTGCCTGTGATAAGACAATGGCGCTACGGACACGCTGATCCTCTCCGACCGATGTCTGAATATTGACCGCATTGAAAAGTTGTAGCTGGGACAGACGGGTATAGGTGTTGTTTACTGTATTTTCGCTATACAAATCCCCCGGTTTGATGGTATTGAGCCCTCGCAAGACTTTCTCTCTGAATGGTAAGGAAGCCGGATAATCAATGCTGACTTCTCCAAAATATCGCTTGGGAGGAAGTTGATTCAGACGCAAAGTCAAAATGGCTTTTCCGGGAAGGGTCAAAGTGTCCGCCTCATAGACAAAATCGGTCTTGTTAAAGCCATAATAACCATGGTTTCTCAAATAGTTACTTCCACGAGAGGCTTCCACATCTATGTTTTTTTCCGAAAGCCAATCTCCCTTACGCAAAGTAAAATGAGCCGTATCGGCATAAAAACAAGCTCGGAAAGCACTGTCACGCGGTAATTCGAATTCGATGGAATCGATGGCCACCCGTTTACCCAGGTTCACTTTATAGGTAACCGTGACCTCTTTTCCCTTCGTCACCACATCGCTCTGAACCTCTGAACCATAGTAACCGATATACTCCAAATGAGAACGTATATTTTCTTGGGAAATCCGTACAGACGCCTCATCAAAAATCACGGGCGGGTCGCCCAATTTCCGGACAAATTTATCCCATCCTTTGCCCTTCCCGTTTTGGGTGTTATACAAAAGCAAAAAGGGCTTCCAGCCAAAAAGAGAGGCATTTTCCTTCTGCTTGATATAAGGGACGAGTTCGCGGGTATTGAAGCGTTTGGAATTCTCGACAACGACCTTGTTTTTAGACAAAAAATAGTCCCCTTCCGACAAAACGCGAGTGGGACTACAGGATACGAGCATGCCCAAAGCCAAAAGGCAAGCGACAAGGCGCGTTTTCCTATGATTTCTAACACTTTCCATTCTTCAGTGCAAATATAAGAATTTTGTTTTTTATTGAAAATAAATTACCTTTGAAGGTTAAAATGTTTGTGGAGATTTTAGAGAATGAAAGTAGTTAAAAATTATTACCCACCCCTGCTGCAACTTCTTGATATAGAAGAAGATAATATATTATGCGAGAGCGCCTTGGATGATTTTGACCCCGAAGATGGATATATTGAAGAATTTTAATACGGAACGAATATGAAAAACAGCACACAAATCCTTGCGGTTATTCTTTGTTCCGCATTATTGAGCAGTCTGGCTGCCTGCACCAAAGAAGCATTGAGCGAAGACAGCCTCACCAAAAAGGAAATTGTAACCATCCAAGTCGGTTTGGACAGCGATGAGAACGGCAGTGAAACGGAAGAGGATTCCAAAATCGCCATCAGCGATGATGCACAACTGGTTCGTACAGCTTGGCAAAGCGGAGATAAATTGCTCGTCGTGGCAGTCACCGGTAGCGACACGGAAGAAAAACCCTTTACCATACAGAATGGCTTTACCCGACACCACGCATCTTTTTCCGGTGTAAAGCCCAGCGCCGTCAGTCCCGACGAATATACCATTCAATATCCCGAGAATCTTTCACACCTTGAAGTACTGACCATGACCTTCTCCGGAAAAGTCCAAAATGGCAACGGCAACACCGATCACCTGTTATATTGCGCACAACTGTCCGGCATCCAGGATTTCCCCTCAGAGGTCATGCTCACATCGGCTTATGCAAAGAAAATGGGTTACACGCTCAAAAGAAGCAGCGTTATCAAATTCCGCCTGAAACTGCCGGCCGACGTCACAGAAGTGAAACGCATTGAACTTGTCGCCAATCCGACCAACGACAATCCCGCCAGCGCACGAATCTTCTATGCTTCCAACGAAATAAACAGCAAGACCAATACCCTGTGCCTGTATATCAACAACGGCAAGCCTGACGCACAAGTATTCACCGCCTACATGGCCATTCCCTGGCATGGCTACGAGGTCGCTGCCGGTCAAGTGTTGAATATCAAGGTTTACGACTCCAACGGAAAAGTTTACAGTAAAGCATTCAGCAATACCAAAGCCCAGGATTTCACAACAGGTAACCAGTCGATTTTATATCAGCTGGACATGACCAAGGGAACAAGCAGTCAAACCAACAACACAGGAGAAGGCACCAGCAGCAACCCTCATAAAGTCAGCACCGTGGACGACCTGCTTGCACTCAGTGGAAAATTAAGAAACGGAGAAACAACTTATTTCCGATTGGAAGCAGACATTGACCTTGCCGGTATTGACTGGACGCCCATTAACAATACAGGAACGAGCTACGACCGTTACATCGATTTCAATGGAAACGGCAAACTTATCAAGAACCTATCGTGTAAAAACAAACTCTATGCATCTTTCTTCGGCGTACTTGAAGGAAAATGCTATGACGTAGGATTTGTCAATGCAGACATTAGCGCTGAAGGTTACAACCGAAGCGTTGGAATCATCGCTTCTTATCTGGGCGAACGCTATCCCAACCAAGCGGGAGAATATGGCGTCATTGAACGTTGTTACACCACAGGCGTAGTCGATGCCGCAGACAATTACGCCGGTGGTATCACCGGAATGATGGGCACAAACATCGACGGCAACAAAAACATC